>NZ_JBEYUV010000001.1:307141-384889 GCF_040643685.1 Nocardioides sp. NPDC047086
CCTTGTGGCCCCCCGGCGGCCCGCGGTGGGTGGTGGGTTCTCCACCCCCCCACGGCCCGGTCGCGCTCGATGGGGCTGTGTTGGTCTCGACACGGATTCGTTCGTACCTCACGAATCCGGCTCGACCAGCGGGCGGGTGAGGGCCGTGGCTTTCGCTTCGGTGAGTACGTCGATGGCGGGGCGGTCGAGGGCGGCGGCCGCGCGGGCGACGTCGTCCCACTCGGGCTGCAGGTTGACGACCTCGCCGTCGAGGCGGGCTGCCTTGACGGCGATCGGATGGCCGCCGACCGCGACCGTCAGCATCTCGCGGGGCAGGGCGTGCTTGAGGACCTCGTGCTCGCGTACGCCGATCGTCGAGGTCTCCCGGAAGAACACCCGCCGGACCGCGTCGGCGGCATCGGGACGGGTGAGAGCGTGGAGCGTGTGGGCCGGGCGGCCCTTCTTCATCAGGATCGGCGTGACCCAGGCGTCGCGCGCGCCGGCCGCCAGCAGCGCGTCGAGAGCCCCCGGGATCAGCCGCGGGTCGAGGTCGTCGATGTTCGCCTCGATGACGAGCTCAGCTGCGCCGGGCGTCGCAGCGGACTCACCGACCAGCAGCCGGATCGTGTTCGACCAGCCCTCGGGATCCCTACCGCCGGCCCCGACCCCGACCGCGCGGGTCATCATCGGCGGCTGGTCGCCCCACGAGGTGGCGAGGGTGGTGAGCAGGGCGGCCCCGGTCGGGGTACACATCTCCATCGGCGGATGTCCCGGAGGCCCCGCGAAGGAAGGTACGCCGGTCAGCAGCCGCGCCACGGCCGGCGGCGGCACCGGGAGGGTGCCGTGAGCGGCCCGGACAGAGCCTGACCCGACCGCGACGGGAGAGACCACGACCTCGTCGGCGCCGAGGTGCACGAAGCCGGCGCAGACCCCGACGACGTCGGCGATCGCGTCCAGTGCCCCGACCTCGTGGAAGTGGACTTCCTCGGGAGAGATCCCGTGGACGGTCCCCTCGGCGACGGCAAGGCGCTCGAAGACCCGCAGTGCCAGGTCGCGCACGCCGTCGTCCAGCGCGGCGCCGGTGAGCAGCGCGCGGACGTCGGTCCAGGTGCGGTTATGGACCGAGTCGGCGATCTCCACATGGCACCGGGTCGCGGCGAGGGCGCCCCGGGTCACCTGCTCAGCAGCGAGATCCACCGGCTCGGGGGCGACCGCAGCCACCGCGGAGGCGATCACTGAGATCGGGACGCCGACGCCGACGAGCGCCCCGAGCAGCATGTCCCCGGACGCTCCGGCCGACGCATCGACCCAGACGACACTCATCGAGCCCGCCGCGCGATCCGGGCGGCGGCGACCCCGGCACCGTAGCCGTTGTCGATGTTGACGACGGTCACGCCGGGAGCACACGAGTTGAGCATCGCCAGCAGCGCGGCGAGCCCGCCGAAGGACGCGCCGTAGCCGACGGAGGTCGGCACCCCGATCATCGGCACCCCCACCAGACCGCCGACGACCGAGGGCAACGCGCCCTCCATCCCGGCGACGACGATGAGGCAGTCGGCGGCATCGAGCTGCTCGCGTACGGCCAGAAGGCGGTGGATCCCGGCGACACCGACATCGGTGATCCGCTCGACCCCGGCACCGTGGACCCGACATGCCAGCGCCGCCTCGGCCGCGACCGGCCCGTCGGAGGTCCCGGCGGCGACGACGCACACCCGACCGTGCGGGGTCGGCAGCGGTCCGAGCGTGATCGCGCGGGCCTCGGCATCGTGGACGGCGCTCGGCAGCTCGGCCGCGACCCGGGCGGCCGCCTCGGCGGAGACCCGGGTGGCCAGGACCGCGCGCGAGGGATGCGCCTCGTGCAGTCGGCGGAGGATCGCGACGACCTGCTCGGGGGTCTTGCCGTCGGCGTACACGACCTCGGGGTCACCCGTGCGGCGCTCCCGGTCGAGGTCGACGCGGGCGAACCCGAGGTCGGCGGTCGGCTCGTCGTCCGGCATTCGCTCAGAGCCGGGCCGGGTCGGCGGGGTAGACCCCCAGCAGCTTCACGTCGGTGGTGAAGAAGGCCAGCTCCTCCAGGGCCCGCTTCAGCCCCGGCTGGTCCGGGTGACCGTCGACCTCGGCGAGGAACTGGGTGGCGGTGAACTTACCATCCACCATGTAGGACTCCAGCTTGGTCATGTTGACGCCGTTGGTCGCGAAACCGCCGAGCGCCTTGTAGAGGGCCGCCGGGAGGTTGCGTACGTTGAAGATGAACGAGGTCACCACCGGCCCCTGATCGGCGGGCGCCTGGATGAAGTCGGGTGAGAGCACGACGAAGCGGGTGGTGTTGTGGTCGGCGTCCTCGATGTCGGTGGCGAGGACGTCCAGCCCGTAGATCGAGGCGGCCAGCGGCGGGGAGATCGCGGCCATCGTCGGGTCGCCGGCCTCGACCACCTCGCGCGCGGCACCGGCGGTGTCGCCGGAGACGACCGGCGTGAACCCGTGCTCCCGGATGATGTTGCGGCACTGGCCCAGCGCGTGGACGTGGGAGTGGACCGTACGGATGTCGTCGAGATGGGCGCCCGGAAGGCCGAGCAGGTGGAACCGGATCCGCAGGTAGTGCTCGGCGATGATGTGCAGGTTGGACTCGGGCAGGAAGTGGTGGATGTCGGCCACCCGTCCGGCCAGGGAGTTGTCGATCGGGATCATCGCCAGCGACGCCTCACCCGCCTCGACGGCCGCAAAGACGTCCTCGAACGAGGCGCACGGCACCGACTCCAGCTCGGGGTAGTGCCGTTGGCAGACCATGTGTGAGTTGGACCCTGGTTCGCCCTGATAGGCGATGCGATGTGGCTCGGACACATCGACAGTCTAGATTCGCCCGTTGTGCTCGCTCTTGCCATTCTCAGTCTGCTGACAGCAATCGCCGCTCTGGTCCTCGCCGGAGCGGCCTGGCAGAAGACGAAGGACGTACGCCGCCCCGACCCTGCCGCCGTCGAGTCGCTGCCGACCGACGTCGCCGGTCTGCGCGCCGAGGTCGCGGCCCTGCGCGCCGAGTCGGCGATGGATCTGCGCCACCTCGCGGTGGTGCGCTTCGACGCCTTCGGAGACGCCGGCGGCCATCTGAGCTGGTGCCTCGCGCTGCTCGACGACAACGGCGACGGGGTCGTGCTCACCTCGATCCACGGCCGCACCGAGGCGAGGTCGTACGCGAAGAGCATCAGCGGCTGGAAGTCGTCCCAGCTGATGTCGCCCGAGGAGACCGAGGCCGTCCAGCAGGCGAAGCCCAAGGGCTGAGCGGGGCGAAAAACGACGCCGGCACGCTCGGGCGTGGCGGGGGAACCGTTCCGAGCGTGCCGGTTTCAACCCGGGCTGCGGGTGGGACGGCCCGGGAGTCGACCACTGGTCGCGGGGGATTTCCGACCAGTGTGTGGGTCATGCCACGTCATCCGCCGGAGTCAGGCTTGAGCCCAGCCGAAGACGCCGACTCGGCTGACGCCGAGTCGTGTCAGACACCTTATGAACATTTACTCGTCAACAAGACATCTGAATCGGCGAGTCGTCCTGGATCGACACGAGAATCGATGCCAAACGCGCTGAAAGGACGCGGAAACCGGGACTTTGGGCTCTGATTACCGGGACGTTCGGCCCCACCGCGTGTCGCGGGATTCGGGACCGAATCGGGACAGGGCCGTCAGCGTGGCACGCGGACGAGCAGACGCCCGGGAAGGCACTGCATCCGCAGCTCCCGGCCCTCGGAGATCGTGTCTCCGTCGAGCTGACGCGGCTGATCGTGGTTGGTCCGGATCACGACGCTGGCGCCGGTCATCCGGTTGATCAGATTGTCGGTGCGCGGCCGCTTGCTCAGCACCCGGACCGCGAGCGGGAGCCAGGACCAGAACCGCTGCGGATAGAGCAGCACCACGTCGATGAGGCCGTCGTCGAGCGCGGCCGCCGGCAGCAGCGGCATGTTGGCCTGGAGGTAGCCGACGTTGCCGACCACGACCGTGCGCGCCCGGTGCCGGGTGAACTCGCCGTCGTCGACGGAGATCTCCAGCCGCATCGCCGGGAACATCAGGCTCTTGAAGGCGGAGAGGACGTACGCCATCCAGCCGATCCGCTTCTTGATGTCCTCGTTGACGCCGCTCATGATCGCGGCGTCGAAGCCCATCCCGGCCATCACCAGGAAGTTGGTGTCCTCGAGGTTGTCGCCCGAGACCTCGACCAGGTCGATGGCCTGGTCCTGCCCGGTGAGCGCGACGTCGATCGCGGCGCGGATGTAGAGCGGGATCGACAGGTTGCGGGCGAGCAGGTTGCCGGTGCCGCCGGGGACGATCCCCACCGCGATGCCGGTGCCGGCGAGGGCGGAGCAGACCTCGCGTACGGTGCCGTCGCCGCCGCAGACGAGGACCAGGTCGGCGCCCTCCGCCTGAGCGGCTTGCGCCATCCCCTTGCCGGGGTCGTCGACCGTGGTCAGGTGCCAGGTCGGCGTCTTCCAGCCGGACTCCTTGGCCATCGTGGTGACCATCGTCTTGAATTGCTCGACCGACTCGACCTTGATCGGGTTGAGGACGACCGCGATCCTCCGGTTGCCGCGCACCGAGTCGACCAACGGCCGTCGCCCCAGTGCGTGCGAGGTCGGCAGCGGCGTGTAGATCGCCATGCCGAGGAACACGGCCCCGGCGGCGAAGAGGACCCCGCCGAGCACGTCGGAGGGGTAGTGCCGGCCGAGGAAGACCCGGTCGGCGACGACGAGCACGACCAGCAGGATGAGGCCGGTGTAGGCCAGTCGACGGATGCCGCGGCGGCGTACGAACATCGTCACGACCACCGCGATCACACCCGCCAGCACCGCGATCCCGGTCGCATGACCGGACGGGTACGACGGTGACTCGTGCAGCCACGACGTCAGCTGCCACGCGGGCCGGTCCCGGTCGACGAGCAGCACCACCCCGCGGCGTACCACCAGGGTGATCACCACGACGCCGAGCACGTAGAGCGCGGCGCGGGGATACTTCCGGAACAGTCCCGCGGCGACGAGGAGGGCGACACCGACGGGGAGATACCAGTCCGTGCCCACCTCGACGATGTGCCAGAAGTCGAGCATCCAGCCGTGCTCCGCCGTCAGCGCTGTCGCGTCCCGGCCTAGCTCGTCGATCGTCGAGACCGGCGGCCACCCGCTGATCCCCGCGATCCCGATCAGGGCGCACAGAGCGAACAGCGAGGCCGCCCAGAGCAGCAGGGCACGGCGCGAGAGATCAAGCACGATGAGTCAGTATGCGCGAAACGTGATCCACACAGTGAATGAACGGGCCGTCCAAAACCGCGCGCGGGGCATGACGGAAAGCGCTATCGTTCCCTCTCCGCGCATGATTCGGGTCGGCGCCGGCATCCCTCGGTCCCTCGTCGTTGTGAGGTCTCTCATGCGCTCGCGCGTCTCCTCGTACGCCCTCCTCGGGCTCTTGTCCGTCCCTGCCGTCGCCCTCGGCGTCGGTGGCCTCCTCGCCGGCTCCGCCGCCGCGGCCGATGGTGAGTGTGGTGGCAAGCGCGTCACCGTCGACCTCGCGGTCGAGGGCCAGGTCACGACCGAGGGCGACGACGTGATCTGGGTGCCGGACGATCACTCGGTCGATGCGCTCGGCGGTAACGACATCATCTGCGTCGCGGGGTCGGGCACTGCCACGATTGCGGCGGGCGGAGGCGATGATGTCGTGTACCCCGTCTTTGGGAACCGGGTCGAGGCGGGAGACGGGAACGACACGATCGTCGGTGAGAGTGGCTCCATCGACGCGGGACCGGGGAATGACGTCATCCGCTCCACGAGGCAGCAGTTCGCTGCCAATGGCGGCGCGGGCGACGACGTTCACTACGTGGAGTCTGGTGCGGGCTGGTTCGAGGGCGGCGACGGCAACGACGCCTTCTGGGGCGGCGACGGTGATGACATCGCGCGCGGCGGCGCTGGGAATGACGTAGTCCATGCCGGCGCCGGTGACGACACTGTTCACAATGAAGCCGGTGACGACCAGATCTACCTGGGAGACGGCGACGACCTTGCATCCTCGAGCAGCAACGGGCTCGGCGCGGACGTCATTCAGGGCGGGAACGGGGCTGACGTCATCCATGTAAGGGCGATTGGTGCGGGCGGTGACGTCATCGACGCCGGTTCGGCTGACGACGCAATCGACACCCTCAGCCTCTCCGGCTCCAGGATGGGCATCAACCTCGACATGGCGTCAGGTGGCACCGATTGGGACGCCACCTTCGCGGGGTTCGAAGCGGTGGAGGCGACGGACTTCGCCGACGTGATCACCGGCACGAGCGGCGACAACACCTTCGATGTCGGCAACGGCGCCAACCGTGTCGTCGCTGGTGGCGGCAACGACACGATCGACGGTGGGCGCGACGTCGACCAGGTTGATGCGGGCGCGGGTGATGACAGAGTCCGGGGTTGGGGCGGAAACGACGAGCTCCTCGGCGGCGCAGGTGCCGACACGATCGAAGCTGGTGCGGACAATGACGCTGTCAGCGGTGGCGACGGCAACGACATCCTGAGTGATGGCGGCGGTGATGACGTGCTTCGTGGCGATGAAGGCGATGACACGATCACCCCGAACCCGTATGGCGGAGACGACTCCGACGCGTTCTACGGCGATGCCGGCAACGACAACATCACGGGCGGGCGGTTCGGCCACGACACCATTGACGGCGGTGATGGCACCGACACCTTGACTGCTGTCGAAGCGGGCGCCGTCATCAGGGGCGGGTTGGGTGACGACACCATTCACCTCGGTGACTCGGAGACCTGGGCTCAGAGTGCGTACGGCCAAGATGGCAACGACACGATTCGAGTCGGACCGTTTGGCGCCGACGTTTCCGGCGGCAACGACAACGACGTCATCTATGGTGGCGTGGGTTCGCTCAGCGCAGAGGGTGGAGCCGGCGACGACAAGATCTACGGTGCCGCGGAAAGCAACCGCATCAACGGCGGTTCCGGCAGCGACCACATCGAGGGTGGCGCTGGGCGTGACTACCTGACCGGCGGCGCGGGCACGGACTCGATCCTCGGCAAGGCAGGCGTGGACGAGATCTACGGCGACGAGGACTACTACAGCCCCACCGTCGGATCCGCCGACAGCATCGATGGCGGGGACGGGAACGACACGATCAAGGCCGGCCCTGGCAACGACACCGTGAGCGCCGGGGAGGGCGCGGACACCGTCGCCGGTGAGGCCGGCAACGACCGAGTCCTCGGCGGAGGCGGAAACGACCGGCTGAAGGGCGACGCAGGCAACGACGTGGTCGAGGGTGGCAGCGGCAACGACACCTTGGAGGGCGGAAGCAACACCGACTCCCTGCGCGGCGACAGCGGCGACGATCTGCTGGCGGGCAACGCCGGCGACGACTCGCTGAACGGCGGCACCGGCGTCGACACGGCCTCGTACTTCACTGCCGACAATCCCGTCACCGCGACCATGTCCCGCGCGACCGGGGGTGGCGGCAGCGACACCCTCACGGGGATGGAGAACCTGACGGGCAGCCCGTACGCCGATCGTCTCGTCGGAGACGGGGGCGCCAACGTACTTCTCGGTGGAGGCGGCAGCGACACGATCTTCCCCGGCCTCGGCAACGACCGCGCGGAGGGTGGCTCGGGCACCGACACCGTCGCGTACTCGAACGTACGCAACGGGGTGAAGGTCGCGCTCAACACCACCGCAACCCAGTCGACCGGCGCGGGAGCGGATCGCCTGCTGACCTTCGAGCGGCTGACCGGCACGAACTACGCAGACGTCCTGCGGGGCAACGGCGGGGCCAACAAGCTGGTCGGACTCGGTGGTGCGGACCGGATCGAGGGCGGTTCGGGCAACGACTCCCTCTACGGGCACTCCGGCAACGACCGGCTCGTCGGCGGCTACGGACGCGACTACGGCGACGGTGGCACCGGCAGCGACAGCAGCTCGTCCGTCGAGCGGCGCGTCCGCATCCCGTAGCCGCACGGGTACGGGAGAGGTACGGGTTCCGGCGGCATCACTGCTCCGGGAGACTGCCCCTTTCGAGTTCTGAGCAGATGAATCGAGAGGGACCCCTACAGTGAAGACAGCGATGCGGTTGCGCATTGGTGGCATGGTCGCGGCAGTGGCCGTGGCGACGGGCGGCCTGGTGGCCGTGGACGCGGGCACGGCGCCTGCGGAGGCGGCGGTCAGCTGCACGATCAGCAGCCCGAAGACCGTACGTCCCGGCAACACCGGCAGCTGCGTGAAGCTGCTGCAGAAGGTGCTCGGTGGGCTCAAGCCGGACGGTTCGTTCGGGTCGTCGACCACCGCCCGGGTGAAGAACTACCAGCGCGCGAAGGGGCTCTCGGCCGACGGCATCGTCGGATCGCGTACCTGGTCGAAGATCAAGGCGGGCATGCCGGCCGCCGGCACGCTCATCACCTCGGGGAGCAACGCCAACTGGTACGCCTGCCTCATCGTCCGCGGCGGGTCGTCGATCCGCTACACGGTGACCAACAAGCGCAGCACGTCGTGGAAGCAGGCCTACCTCTACGCCACCAGCGCCAGCGGACTGGTCCGGGGCACGATCGCCAGCAAGAAGTCCCGCTCGACCGCGTCGAACCCCTCGGGCTTCCCGAAGACCTACAACACGACGGCCACGTACGTCACCTATACGAAGGCCAACTTCTTCACCAACGACAGCTACGGCTACAACTTCACCGACGTGAAGGTCTACCGCTCCTGGCTGCGCCCGTGCGGCAAGACCCGCCCGGTCTACTGGTGACCGGCCGATTACTGAAGTGAGATCTGGTGGCCCGGTCGACTAGCCTTGCCGCATGATCGACCCGCGCATCCTCCGCGAAGACCCCGACCGCGTACGTGCCTCGCAGGAGCGCCGTGGCGCGTCCTCCGACGTGGTGGACCGGGCGCTGTCCGCGGACAGCGCCCGGCGCGCGGCGATCGCTGACTTCGAGGCCAAGCGGGCCGAGCAGAAACAGATGGGCAAGAAGGTCGCCCAGGCCAAGGGCGAGGAGAAGCAGCAGCTGCTCGCCGAGGTGAAGGACCTCGCGGCCGCGGTCAAGGCGGCCGAGGCGGCGCAGGGCGTTGCCGAGGAGGAGTGGAAGAAGGCTCTCAAGGCCATCCCCAACCTCGCCGACGACGCCCCGGCCGGCGGCGAGGACGACTTCGTGCTGATCGAGAAGGTCGGCAAGCCGCGTGACTTCGAGGCCGAGGGCTTCGAGCCGCGTGACCACGTCGAGCTCGGCAAACTGCTCGGCGCGATCGACCTCGAGCGCGGCGCGAAGGTCTCGGGCAGCCGCTTCTACTTCCTGACCGGGGTCGGCGCGGAACTCGAGTTCGCGCTGATCAACCTCGCGATGGAGCAGGCCCGTGAGGCCGGCTTCACCCAGGTCATCGCGCCCGCGCTGGTGCGCCCGGAGGCGATGGAGGGCACCGGCTTCCTCGACCAGGTCGACGACGGCGTCTACAAGATCGAGGACGACGACCTCTACCTCGTCGGCACCTCGGAGGTGCCGATGGCGGCCTACCACTCCGACGAGATCCTCGACCCCGACACGCTGCCGCGCCGCTACGCCGCCTTCTCGTCCTGCTTCCGCAAGGAGGCCGGCTCGGCGGGCAAGGACACCAAGGGCATCATCCGGGTCCACCAGTTCGAGAAGGTGGAGATGTTCGTCTACACCACCGTCGAGGAGTCGTACGCCGAGCACCAGCGTCTCCTCGAGTGGGAGAAGTCGTTCCTGGACAAGCTCGAGCTCGCCTACCAGGTCATCGACGTCGCCGCGGGCGACCTCGGTCCTTCGGCGCTCAGAAAGTTCGACTGCGAGGCGTGGATTCCCACCCAGGGGAAGTACCGCGAGCTCACCTCGGCCTCCAACTGCACCACCTTCCAAGCGCGCAGGCTCAACATCCGCGCGCGGACCGCTGCGCCGGATTCTGGGGCAGGCACCACGCCGGTCGCCACCCTCAACGGCACGCTGACCGCGATCACCCGCGCCATCGTCGCCGTCCTGGAGACCCACCAGCAGGCCGACGGCTCGGTGCGGGTGCCGAAGGCGCTGCAGAAATGGCTCGGCCGCGAGGTGCTGGAGCCGATCCAGAAGTGAGCACGACCGACAGCACCACCGCACGTCCCGGTGAGGGCGCCTGGCAGCCGAGGCTCGTCGCGCTCGACATCGACGGCACCCTGCTGCGCTGGGTCGACGGCACCGGGACCACCTCCGAGGCGCTCTCGGACAAGGTGCGCGACGCGGTTCGCCGGGCCTATGACATGGGTGCCCAGGTGGTCCTCTCGTCAGGTCGTTCGATCCACGCGATGACCGGCATCGCCGACCTCATCGGCATCCCCGACGCCGGTGCCGACCGGCTGTGGATCGTCGCCGCCAACGGCGCGGTCGTCTCGCGCTACCCACCGGCCGAGGTCGTGCACGAGGAGACCTTCGACGCGCGGGCTGCCGTCCAGGCGATCCTCGAGCGCCGGCCGAACGTGCTCGTCGCGGTCGAGAACCGCGGCGTCGGTTACCGGATGAACCGTCCCTTCCCGGAGGGCGAGCTGGGCGGTGACCGGACCATCACCCCCGTCGAGGAGATGGTGGCCGAGCCGGTCTCCCGGGTCATCATCCGCGACCCCGACGCGACCCCGGAGGACTTCCTCGCGCTCGGTCGTGAGCTCGGACTGCACGGCATCGACTACGTGGTCGGCTACACCGCCTGGCTCGACCTCACCCCGGTCGGCGTCTCCAAGGCGTCCGGCCTCTCCTACGTCTGCGACCAGCTCGACCTCGAGCCCGGCGACGTACTGGCCATCGGTGACGGCCGCAACGACGTCGAGATGCTCGAGTGGGCCGGCCGCGGTGTCGCCATGGGCAACGCCCCCGACGAGGTCCAGGCGATCGCTGACGCCGTGACCGCCCACGTCGCCGACGACGGCGCGGCGCTGGAACTCTCCCGCTGGTTCTGAGAGTGCTGTTCTGAGAGTCTTGGCGCTCGTGACTCTTCCCACCACCATCATCACCGAGCGGCTGACACTGCCGTTGTGGTCCCGCGCCGACGTCGACGCGATCCGTGATCCCGACGGCGGGATCGGGCGGCCGCAGAGCTGGCACCCACAGTTCCCGCGCGAGGACGACCGCGACGCGGCGACGATGTGGGTCCAGGGCGACCGGTGGAGCTCCCGCTACATCATGCGCAACGGCACCGTGCTCGGCTCGATCGGCTTCTTCGGGCCGCCCGACACCGCCCCTGACGGCACCCCGGAGACCGAGGTCGGCTACGGCCTGATCGAAGAGGCACGCGGGTGGGGATTCGCGACCGAGGCGCTCAAGGGTCTGCTGGTGTGCGCGGACGAAGAGGGCGTACGCATCCGGGCCTCTGTCGAGCCGACCAACTCGGCCAGCCTCCGAGTGCTCGCCAAGTGCGGGTTCACCCAGCTGCGTGGCGCCGACGAGGACGGGCATCTGGTGATGGCCAGGCCGGTGCCCGGTGGCAGAATGGAAGAATGAGGACGCCGAAGCTCGTCGCCACCGACCTCGACGGCACCCTGGTCAGAGCGGACGGTTCGGTCTCGGACTTCACCCGCGGCGTGCTCGTCAGGCTCGAGGAGCTCGGCGTGCCGGTCATCTTCGTGACCGGGCGGCCGCTGCGCTGGACCCGCGAGCTCTTCGAGCACATCGGCAGCGTCGGGCTGGCGATCGTCTCCAACGGGGCCCTGGTCTGGGACGTCGCCGCCGATCAGCCCCGTCTGACCCGGCTGATCGAGCCCACCTTGACCGCCGAGGTGGCGGCGGCGCTGAAGTCGAGGCTTCCCGGCCTGACCTTCGCGACGGAGTCGCTCGAAGGATGGTCCTGCGAGCCGGCGTTCACGGCGCACGTGTCGGACGCCAGGCGCCCGGCCAGGCGCAGCGCGCCGATCGAGGAGCTCGCCGACGAGCCGCTGATCAAGCTGCTCGCCCGTCGCCATGCCGACGATGACGCCGACGAGCTGCTCGCGGCCGCGGAGGCCGTCGTCGGTGATCGGGTCAACGTCACCCACTCGTCGTTCCCGCTGCTCGAGATCAGCGCTCCAGGGGTCACCAAGGCCTCCACGCTGGAGCTGGTCTGCACCGAGCTCGGCATCTCCGCCGCGGATGTGATCGCCTTCGGCGACATGCCCAACGACCTGCCGATGCTGACCTGGGCCGGCACCTCCTACGCCATGGCAGACGCCCACCCGAGCGTGGTCGCGTGCGCGTCGCACCTGGCGCCCGGGCATCAAGATGACGGTGTCGCGCGGGTCCTGGCTGGAGTCTTCGGCCTGTGACTGGTTTGATCTTCGCCATGCGCCGCGTCCCCCAGTTCCTCGCTGCCCTCGCTCTCGCGGTGGCAGCGGTGGTCATGACGAGCCCAGCCCCCGCCTCGGCGGCACCTGTCACGGCTCCCGCGAAGTGCCCCGCGTTCAAGCTCGCCGACGCGGTCAAGGAGCCGTTGGTCTTCCACGCACGGGTGACCGGCCCCGGAAAGGCCACCAAGAATGGTGGTCCGGTGGTCTACCCGGTGACTGTCGTCAAGGCGCTCAAGGGTGTCACCGGCGGCAGCAACCTCGAGGTCGCGCTCAACCCCGGTGTGTGCCAGAAGAAGTCGCTGACGGCCAACGAGGACTACTACTTCTTCGCGCAGAAGAAGGGCGACACGATCCTCGCTGCCGGCAGCGCGCCGCGCGTCGAGGAGTACACCGACAAGCTCCAGGCCGAGATCGCCAAGGAGTTCCCCGAGGTGATCGCGCCCGAGCCTCAGCAGGTGAGCTTCAGCGAGCCCTCGTCGCCCGAGGGTCAGAAGCTCGTCGAGGTCGCCGCCCCGGGCGTCGTACTCGTCGTCGTCGGCCTCCTCGGTCTGATCATCGTGATGATTCTGGGGCGACGCCGCTCGGCCTGACGGGCTGGATGTTCGTCTAGGTATGCAGCCGAACCCTCACATCCCTAGCGGATCTCCGCTAGGGATGTGACGACTGGCCTGCATACCTAGACGAACCGTCGCCCTCCGGCGCCCACCCCGGCGGCCGGAAGACGTAGCTCAGCCTGAGCCGCCAGCCGTCGGCGCTGCGTACGTCGTTCCAGAGCTCACGGAAGGCGCCGTACTCCAGCCGGAGAAGGTTGTAGGTGTCGACCTTGTAGGTCAGGCCGTACGTCGGGCGCTGGCGTTCCTGCTGGAACGTGCCGAAGAGGCGGTCCCAGACGATCAGGATGCCGGCGTAGTTCTTGTCCAGGTATTCCGGGTCGGAGCCGTGGTGGACGCGGTGGTGCGACGGCGTGTTGAGCACGAGCTCCAGCGGCCGCCAGAGCTTGCCGATCGTCTCGGTGTGCACGAAGAACTGGTAGATCAGGTTGATCGAGAAGGCGATGTAGATCGCCGCCGGGGAGATGCCGAGGAACGGCAGCGGCAGGAAGAAGAAGAACTCGAACCACGGGTTCCACTTCTGCCGCAGCGCGGTCGCGAACGTCATGTACTCGCTCGAGTGGTGCGCCTGATGGGCCGCCCAGCCGACTCTCGTGCGGTGCACGAAGCGATGGTTCCAGTAGTAGGCGAGGTCGACGACCACGACCGAGATGGCCAGGCCCCACCACGTCTCCGGGATCTGCCACAGCGAGGCGTAGGCGAAGATCGCCGCGTAGACCGCGAAGGTCAGCACCTTGAACACGGTCATCGACACGATCGACCCGAGGCCCATCAGGACCGAGGTGCGCGCGTCCTTGAAGACGTAGCCGGTCAGGTTGTCGTCGTGGTCGAGCCACTTCAGCGCCGCGAGCTCGATGAGGATCGAGATCACGAAGAACGGGATCGCGTACGTCAAAGGGTTCTTCAACGGGTCGAGCATGTCGTTCATGGGGACCTCCCGGGGATATGACCTTTGAGTAAGTTACCTCAAGGTCATATGCCGCCGCTAGACTCTTGGGCATGTCACGGGTCAACGCTGGAACCAAGGGCGTCCCACGCGCCGACCGCGAGCTGCAGATCCTGCGTGCCGCCTGCGAGGTCTTCGGCACCATGGGGTTCGCCAAGGCGTCGGTCGCCGGGATCGCCGCCGACGCCGGCATCTCGAAACCGCTGGTCTACCAGTACTTCGGCTCCAAGGAGGGCCTCTTCCTGGCCAGCTTCAACTACGGCGCCGAGACGCTCGCCGCCGAGATGGAGCGGGTCGCCGCCGACGACTCGGTCGGCCTCGAACGCGGTCTGCGCACGCTCGACGGTCTCTTCCGGACCCTCGAGCCCCAGCCGTGGTTGTGGCGGCTCCTCTTCGACCCCTCAGCGCCCGACGACGGCGAGGTGGCCGCCGCCCGCGCCGTCTACACCGACCGGATAACCCGTCTCGCCGTCGAGGGCGTCGGCGAGCTGATGAGGCTCGTCGGTGATGACGACCCCCTCGACGCCTCCGCGCTGACCGCGGTCTGGATGAACGCGGTCGATGCGCTGATCACCTGGTGGCTCGACCACCCGGGAGTCACCCCGGCCGAGATGACGGAGCGGTGTCACCGGCTGATCACCGCGATCTCCGGCGCCGCGCTGCCGCCGCAGCTTGCGGCTCACCTCGGCGCAGAACTCCCCGTCGTATCTCCAGGCCGGACCCAGTAACCTACGCCGCGTGAGCATCGGCAGAGACCTGCAGTCCGCGATCTTCCGCAAGGGCCTGTTCGGCCACCGTCCGGTGGTGCCGACCGAGCCCTCGGCGCTCGCCGAGGCGGCCCGTCGCGCGATGAGCAAGGAGGCCTGGGCGTACGTCGACGGCGGCGCCGGCCAGCAGCGCACCGTCGTCGCCAACACCGCCGCCTTCGACCACTTCCGGCTGGTGCCGCGCATGCTGACCAACGTGGAAACCCGCGACCTGCGCACCACGCTGTACGGCGTGGACATGCCGGCGCCGCTGATGCTCGGCCCGGTCGGCGTCCTCGAGCTCGCCCACCCCCGCGCCGAGCACGAGGTCGCCGCCGCGGCCCGCGCGACCGGCATCCCGATGGTGATCTCGACTCAGGCCTCCGTCCCGATGGAGGAGGTCGCCGAGGACCTGGGCGACACCCCGCGGCTCTACCAGCTCTACTGGTCGAAGGACGAGTCGATCGTCGAGTCCTTCGTACGCCGCGCCGAGGCCATCGGCTCCGACGCACTGGTCGTCACGCTCGACACGCACATGCTCGGGTGGCGTACGCGTGATCTCGATCTGGGCTACCTGCCGTTCGCGCGGGGTCTGGGGATCGCGCAGTACACCTCCGACCCGGCCTTCCGTGCCCTCGTCGAGGAGCGCCTCTCCGGTGGCAGCGGGACGAGCGTGCGACCCGGACTCCGGGAGATCCCCTCGGCCCTCGCCGCGGTCGCCTCGATGGCACAGCACCACCCCGGCAAGCTCGTCGACAACCTCCGCTCCGGCCACGCCCGCGCCGCGGTCGAGACCTTCCTCGACGTCTTCTCCCGCTCCGACCTGATCTGGGACGACCTCGACCGGCTGCGGGAGATGACGGATCTGCCGATCGTGCTGAAGGGGCTCCAGGCGCCCGAGGACGCCCGGCGCGCGCTCGATCACGGCGTCGACGGGATCATCGTCTCCAACCACGGCGGCCGTCAGGTCGACGGCGCCATCGCCTCCATCGACGCCCTGCCGAGCATCGTCGACGAGGTCGACGGCCGCATCCCGGTCCTGTTCGACTCCGGCATCCGCTCCGGCGCCGACATCCTCAAGGCCCTCGCCCTCGGCGCCGACGCGGTCCTCCTCGGCCGCCCCTACGTCTACGGCCTCGCCCTCGCCGGGGCCGCCGGCGTCCAGGCCGTCCTGGAACACATGATCGCCGAGCTCGACCTCTCCCTCGGCCTCGTCGGCTGCCGCTCGGTCGAAGAGATCGGCCGCGAGCTCCTCGGCTGAAAGCCGGGCGGTACGCACCAAGTTCATACTTTATGAGGGGGCGCTATCTGTGAACCCCACTTACGATGCAGGTGATGAACCCGCAATCTCCGCCAGACATCGTCGTGATCGGCGGCTCCAACATGGATCTCCACGCTCGGGCGCACGAGCAGGTGGTGATGGGTTCGAGCATGTCCGGGTCCGCCGGCCTCTCGCCCGGCGGCGTCGGCCGCAACGTCGCGGAGAACCTCGCCCGGCTGGGTGACTCGGTAGCGCTGGTGTCGGTCGTCGGAGACGACCCGATCGGCGACGAGGTGATCAGCTACACCGAGGACGTCGGCGTCGACTGCACCTACGTCCGACGCCGAGCAGACGTACGCACCGGCACCTACAACGCCGTGCTCGACTCCTCCGGTGAGCTGGTGGTCGCGGTGGCCGACATGGCCGCGACCGACGAGTTCTCCCCGCTGGTCGTGGAGGCGGCCCGCGACCTGATCAAGAACGCTCTCGGTGTGCTCGTCGAGGGCAACATCCCGGTCCGCACGGCCGACGTGGCGATCGATCTCGCCCGCGAGTTCGACGTGCCCGTCGGGTTCGACCCGGTCTCGGTGCCGAAGGCGAGGCGGGCCCGTGACCTGATCCGGGCCGATCGCGAGCTCTATCTCGTCACGCCCAACCGGGCTGAGCTGGCCGCGCTGACCGACCTGCCCGCCGGCACCGACGCGGAGATCGAGAAGGCCGTGCATTCGCTGCACGACCGTGGTGTCGGCGTCGTCTGGGTGCGTCTGGGCTCCCGTGGCTCGGTGATCAGCTACGACGACGTCTACGAGGATCTTCCCGCCGTACCGACCGAGGTCGTCGACGTGACCGGCGCGGGCGACGCGATGCTGGCGGCGTTCACCCACGAGCTGCTCCGCGACGTCGACCTGGTCGAGGCGGCGCGCTTCGGCCACGCCGCGGCCGCGCTGACCTGCGGCACCCACGACACGGTGCGGATGGACCTCAGCGAGAGCCTCGTCCGGGAGCTCGCGTGAAGGTGAGGCTCACCGAGGAGGTCGCCACGGCGCTTGCCGAGGGCCGTCCGGTGGTCGCGCTGGAGTCGACGATCATCAGCCACGGCATGCCCTATCCCGACAACGTCAAGATGGCCACCGAGGTCGAGCAGATCGTGCGCGACAACGGCGCCGTCCCGGCCACGATCGCGCTGCTCGACGGCATCCCTCGCGCCGGCCTCGACCACGACGACCTCGAGCTCCTCGCCTCCGACCCCGAGGTGACCAAGGTCAGCGTCCGCGACCTCCCCTACGTCGTCGCCCGCGGCCGCCACGGCGCCACCACGGTCGCGGCCACCATGCGCCTGGCGGCGATGGTCGGGATCAGGACGTTCGTGACCGGAGGGTTGGGTGGCGTACACCGCGGGGCAGCGACGTCCTTCGACATCTCCGCCGACCTGACCGAGCTCGCGCGGACCCAGGTCGCGGTGGTGAGCGCCGGGGTGAAGTCGATCCTCGACATCGGCCTGACCCTGGAGACCCTGGAGACCTACGGGGTCCCGGTCCTGGTCAACGGGAGCGACGAGTTCCCGGCGTTCTACTCCCGCAGCTCCGGGTTCGCGGCGCCGCTGCGCATCGACGGCGCCGACGAGGCCGCCGCGGTCATGAAGGCCAACTGGGACCTCGGTCTCCCCAGCGGCCTGGTGATCGCCAACCCCGTCCCGGCCGCCGACGAGATCCCTGCCGAGGTGATCGGGAAGCACATCGACCAGGCTCTCGCCGACGCCGACGCCCGCGGCATCCACGGCAAGGACATCACGCCGTTCCTGCTGGCCAGGATCGTCGAGCTGACCGGTGGAGACTCGCTGGCGACCAACATCGCTCTGGTACGCGACAACGCAGCCTTCGGGGCGCAAATGGCCGCATCCCATGCTGCAAGCGTCTAACTCCTCACCACTCGTTCACCCCGGAGACACCGGACGTGGCCTAACGTCTCGTCTCCCTATGCGTTGATCCTCCCGTGACCGTCAGCCCCCACTCCGGCCCCGCCAGAATCGGCCCGTCCAGGCGCACCGTGCTCAGAGCCGGCCTGATCGGTGGTGCGGGTGTCGTCGCCGGCCCGATGCTGTGGACGCAGGCCGCCAGGTCGGCCGCACCGGCCACCGGCGTACATCTGTCCTACGGCGCCGACCCGGTGAGGCAGATGAACGTCTCCTGGTCGACCGCAGGGTCGGTGCAGGCGCCGCGGCTCGATCTGGGCGTGACGCCCGACTACGGCCTCACCGTGCGACCCGAGTCGCTCTCCTCGATCCGGGTCGACAGCGTCTACCACCACGTCGACCTCGGCGACCTGAAGCCCGGAACCCGCTACTACTACCGCCTCAGCCACGATGGCGGTGCGCCGAACAGGGGCTCGTTCACCACCGCGCCGAAGGGCAAGGAGAGCTTCCGCTTCGCGGCCTTCGGCGACATGGGCGTGGCCGAGGACGCGGCGCGCAACGTGAATCTGATCCGTCAGCAGGGCGCGGAGTTCGCGTTCGTCGTCGGCGACATCGCCTACGCCGACACCGGCGGCCAGGGCAAGAGCCGAGAGGCGCAGCAGGACTTCGGCGTCTGGGACGAGTTCCTGACCCAGATCCAGCCCAGCGCCAACGCGATCCCGTGGATGACCGTCGTCGGCAACCACGAGATGGAGAACGGCAACGGCGAGCTCGGCTACGACGGCTACCGCGCTCGCTTCCGTCACCCCGGCAACGGTGCCGGTGGCGGTGAGGAGACCTACTCCTTCGTCCGCGGCAACGTCGCCTTCATCGCCCTGGACGGCAACGACGCGACGTACGAGTACACGCGGAACGCGGGCTACCTCGGCGAGACTCTGGACGGCTGGCTCGAGCAGCGGCTGGCCGCCTTCCGGGCCCGTGACGACATCGACTTCATCCTGGTCGGCTTCCACCAGTGCGCCTACTGCACCAACGTCGCGCACGCCTCGGACGGCGGCATCCGCGACCGCTGGGAGGCGCTCTTCGACCGCTACCAGGTCGATGTCGTGATCAACGGCCACAACCACTGCTACGAGCGCACCCACCTGATGCGCGGCGGCAAGCCGGTCCAGGAGGCGCCGCGCGGCTCGACGGTCGACACCCACCAGGGGACCATCTACATCACCGCCGGCGGCGGTGGCGGATCGACCTACCCCGACGTCCTGCCGGTGCTCTCCTACTACACCGGCAAGAACGGCCTGAAGATCCCCGAGCCGACCACCTACCGCGCCGTCGGCGACGCGACCCACTCGGTCGCGTTCTTCGATGCGCACCCGCGCGACGCCCACGGGCGGGCGAGGCTGGACCTCGAAGTCATCGCCACCGACGGCTCCGAGGTCGACACGCTCACCATCTCCAGGTCGCGTTGATGCGCACCCAATTAGAGTTGATGCGCGTGGGGGGATTCAGAAGGAGGAAGCCGAGGTTGCTCAGCGTCGTCGTGCCGGTCTACAACGTGGCCGACTATGTCGCCGAGAGCCTCGACAGCATCCTTCATCAGCCGTTGCGTGAGGTCTGTGCGATCGAGGTGATCGTCGTCGACGACGGCTCGACCGACCGGTCGGCCGACATCGTCAAGGAGATCGCCGCGAAGGACCCTCGGGTCACGCTGATCACCCAGCCCAACTCAGGTGTCTCCATCGCCCGCCATGCCGGGATCGCGGCCACCACCGGTGACTTGCTCACCTTCGTCGATCCCGATGACATCCTGCCCCGCGACGCCTGGAGCTCGATGGTGAAGACGCTGCGGCGTACGGGCTCCGACTTCGTCGTCGGCTCCGCCGAGCGGGTCACCCTCGTGAACGGCGAGGAGCGGAGGTACGTCACCCCGCTGATGCGCCGCAACCACACCCGGACACGCCTGAGATGCCAGATCGAGGACGCCCCGCTGATGCTCGCGGACGTGTTCGTGTGGAACAAGATCTTCCAGCGCACCTTCTGGACCGACAACGAGATCACCTTCCCCGAGCGCACCCGGTACCAGGACCAGGTGGCCCTGACCCAGGCCTTCCTCGCCGCCAAGACGTTCGACGTGCTCACCGAGGTCGTCTACGACTGGCGGGTGCGCTCCGACCTGTCTTCCGCGACCCAGAAGCGTGCCCAGATCGCCAACCTGATCGAGCGGATCACCACCAAACGCCAGACCGTCGAGCTGGTGGCTGCCTCGGGCTCGGGGAAGCTGATGCGGACGCTGCGCACCGAGATCCTCCCGATCGACATGTGGGAGCACTTCCGCGCGGCGGTCAACCCCACTACGGAGGACCCCGACCGCTACTGGTCGCTGCTGCGCGACGCCGTCCACGAGTTCTGGTACGACGCCGGCGTCCCCTTCGAGGAGACGACCGTCCCGCGTGGCCAGCGCCTGATGGCCTGGCTGGTCTCGCAGGACCGCCGCGACGATCTCTCCGCTCTCATCGAGATGATCGACGAGCGGGGCCCGGCCAAGGGGATCGAGGCGTTCGCCGCCGCCGAGGAGCTTCCGGTCGGGCTCTGAGCGCGCCGTGATCCCGCTTTCCGGTGGCCTTCACCACCAGAAGCCCGGGGGCGTATCACACGGCCCTAGTGGCTCAGGGACTTAAGGCCTGCGAAGTACCCAGATGCATGGGGAATTGGGCGATTCCCGTTGCACGGGTGTTCCCCGGGGGGCAAGGTGTGGGCACCCCACGTCATTGCTTCGAGGAGCCCACTGAATGCCCAGCGTCGAGCTGTCGGCCGGTCCGATCGATTTCGAGGATACCGGCGGTGACGGGCCTGTCCTCGTACTCCTCCATGGAGTCCCGATGGACGGCCGGCTGTGGCGCCGTGCGCTGCCCTACCTGGGTGGCTTCCGGGTGATCCGGCCGACGCTGCCGCTGGGTGGTCACCGGCAGCCGATGCATCCCGACACGGACCTCAGCCAGCAGGGTGTGGCGAGCATCCTCGGCGACTTCCTGGACGCGCTCGACCTGCACGACGTCACCCTGGTCCTCAACGACTGGGGCGGCGGTCAGTTCCTCATCAACGCCGACCGCACCGACCGCATCGCGCGGCTGGCGCTGGTCGCCTGCGAGGCCTTCGACAACTACCCGCCCAAGGCGGCCAGGCCGCTGGCGGTGCTCTCGAAGGTGCCGCCGCTGTTCACCGCCGCGCTGCAGCTGCTCCGCCTGGAGAGCTTCCGGCAGATGAGCTCCGGCTACGGCCGGATGTCGGTCGACAAGAGCTACCACCTCTACGACGACCTCGTTCACGGCTGGTTCGCGCCGGCGCTGACCGACCGAGCGATCCGCCGTGACTTCGTCAAGTTCGCCGGCGGCGCGCCTGGTCGCGACGAGCTGCTCGAGCTGGCCGAGGGTCAGCAGAAGTTCACCAAGCCGGTGCTCGTCGTCTGGGCCGACCAGGACACGATGATGCCCGCCGAGCACGGTCCGCGCCTGGCCGCGCACTATCCCGACGCGCGCCTGGAGATCGTCAAGGACTCCTCCACGCTGGTGCCGATCGACCAGCCCGAGGTGCTCGCCGGGCTACTTCGAGCCTTCGTCGGCGAGCAGAGCGTCCTCGGTGGGAGCGCTCCGGTTGACCCGGTACGCGAGGAAGCTCGGGACGAGTAGCGCACACAGCGCGATCCCGAGGAGGTTCAGCAGGCCACCTCCGGTGGTCGCGATCGCGGTGCCCACCACGGCCGCCGCGCCCCCGTGCAGGACGTCGGCCACCCGCGGGCCACCCGCGACGACGACTGTGAAGACCCCTTGCAGCCGGCCGCGTACGTTGTCGTCGGCCGCCGACTGCAGGATCGACATCCGGATGGCCGCCGAGGCGACGTCGGCGGCGCCGGCGACCATCATGAAGAGCACGCCGAGCCCCAGCATCAGGGCGGTGAAGTGCTCGGCGAACGCGACCGTGACCCCGAACAGGGTGATCCCGAGGGCCCACACGCCGATGCACCAGATGACCACCCGTCCCTGGGCCTCGATGCGCGAGACCCAGCCGGAGAAGATCCCACCGATCACCGCGCCGGCCGGGATCGCCGCGAAGAGCAGCGCGAACGCGATCCCGCCCTCCGAGGGACCGCCGAAGGACTCGTGGGCGATCTGCGGGAACAGCGCCCGCGGCATCGCGAAGACCATGGCGATCAGGTCGACGACGAAGCTCATCAGCAGCACCGGCTGATGGCGCAGGTAGGCGAAGCCGTCCCACACCGACCGGAGGCCGGGCACCCTGCTCCCGGCACCCTCGACCGGGATCCGGGGCAGCAGCACGACCGCGTAGAGGGTCGCGAAGAGCGTGACGGTGTCGATGGCGTACAGCCAGGTGAACCCGGTGAAAGGCAGCATCACGCCGGCGACCAGCGGGCCCGCGATCGCGCCCGCCTGGAAGACCGTCATGCTCAGCGAGTTGGCGGCCGGGAGCAGGTGCGCGGGCAGGATCTTCGGCAGCAGCGAGTTCCGGGTCGGCTGGTTGACCGCGAAGAAGGCCTGCTGCACCGAGAAGAGACACAGCAGCGCCCACACGTTGGTGTTGCCGAGCGCGGACTGGAGCCAGAAGAGCGCGCTGGTGCCGATCAGCCCGGTGGTCGAGACCATCAGGATCGTACGCCGGTCGAAGTGGTCCGCGAGCGCGCCGCCGTAGAGGCCGAAGACGATCAGCGGAACCAGTCCGAAGACACCGGTGAGCCCGACGTACGCCGACGAGCCGGTGTCCGCGTAGATCTGGGCCGGCACCGCGACGACGGTCAGCTGCGCGCCGACCATCGTGATGATCCCGGCGATCCACAGGCGCCGGAAGTGGGGCTCCTGGAGGGGGCGGGTGTCGGCGACGGCACCTCTGAGCTTTGCGGCGATGCTCACTTCTGCGGGGCCTTCAACATGGTTACTCATGCTAAGCGAATGAATTTACCTGGAGAAATTCTGATGTCAGGTGTCGGATACCGATGTAGATGTTCGTAGCAAGGGTGAGAGGCCGTCACCGAGGCTGCCCGACACGAAGGAGTGAGCACCATGGCCAAGTACCTGCTGTCCGTCTGGGGTCCCGACTCGGACTACGAGAAGGAGAACTACGGCTACGCCTCCGAGGAGGAGATGCTGAAGTCGTTCGAGGCGACCGGGAAGTTCAACGACAAGCTCCAGGAAGAGGGCTACTTCGTCTTCGCCGACGGCCTCGATGCCGCCAAGACGGCGACCGTCGTCGACGGCCAGGGCGAGAAGCCGGTCATCACCGACGGCCCCTACGCAGAAGCCAAGGAGTACATGGCGGGCTTCTGGATCATCGATGTCCCCGACCTCGACGTCGCTCTCAAGCTGGCCACCGAGGCGTCGGCGGCGTGCCTCGGCAAGGTCGAGGTGCGCCCGATGCAGACCGGCCCCGAGGCGTGATCCGCCGTTGATCGAGGTCGACGAGGCGATCACCCGGGCCCACCAGGGGGAGTGGGCACGGGTGGTCGCCAGCCTCGCCAAGCGCTTCGGCGATCTCGACATCGCCGAGGAGGCCGCGGCCGAGGCGTTCACGGTCGCGGTCGAGCGCTGGCCGCTCGACGGCGTACCCCCCAACCCGGGCGCCTGGCTCACCACCACCGCCAACCGCCGCGCGATCGACCGGATCCGCCGCGAGTCCAAACGTGACGACAAGCAGAAGGAGGCCGTCGCGATGCACGATGACACCCCGCACGAGCCTCTCGGCGCCATCGAGGACGACAGGCTCCGACTGCTGTTCACCTGCTGCCACCCCGCGCTCGCGCCCGAGGCCCGGATCGCGCTGACGCTGCGTATGGTCGCTGGTCTGACCGTGCCCGAGATCGCGAAGGCCTTCCTGGTCCAGGAGACCACGATGGGCCAGCGGATCACCCGCGCGAAGACCAAGATCAAGGCCGCCCACATTCCCTATCGGGTCCCCGAGACGGCCGACCTCCCCGAGCGCGTCTCGGGTGTCCTGGCGGTCCTCTTCCTGGTCTTCAACGAGGGCTATCTCTCCTCCGGTGACCACGAGAACTCCGTACGCGGCGACCTGACTCGCGAGGCCATCCGGCTGACCCGGCTGGTCCGTGCCCTGCTGCCCGACGACGGCGAGGTCGCCGGCCTGCTGGCCCTGATGCTGCTGATCGAGGCGCGGCGTGCGGCCCGGATCTCGGCGACCGGCGAGCTGGTCCGGCTCGACGAGCAGGACCGCGGCTCGTGGGATCTCGCGTTGATCGCCGAGGGTCACGCGCTGGTGCGCGAGCGGCTCAGCGTCGTCGCGAACGGTGGTCCGCGGCCCGGGCGCTACCAGATCCTGGCCGCGATCAACGCCGTCCACACCTCGGTGCGCGACGCCCGCGACACCGACTGGTCCCAGATCGTCGCGCTCTACGACCAGATGATCCGGGTCGACGGCTCACCCATCGTCCGTCTCAACCGAGCGATCGCCGTCGCGGAGCTGGACGGTCCCGAGGTCGCGCTCGCCGAGATCGACCGGCACCTGGGCCCCAGCCTGGACGACTACCACGCCTTCCACGCCACCCGGGCCGATCTGCTGCGCCGCCTCGGCCGCAGCGGCGAGTCCCGGGCGGCGTACGACAAGGCCATCGAGCTCGCCGAGAACGCCGCCGAGGTGGCGCTGCTGACCCGGCGCAGGGACCAGCTCGGACGGAGCTGAGGAGATTTTTGGCACGAGGCTGTCGGATCGGCCCAGCAGCGTTCGTAGAAGGAGTGAGAGGCGGTCACCGGACCGCCCCGGAGACGAGGAGACGAAACGAATGCCCGAGTACATGATCGCGTTCAACGACGAGTGGGTGGCCGAGCACACGACGGACCAGCTGCGCGAGAAGAGCATCGCCTCGAAGGCCGTGCTCGACGAGATGAAGGCAGCCGGAGTCTTCGTCTACGCCAACGGCGGGATCGACGCGTCGACCGCGCTCTTCAGCGTCGAGGCCGACAACGGCGAGGCCGTCTTCAGCGACGGTCCCTTCGTCGAGACCAAGGAGCACATCGGCGGCTTCACGGTCATCGACGTGGCCGATGACGAGGCCGCGCGCTACTGGGCCGGCAAGGTGGCGGTCTGCCTCGACTGGCCGCAGGAGGTCCACCGCTTCCCGAACGAGTATTCCTGGGAGGACTGAGCCTCGGACCTGATCCGACGCTTCGCTGGATCTCGGCGGCGAAGCGGTTCAGGTCGTGGCAGGCTTGCCGCATGACGCCAGAGCCGCTTGCCCTGCCCGAGACCGAAGCCGCGGAGAGCTGGGTCAAGGAGCGTACGTCGGAGACGCTGACCCACGTGCGCGAGCTGGCCGAGCAGCTGCGGACAGCGCCGCCGAGCGAGGCGATCGAGGTGCTGAAGGCCTGGGACGAGCTCTCCTTGGCGCTCGGTTCGCTCGGCGGGCTGGCCGGTCTGCTCGCCAACGTCCACCCCGTCGAGGCGGTCCGCACCGCCTGCGAGGACACCGAGGTCGAGGTCGACCGGCTGCGCACCGAGCTCACCCAGGACCAGACGCTCTACCGCGTCTTCGCCGACCTCCCCACGGAGCAGACCGAGGCGCTCGACCCGCTCGCCGCGAGGCTCCTGGCGAAGACCCTGCAGGACTTCACCCGCGCCGGCGTCGACCGCGACGACGCCACCAGGGCCCGGCTCACCGAGATCAACGAACGGCTCACCGAGCTCAACCTCGAGTTCTCCCGGGTCACCCGGGACGACGTACGCATCACCGTGGCGACGCCCGAACAGCTGGACGGGATGCCGGCCGACTGGCTGGAGGCGCACCCGGTCAACGACAAGGGGCTCGTGGAGATCACCACCGACTACCCCGACGCGCTCCCCGCGCGGATGTTCGTGAAGGATCCCGCGATCCGTCGCGCCGTCACCGTGGCTGGGCTCGAGCGCGGCTGGCCGCACAACGAAGCGGTCCTGAAGGAGATGTTCGCGCTGCGCCACGAGCTGGCCACCCTGGTCGGCTACGACGACTGGCCCGCCTTCGACGCCGCAGTGAAGATGATCGGCGAGGGGCCGGCGATCCCGGAGTTCATCGACAGGATCGCCGGCGCCGCCGAGGGGCGGATGAAGCGCGACCTCGAGGTGCTTCTGGACCGCTACGCCCGCGATGTCCCGGGCGCCAGCGCGGTCTCCGCCGCCGACGCCCTCTACTACGAGGAGCTGGTGCGGCAGGAGAAGTACGACGTCGACAGCCAGGTGGTGCGTACGTTCTTCGACTTCGCGAAGGTGCACCAGGGGCTGCTGGATGTCACCGGGCGACTCTTCGGGCTGCGCTACGAGCCGGTCTCCGACGTCGTCACCTGGCACGAGGACGTGAGCGTCTTCGACGTCTACCAGCAGGACGGCGACGAGGTCCTCGGCCGGATCTATCTCGACCTGCATCCCCGCGACGGCAAGTACAAGCACGCCGCGCAGTTCGACCTGGCCACCGGCGTGAAGGGTCGACAGCTGCCCGAGGGCGTGCTGGTCTGCAACTTCTCCCGCGGTCTGATGGAGCACGACCACGTGGTGACGCTCTTCCATGAGTTCGGCCATCTGATCCATCACGTGCTCGGCGGGCAGGGTGAGTGGGCGCGGTTCTCCGGGGTCGCGACGGAGTGGGACTTCGTCGAGGCGCCGAGCCAGATGCTCGAGGAGTGGGCCTGGGACGCCGACGTGCTCCAGACCTTCGCCACCAACGCGGCCGGCGAGCCGATCCCGGCCGACCTGGTCGCACGGATGCGGGCCGCGGACGACTTCGGCAAGGGCTATCACGCGCGGCAGCAGATGTTCTACGCCGCGATCTCCTACTGGTTCCACAAGGAGCAGCCCGAGGACCTCACCAAACGGCTGCAGGAGCTGCAGGCGGCGTACTCCCCCTATCCCTATCTCGACGGCACCCACTTCTTCGCCAACTTCGGCCACCTGGGTGGCTACTCCTCGGCCTACTACACCTACATGTGGTCGCTGGTCATCGCGAAGGACCTCTTCAGCGCCTTCGACCCCGACGACCTGTTCGACCCCGAGGTGGCGGGTCGCTACCGCGATCTCGTGCTCGCCCGCGGTGGTGAGAAGGACGCCGCCGACCTGGTCGCCGACTTCCTCGGCCGGCCCTACTCCTTCGATGCGTACGCGGCCTGGTTGGTCTCTTAGGGAACGTTTCACGGCGTTTCTTACAGGAGGCGCGTGATTGTAAATCATTTGCCTATTTGCGTCCGCTGGAGCGCCAAACTTGCTTCACGGCTCCATCTGGACGAACGTCTCTGGAAGCAGAGGTGCCTGTTGCGTGCATCACTCGGGCTGCTCGTCGATCTCAGGCACCTCCTCAACTGAACCCTATTGAGGGGAGAGACAAATGGATGCCGTGAAGGACATCGACTGGGTGGGTCTCGGGAGCAAGGTGCTCGCCGCGATCGTCATCCTCGTCGTCACGTGGATCATCGCGAAGATCGTCGCTTGGGCGTTCGCGAAGCTGACCTCGAAGATCCCGGTGCTCCAGAAGGCTGGAAATGACGGCGACAGCATCGGCAAGAGCCTCGGTTCCGTGGCCGCCCTGCTGGTGTGGCTCTTCGGTCTGATCGCGCTGCTGGACCTGTTCGAGCTCAGCGCCGTGCTGACCCCGATCCAGGGCCTGCTCGACGGTGTGATGGGCTTCCTGCCCAACCTCATCGGCGCGGTCTTCGTCTTCATTGTCGGCGCGCTGGTCGCCAAGGTCGTCCGTCAGCTCGTCGAGACCGCGCTCGGTGCGGTCCCGTTCGACAAGTGGATCGGCAGCGGCAGCAAGCTCTCCGGCCAGGTCGACGCGACGGTGGGCGTGGACACCACCGCCAACCCGTACGACGCACCGGCTGCGCCCTCGGGGGCTGCCGCGCAGATCGTCAAGGTCATCGGTCTCGTTCTCTACGCGATCATCATGATCGTGGTGGCCATCGCCGCGCTGCAGATTCTCGGGATCAGCTCGATCTCCGAGCCTGCCGAGGGCATGCTCAACATGATCCTGGCAGCGATCCCGAAGCTCATCGCCGCTGCGATCCTGCTCGGCATCGGCGTGCTCATCGCCCGCTTCGCTGCCGACATCCTGGGCCAGATCATCGACGGTCTCGGCTTCGACAACGCGCTGCGCTCGGTGGACGTGCTGCCGGCCGACAAGAGCGCGACTCCGGCGATCACCAAGGTGATCCAGATCGGCATCGTGCTCTTCTTCGCCGTGATGGCGGCGCAGATGCTGGAGTTCCCGCAGATCACCGCGTTCATCAGCGAGGTGCTCGAGCTGGGTGGCCAGGTCATCTTCGGTGGCGCGATCATCGCCGCCGGCGTCGTGATCGCCGGTGTCATCGCGAAGCTGGTGCCCGGGTCGGCCTCGCAGATCCTGAAGTACGCCACGATCGTGCTCTTCGTCGCGATCGGGCTGAAGTTCATGGGTCTGGCCGACTCGATCATCAACCTCGGCTTCGGCGCCGTGGTCGTCGGTGGTGCCGCCGCTGCGGCGCTCGCCTTCGGTCTCGGTGGTCGCGAGGCTGCCGCCCGGCAGTTGGAGCGCCTGCAGGCTGAGGGTGGTGGCACGCGTTCGGCTGCGACGCCGACCGCGCAGAACCCGACGCCGCCGCAGACGCCCGGCGTCTGATCGCACCCATGACCCTCAGGGTCTGACTCAGGGGGCCCCCGGATCTTCCGGGGGCTCCCTTGCTTTTGGCTTGAATCGCCCAGATCATCGGCGTAAGATCACGATATATCGCGAAGGAACGCGATCTAGTCTTCCGAAAGTTGGCGAGAACCTGATGACGTATAACAACAGCAACCCTTGGGGTGAGTGGATCGACCAGATGGGTCGAGAGTTCGGCAAGGGCGGCCCGCGCCGCTCCCATGGCTGGCAGGGTGGTCCCGGTTGGGGCGGCCCCGGTTGGCAGGGCGGTCACCACGGCCGCGGTCGTGGACCGGCTGGCCCGCCGCCGTGGATCGCGGCGCTGCTCGGCTTCGAGAACCAGCCCCCGCAGCGGCCCGGTCCCCGGGTCCGTCGTGGTGACGTACGCTCCGCGATCATCTACGTCATGGCCGAAGCGGCCGAGCAGGGCCAGGTGATCAACGGCTACCAGGTGATCCAGCAGATCTCCGAGCGCAGCTCGGGCGAGTGGCGGCCGAGCCCCGGCTCGGTCTACCCGACCATCCAGCAGCTCGAGGACGAGGGTCTCGTGGAGTCCGACGACGAGCACGGCCGCCGGGCGATCCGGCTGACCGAGACCGGCAAGACCTACGCCACCGAGCACGCCGACGAGCTGGCAGCCGTCTGGAAGCCGTTCGACAAGGCCGTCGACAACGCCCGCGGCGAGGGTCGCGGCGGCCGTGGTGGTCCCAGCGGACTGGGTGACCTGGCCGGCTTCGGAGTCCTCGGCGGCGAGCTCGCCCAGGTCCTCCCGGCCGTGTGGCAGCTCGCCACCTCCGGCACCGACGCCCAGCGTCAGGCCGCCGCCGACGTCCTCGCCGACACCCGGCGCAAGCTCTACGGCATCCTTGCGGCCGGCGACGATGAGACCGTTCCCGGGGAGGGGGCGGTCACCGCCGAGCAGGTCGACGAGGTCGAGGAGACCGGCGACGGCGAGCCCGGCCCCGACCCGAAGCCCTGATCAGAGGGTCTCGAGGTGGTCGGCGATGTGCCGGTGGCCGACGACCTCGTAGCCGACGATGGTGACCACCGGTGTCAGCGCCACGACCACCAGGCACCAGGCCACCGGCACGCCGGCGACCGCCATCAGGACGCTTGCGATCAGCACGGCGACGGTGAGGACGACCAGGACGATGTGGAACAGGTCGATCACGTGCATGAACGAGTTGTAGAGGAGGTAAAGGACCAAGGCGTACGCCCCGACGGGGATGGCGACGGAGAGCACCGTGCCGACCTCGCCGAGCTTGGATTCGTGCTCGAGCAGGTAGGCAGCGACGTGGAGGCCGGCTCCGGTGGCCGCGATCGAGGCGAAGACCAGGATGTGCCCGTAGCCCCACAGGAACGACCGGTCGCGGTGCCGCTCGAGCATGGTGGCCCAGGGAATGATGAAGTAGGTCCACCACTGCCCGAAGGTCAGGCCGATACCGGCGGCGAGCAGCAGGATCGCGTCGAGGCTCCACCCCAGCTCCGGCTCGTGGACGATCGCGGACATCACCGCGACGGTGCCGATGACGCCCTCGCCGAGGGTGATGATCGTCAGCAGGCCATAGCGCTCGGCGATGTGGTCGGCGTGCCAGGGAGTGCCGCCGAAGCGGCGCTCGGCGATGAACGGGCCGACCAGCTCGATCACCAGTGGCAACAGCATCGCGGCGAACGCGGTCGGCACGTCGAGCGGCAGGATGGCGATGATGCACCAGAGCACCTGCGCCGTGAGGATGGTGATCAGGTAGACCTGGTGCGCGCCGCGCCGGGCGGGATCCTGGCGCCAGGCGCGCAGCCACTGGCCGCAGAGCGCGACCCGCATCACGACGTACCCGGCGATGAGGATCTCGTTGTGGAGCCGGTGCCCCTCGTGGACACTCTCGAACATCTCCGGCAGGCCGAGCGCCATGATGATCACGCCGACCATCTGCACCATCGTGAGCAGCCGGAACGCCCAGTCGTCGGTGTCGTAGGCCGAGGCCATCCAGGAGTAGTTGATCCACGCCCAGCAGATCGCGAACGAGGCGAAGCAGAAGGCCACGATCCCGGCCACGACGTGCCCCTCCGCGAGCTGGTGGGCCAGCTCGTTGCCGCTCACACCGAAGGCCACCACGAAGGTGAGGTCGAAGAGCAGCTCCAAGGGAGTCGCGGTCCGATGCTCCTCGTGCGGGTCGCGTCCGGTCATCTGGCGCAGGCGGCTGGTTGCGGTCACCCTGGTGAGGATAGGTCCTCGCCGCGTACGTTTCTCGGCATGAGTGAGGTCTTGATCAAGGTGCGCGGGTCGCACAGCGTCGAGGTGCCGCCCGAGCGGGGAGTGGTGGCTGCAGAGGTGCGGTTCGACGGGCCCGCTCCGGAGCCCGTCATGGAGCGCCTGCAGCGGAGCCTGCACGGAGTGCGAGCGGAGCTCGAGCGGCTCGAGCAGGAGGGCGCGATCGAGCGGTTCGTCGTGCAGCGGGTACGCACCTCCGCCGAGCGGCCCTGGCACCAGGAGGGCAAGCGGCTGCCGCTGGTTCATCGGGCATCGGTCGGACTCGTGGCCGAGTTCCTCGACTTCCCGGCGCTGGCGACCTGGGTCGGCCGCACCGCCGGCGACGACGGCCTCGCGATCCACCAGGTGTCGTGGCAGCTCACCAAGGTCAGCCGCCTGAAGGTCGAGCGTGAGGTACGTCAGGAGGCGGTGCGCCAGGCGAAGGTGCGCGCGCAGGACTACGCCGACGCGCTGGACCTCGGCCCGGTCGTCGTCCGGAGCATCAACGACGTCGGCGTCAGTCACGAAGTGGCGTACGCGTCGGCGCCGATGGCGTTGTCGGCGCAGGCCGGCAACGCGTGGGGTGCGGACGAGGCCGCCCCGGACCTGGCCTTCGACCCCGATGACATCACGGTCTACGCCGAGGTGGAGGCCGCTTTCACTGTCGCCGCGTCCTGACTCAGCTGGGCGTCGAGGCGCTCGGGGGAGAGCAGGTGGTTGATGACCACCGCGGCGCAGCCGACCATGCCGGTGGAGTCGGCGTGGGTGGAGGGGACGAAGGTCAGGTCCCGGGTGGCCAGTGCGGTCGAGCGGGAGTAGACGGTCTCGCGCACGCCTGCGGTGTAGAGGTCGAAGGCGCCGGCCATGTCGCCGCCGATGACGACGACCTCGGGGTTGAGCAGGTTGATCGCGATCGCCAGCACCTCGCCGAGCTGGCGACCGGCCTCGCGCAGCAGGCCGCGGGCGATGGCGTCACCGGCGAGCGCGGCAGCGACGAGGTCCCGGATGTGTCCGGCGGAGACGCCGGAGTCGACCAGTCCCTGGGTCAGCGCCCAGCCGGCCGCGACCGTCTCCAGGCATCCGGTGGCCCCGCACCGGCAGGGCCGCTCGCCGGCGGACTCGACCCGGGTGTGGCCGATCTCGCCGACGGCGCCGGCGTGGCCGCGCAGCACCCGGCCGTCGGCGATGACCGCCAGGCCGAGGCCGGTCGATGCCTTCACGACGAGGGCGTCGCGCGGGTGCAGCCCGCTGCCGAAGAGCTCGGCCGAGGCCAGGGCGTCCGTGTCGTTGACGAGCACCAGCGGGCCGTCGGTGAGCCGGTCGAAGTAGGGGTCGAGCGCGACGCCGTCCCAGCCCCGCATCACCGGTGAGTCGACCGAGACCAGGCGGACGGGGTCGACGACGCCCGGCAGGCTCATCCCGACGCCGAGCACGGGCGGCTCGATGCCCTCCAGGAGTCGCTCGAGCCGGTCGGTCACGTCGGGCATGAGGTCGTCGGCGGCGATGCCGACCTCATGGTCACGGGTGTCTCCGGCGAGCTCGCGGCCGTCGAGGTCGAAGACGGCGAGCTGGCTGCGCGAGCGTCCGATGGCCACGGCCAGAACCACCCCGGCATCGGCGTTGAAGCTCAGCGAGCCCGGTGGCCGGCCGCCGGTGGAGGCGAGCTCCTCCCCGGTGAGGATCAGTCCGGCATCGACGAGAGCCGAGACCCGGGAGACCACAGCAGTGCGCGACAGACCGGTCGTCTTCTGCAGATCGCTGCGGGTCAGGGCGCGTCCGGAGCGCACCAGAGCGAGGACGTCGGCGGCGGTTGTCATCTCGGGCATGGGGTGCAGCGTACGCTCCTTATGTCTTTCATGTACCAAAGATTTACTTGTATCGATCCAAAGATCGTGTCAAGGTGTGCCAAAGCACACTGCCTTTTGGAGGACCCGTGACCGCCGTATCCCCCACCGTCGCTGACGTCACCGCCCGTCTCATCGAGCGTTCCGCGGCCACGCGGGCCGACTACCTGGCGCGCATCGCGTCCGCCCGCGCGACCGGTCCTGCCCGCGGCCGGCTCGCGTGCAGCAACCTGGCGCACGGTTTCGCGGCCTCCACCGCGCCGACGAAGGCCGAGCTCAAGGTGATCACCCCCGCCGCGAAGCCGAACGTCGCGATCGTGACCTCCTACAACGACATGCTCTCCGCGCACGCGCCCTACGAGACCTACCCGCCGCTGCTCAAGGCCGCGGTGATGCGGGCCGGCGGGCTGGCACAGGTCGCCGGCGGCGTACCCGCGATGTGCGACGGCATCACCCAGGGCCGCGACGGCATGCAGGTCTCCCTCTTCTCCCGCGACGTGATCGCGATGTCCGCCGGGATCGCCCTCTCGCACGACATGTTCGACGCGGCGCTGATGCTCGGGGTGTGCGACAAGATCGTGCCCGGCCTGCTGATCGGGGCCCTCTCGTTCGGTCACCTGCCGACCGTCTTCGTGCCGGCCGGTCCGATGTCCTCCGGCCTCCCCAACAAGGAGAAGGCCCGCGTCCGCCAGCGGTACGCAGCGGGTGAGGCCAGCCGCGAGGAGCTGCTCGAGGCAGAGGCCGCCAGCTACCACTCGCGCGGCACCTGCACCTTCTACGGAACCGCCAACTCCAACCAGCTGCTGATGGAGGTGCTCGGCCTGCACCTGCCGGGCTCCTCGTTCGCCTCCCCGGACACGCTGCTGCGCGCAGCGCTCAACCGCGCCGCCGCCGCCCGCGCCACCGAGCTCGCGCTCGCCGGTGGTCCTGGCATCGGCGAGATGGTCGACGAGAAGTCGATCATCAACGCCTGCGTCGCGCTGCTCGCCTCGGGCGGCTCGACCAACCACACCATGCACCTGGTCGCCATCGCCCGCGCCGCCGGGATCCAGCTGACCTGGGCCGACATCTCCGACCTGTCGCCGGTGGTCCCGCTGCTCACCCGGATGTACCCCAACGGCTCCGCCGACGTGAACCACTTCCACGCGGCCGGCGGCGTCAGCTTCCTGATCCGCACCTTGCTCGAGGCCGGGCTCCTCCACGAGGACGTCACCACGATCCTCGGGCCGGGCCTCTCGGCCTACACCCAGGAGTCGCGGCTCAACCGCGACGGCGAGATCGAGCTGGTCGAGGGCGCCCCGGTCTCCGGTGACCTCGACGTGCTGCGCCCGGCCGACGACCCGTTCTCACCCGACGGTGGTCTGCGGGTGCTGACCGGCGAGCTCGGCAGTGCGGTCATCAAGACCTCGGCGGTCGCGCCCGAGCACCGGGTCGTCTCCGCCCCGGCGATCGTCTTCGACGACCAGGCCGACTTCCTCACCGCCTTCTCGGAGAAGCGCCTCGACGGCCGCGACTTCGTCGCAGTGATCCGCTACCAGGGCCCCGCGGCCAACGGGATGCCCGAGCTCCACAAGCTCACCCCGGCTCTCGGGGTGATGCAGGACCGCGGCCAGCGCGTCGCCATCGTCACCGACGGCCGGATGTCGGGCGCGTCCGGCAAGGTGCCCGCTGCCATCCACCTGACCCCCGAGGCCGCGCTCGGGGGACCGCTCGCCCGGGTGCAGGATGGTGACGTGATCACCGTCGACGCCGTCGCCGGCACGCTCTCGATCGGCGTCGACCCGGACGAGTTCGCGCACCGCCCGACTACCGGTCGGGCACCGCTCGACGCCGAGTGGCGCGGCACCGGCCGTGAGCTCTTCGCCGCCTTCCGTGCCACCGTCGGCTCCGCCGACACCGGCGCCTCTGTCTTCCCCTTCGCTCAAATCCAGAGCGCCGCATCGTCCCAGGAGAGCCCCGTCCATGTCTGACCTGAAGTCCACCGACCTGCTCGACCTCTCCCCGGTGATCCCGGTCGTCGTCGTCGACACGATCGACCAGGCGGTGCCCGTGGCCCGCGCCCTCGCCGAGGGCGGCGTGCCCGTGGTCGAGCTGACCCTGCGTACGCCGGTGGCGCTGGACGCGATCCGCGCCATCGCCGAGGAGGTGCCGGAGGTCCTGATCGGCGCCGGCACCGTGACCACGCCCGTGCTCGCCAAGGAGGCCGCCGCGGCAGGCGCCCAGTTCCTGGTCTCGCCGGGTGCGACCCCGACGCTGCTCGGCGCGATGCGCGACACCGGCCTGCCGTTCCTGCCCGGCACCGCCACCGTCTCCGAGGCCCTCGCGGTGCTCGAGACCGGCCACACCGCGATGAAGTTCTTCCCGGCAGAGGCCTCCGGCGGCGCCAAGTACCTGGGCTCGCTGCCCTCCGTGCTCCCCGACGCGCGCTTCTGCCCCACCGGCGGCATCTCGCTCGCCACCGCGCCCAGCTACCTCAGTCTCGGCAACGTCGGCTGCGTCGGCGGCTCCTGGCTCACCCCGGCCGACGTCCTCGCCTCCGGGGACTGGGACCGCGTCACCGCGCTCGCAGCCGCCACCGCCGCCCTCCGCTGATCCAACCCCCCGCCGAGTCGGCGCGTTTTAACGCGCCGACTCGGCGTGATTTTCGGTCAGAACGCGCCGACTCGGCGGGTCAGCGGTAGAGGAGGTAATGGCGGCGAGTCCTGTCGAAGGCGGCCAGCTCGTCGCGCCAGGCCGTCTCGACCTCGTCGCCGGAGGCGCCGGCGTCGATCTGCGTACGCAGCCTGGTCGATCCGGTGAGCTTGTCGATCCAGAACGGGCGGGCGGTGTCCCAGGAGTCCTGGCGCCAGGCGAACTCGGGGTAGAGGGACTTGGCGGTGACCAGCATCTCGACACCGGTGCGGACCTGGTCGAACCGGTCGCGGTCCTGGATCGTGACCTGCACGCCGCCGCAGACCTGGCCGGCGAACTTGTTGACCGAGGGATTGAAGTACGCCTCCCGGAACGTCACGCCGGGCAGTCCGGCCTCCTCGAGCGTCGCGGCCCAGCGGTGGTCGACGAACGGGGCCCCGATCAGCTCGAACGGCTTGGTGGTGCCACGCCCCTCGGACAGGTTGGTGCCCTCGAACATGCAGGTGCCGGGGTAGGCCAGCGCCGTATCGGGGGTGGGCATGTTGGGGCTCGGCAGGATGAAGTCGAGCCCGGTGTCGGCGTACAGCGTGCTCCTCCGCCACCCCGAGACCTGGACGATGTCGAGCTGCGCCAGCCGGCCGCCGGCGTGCTCCTCGAGGAACTCCCCGTCGAAGAATCGGGCCAGCTCACCGACCGACATCCCGTGCTGCTGGACGATCTCTCGGGCGCCGACGCCCGAGGTGTACGCCGCGGTCATCATCGGTCCGCGGGCGGTCCCGCCCACGGGGTTGGGCCGGTCGAGGACCACGAAACGCTTGTCGGTCGCCACGGCCGCCTGCATCGCCGTCCACATCGTCCAGATGTAGGTGTAGAACCGGGAGCCGACGTCCTGGATGTCGAAGACGACGGTCTCGACGTCGGCGGTCGTGAACAGCTCGGTCATCTTCGCCACGTTCGCCCCATAGGCGTCGTAGACGGTCAGCCCGGTGCGCTCGTCGACGAAGGTGCCCTCCGAGCCGCCCGCCTGAGCGGTGCCGCGGAAGCCGTGCTCCGGACCGAAGACGCCGGCGATCCGGACCGCGCCCGACTCGTGCATCTCGTCGACGATGTTGCGCAGGTTGCGGAGCACGCCGGTGGGGTTGGTGATGATGCCGACCCGCTCGCCGGCCAGCACCGACCAGCCGTCGGCCGCGGCGCGTTCGGCGCCGGTCCTGACGGCATGCGCTCGCCCGAGCGGCTCGAGGGCAGTGCTCGCCGAGCCGGCCGATGCGGTGAGAAGCGGAGCCGCCGCCGCGCCGGCCGCGGCCGCGCCGAGCAGACGGCGCCGATCGATCCTGGGGACTTCAGTGCTCATGGGGGCGCTCCTGTGCCGAGGGGGAGGATCACCTTGCAGGCTAGCCCTGACGCCGCCGGTTGGAAGCCGAATTTCCCGGGTCGTCGCGGCTGGATGACATCAGACCCTTCGACCGTTCGTCCCGGCAGAACGACCGTTCGTCGTCGTGTGTGTCGAATTGGGCTGGACACCGCCCTCGATTGTGACCAAGGTCACAGGTCGTCCGAACCCCACTTCGACAGATCTCGGAGGTGACTCATGCCGTCCTCGTCCAAGGGCTCGTGGATACGTCACCCCGGTCGACTTCGTCGTCGGCCGCTACGGGTCCAGGTCCCTGGGGCTGGCCGTCGCGGTCACCGGCCTGCTGGCCACCATGCCCTACATCGCGCTGCAGCTGGTGGGCATGGAGGTCGTCCTCGAGGTGATGGGGCTGCAGGGCGACTCCTCGAACTGGTTCATCCGTGACTCGCCGCTCTTCATCGCGTTCGCGGTGCTGGCCGCCTACACGTACTCCTCCGGGTTGCGGGCGCCGGCGCTGATCGCGTTCGTGAAGGACTCGCTGATCTACATCGTGATCATCGTGGCGATCATCTACATCCCGTCGCAGCTCGGTGGCTGGGCCAACATCTTCGACACGGTGCAGAACAGCTTCGACACGTTCAACACCGAGAACGCCGACGCGATCGCCGCCGGCGACGCCGCCCCGAAGGCGCTGTTCCCGGCGCAGGCGGCCGGCCAGTGGGCCTACGCCTCCCTGGCGCTCGGCTCGGCGCTGGCGCTGTTCATGTACCCGCACTCGATCACCGGCGTCCTCTCCACCCGCAGCCGCAACGTGATCCGCCGCAACGCCTCGCTGCTGCCGGCGTACTCGTTCCTGCTGGGGCTCCTGGCGCTGCTCGGGTTCGTCGCCCTCGCGGCCGGGGTGATGGTCGGGGACCCGCCGAACCCCCAGCTGGCGATCCCGCAGCTCTTCGAGGACCAGTTCCCGGCGTGGTTCGCGGGCGTCGCGTACGCGGCCGTCATCATCGGTGCGCTGGTTGCCGGCGGCGATCATGTCGATCGCAGCCGCCAACCTGTGGACGCGCAACATCTACAAGGCCTACCTGAAGCCCGACGCGACCCCGCAGGACGAGGCCAGGCAGGCCAAGATCGTGTCTCTGATCGTGAAGTTCGGAGCGCTGATCTTCGTGCTGGCGCTCTCGAAGTCGTACGCCATCAACCTGCAGCTCCTCGGCGGTGTCTGGATCCTGCAGACGCTGCCGGCGATCGTCGTCGGGCTCTACACCCGGTGGTTCCACCGCTGGGCGGTCCTGGCCGGCTGGGCGGTCGGGATGGCGTACGGGACGTACGTCGCGTACGGCGTCTCCTCGCCCACGCAGGAGCACTTCGGTGGACCCCTGGCGCCGTTCCCGGGCACGGAGACACCCATCTACATAGCGCTCACCGCGTTCCTGCTCAACCTCGTCGTGGTCGTCGTCCTGACCCCGATCCTGAGGGCGCTCAACGTGCCCGACGGTGAGGACGCCACCGTGGCGTCGGACTACTCGGTCGATGCCGGAGACGAGGGTGTCGTCGAGGAGCTGAGCTCGACGACGGAAGTGCGCTGAGGTCCGCTGAGCACGTCGCAAAGTCCCGCAAACACGTCTTCACGACGTGTTTGCGGGACTTCTCAGATTTTCGACGAAGAACTGCAACGTCAGCGCAACGACGTACGTAACAAGTACTGAAGGCTCTGATTCGGACGACTCGGGAGTGTCCATGGTGAGCAATGAGGCTGTGACGGCCTCGACGAGCAGTCGAGGCCACGGCGTACGCCGTGCCGCGATGGCCCGTGCCGCGACGATCGAGCGTCGAGATGAGCAACGGATCCATGTGGGCGATTGGACGCCGGGGGGCGTCGCCCTGCATGGATCTACCACCGGGCGTGAAGCTGGCCAGTCGACTCAGGCTGCCGATCCGTCCGGTCCGATGGGTGGGGCTATGAGCGGGACCAGGACCTCGCTCGCCCCGCTCGGCGGGACCCCGTCCGCGTCAGCCGCGATCCCCGAGCGCTCGGGCGCCGGGTGCAGGCGCCGGCGGGGTCCCGCATTCCCGCAACACCCGAACACCTCCGTCTGGAGCAGCTCGGAGGCCTGCGGCCACGAGCCGTACGACTCACGTCAGGAGAACGCGATGAACTCGAAGGTCCTCGGGGGACTTCGGCGGTCGGTGGCGGTGACGCTGGTGGCAGGTGGCCTGACGGTCGCCGGCGCCGCGGTCGCCCACGCCGACTCGCAGTCCGTTGGGCAGGCTGACGGCCGGGCCGCCTCGGCGGCCCAGCAGCCGATCAAGGCACCGGATCGTGGACCCGCGGGTCCGGTGACGGTCTCGGGAGCGGTCGCCGGCAACGACGGGGCGGTGACGGTGGCGACCGACGGGACGACGGTCGTGGTCAGCGGCCGCGCGCACCTCGAGTCTCCGGTTGACAACGCTGCCGGTGGTGGCGTCGTCCACCATGATGACGATGCCCGCTCCCCGCTGGGTCGCGGTGCCGATCTCGGCACGGATCAGCTCGGCTTCGCCGGGGGAGCGACCGGTGACTCCTCGTCCGTGGACGCCGTCGGCACTGCCCGTGTCGGGGCGGAGAAGCACTACTACGTTCAGGACGTCACGGGGCCCGACGGTTCCTGAGCGAGGCGCGAAAAAGATGCGTCGGGCCACCGGGAGATTCCCGGTGGCCCGACGCATGATGGGTCAGATCGACCTCAGGATCAGGCAGCCTCGTCCGCGTTCTTGATCGCGGAGATGTCGAACTCGAGCTTGATCTTCTCGGAGACCAGGACGCCGCCGGTCTCGAGGGCGGCGTTGAAGGAGAGGCCCCAGTCGGTGCGGTTGATCGCGACGGCACCCTCGAAGCCGACGCGGGTGTTGCCGAACGGGTCCTTGGCGGAACCGGTCTGCTCGAAGGGGACGGTGACCGACTTCGTGGTGCCCTTGATGGTCAGGTCGCCGGTGATGTTCCAGGTCTCGCCGTCGAACTCGACATCGGTCGACTCGAAGGTGATGTTGGGGTGGTTCTCGTTCTCGAAGAAGTCACCGGAGAGCAGGTGGCCGTCGCGGTCGGCGTTGCCGGTGTCGACGGAGTCGGCCTTGATCGTGAGCGAGACCTTGGACTTGGACGGCTCGGCGGTGTCGATCGTCGCGCTGCCCTCGAACTCCTTGAACGAGCCGCGGACGGTGGTCACCATCGCGTGGCGGGCCGAGAAGCCCAGGCGGGTGTGGGCCACGTCGAGCGTGTAGTCACCCGAGATGTCCTCGATGGCGGAGGTCGGGGTGTCGAACTCGGTCTCGGCGGGTGCCGCGTCCTTCTTGCTGAAAATGCCCATGGCGGTTCTGCTCCTGGAAGAATTGGTTGAAACTGCAAGCATCATAACGGGGGAATCTGTCCCAATGTTCCCGCTCGCGTGGCCTTTCCTGACGCCGGCGGAAGATTGGTTGCAGTGACAACGCTATCCCTAAACGCACGAGGCCCGCTCCCCTGTCGGGGGCGGGCCTCGGAAGCGTTGAGCGGTTGTCAGGCAGCGTGACGCGTGGTCGCGGGTGCACTGACTTCGACCCAGCGGGCCTCCATGTGCTTACGGCCGCGGCGGTCGACGACGGGGAGCCAGCGGAGCTCGAGCTTGTTGGTCACTTCATTTCCCTTCATCAGACACCTCTTGTTCACCTTGTGTTCACCTAAGGTACCGCACCCCCACTCGGATGTCCAAGCAGTTCGTCAGGTGACGTGTCTCGCTCCACTTCGAGACCCGGAACCGTGCGTTGCGGACGTGCCTCGCCCCACTTCGGTCGAATTAGAAGGATCTGCCCGAAATCGGGCAGAAATTTGAATGTCGCTGGGCGGGTGGCTCACAGTTGGTGAGATGGATGCCGAGCAAGCGCTGATCGACCACCTGGTCGCCACCACCGGGCTCCGGCCCGCGGAGGCGGCGCGGGTGATCGAGGACGTGGTGGCGTACTTCGACGAACCGGTCGAGACCTACGTACGCCGTCGGCATGCACAGCTGAAGACCTACGGCGCGAAGAACGACGCGATCTTCGCGCAGCTCGCCGATGAGCTTCGGGCGCGGGTCGTTGCCGCGCCGCAGCTGACCGAACGCCAGCTGCGACGGCTCATCTACGGATAGAACGGACAGGACACATGTGCGGAATCGTCGGCTACATCGGACCCCAGCAGGCCGCGGGCCTGCTCACCGAGGGACTGGCCCGGCTGGAGCACCGCGGCTATGACTCGGCGGGCGTTGCGGTGCTGGGCAGCAGGCTCCAGGTGGTGAAGAAGGCCGGACGCGTACGCGATCTGGTCGATGCGCTGCCGAAGCGGTTCGCCGGCAAGGTCGGCATCGGCCACACCCGGTGGGCGACCCACGGCCCTGCCAACGACACCAACGCCCACCCGCACGCCTCCGCCGACGGGCGCGTGGCCGTGGTCCACAACGGGATCGTCGACAACGCCGCCTCGTTGCGGGAGCGGCTCACCGAGGCGGGCGTCGAGCTGGTCAGCGACACGGACACCGAGGTCTTCGCCCATCTCATCGGATCGTCGGCCGCGGACACGCTGGAGGCCAAGGTCGTCGACGCGCTCTCCCAGGTCGAGGGCACCTGGGGACTCGCCGTCGTGCACGCCGACTTCCCCGACCGCATGGTCGTCGCCCGCAACGGCTCGCCGCTGATCGTCGGCGTCGGCGACGGCGAGATGTACGTCGCCTCGGACCTGGCCGCGGTCGTCCGCCACACCACCACCGTCGCCCACCTCGACGACGGCGAGCTCGCGACCGTCACCGCCACCGGCTTCACGACGTTCCGCCAGGACCTGACGACGACCACCACGACCGCTCGCGAGGTGGACGTGGACCCGTCGGCGTACGAGTACGGCGAGCTCGCCGACGAGCCGCGGATGTTCACCGAGATCCTGGAGCAGCCGTCCTCGGTCGAGCGGGCGCTGCGTGGCCGGCTCGACGAGCGGTTCGGAACGGCCCACCTCGGCGGGCTCAACCTCGACCCGCGCGAGCTGCGGGCGATCCGCCGGGTCAAGATCCTCGGCTGCGGCTCCGCCTACTACGTCGGCCAGATGGGTGCCGGGCTGATCGAGGAGCTCGCCCGGGTCCCCGCCGACGCCGAGGCGGCGTCGGAGTTCCGCTATCGCAACCCGATCATCGAGCCCGACACCCTCTATGTCGCCGTGTCCCAGTCCGGCGAGACCATCGACACCCTGCTCGCCGTCCAGGAGATCAAGCGCAAGGGCGGCCGGGTGCTCGGTGTCGTCAACGTCGTCGGTTCCGCGATCGCGCGTGCGGTCGACGGCGGCATCTACCTGCACGCCGGGCCGGAGATCGCGGTCGCCTCGACCAAGGCGCTCACCAACATGTACGTCGCGTTCTCGCTCCTGGCGCTTCAGCTGGGCCGCGTGCGCGACCTCTCGATCGCCGACGGGAAGCGGCTCATCGCCGGCCTGCAGGCGCTGCCGACCCAGATCGAGGAGATCCTCAAGAGCGAGTCCCACCTCGAGGAGGTCGCGGCCCGCCTGGCCGAGGCCGAGTCGATGTTCTTCGTCGGTCGCGTACGCGGCTACCCGGTCGCGCGTGAAGGCGCCCAGAAGCTGAAGGAGATCTCCTACCGGCACGCCGAGGCGTATCAGACCTCCGAGCTCAAGCATGGTCCGCTCGCGCTGATCTCGGAGTCCGTGCCGACCGTGGCGATCGTGCCCCAGGACGAGCTGACCGACCGCAACGTCGCGGCCCTGCACGAGATCAGCGCCCGCCGCGGGCCGCTGGTCGTCGTCACCCACCCCGACGTCGACCTCGGCGAGCTCGACGCGCTGCGCGTGGACGTACCGAAGAACGAGGTCGAGCTCGACCCGATCCTGCTGACGATCCCGCTCCAGCTGATCGCCTTCCATGCCGCCAAGGCCCTCGGCCACGACGTCGACAAGCCGCGCAACCTCGCCAAATCGGTCACGGTCGAGTAGCGGTGTCCGCTTCAATGGGCTCCATGCGCCTGGCAGGGATCAACATCCATCCGGTGAAGTCGACGGCGATCAGACCGGTCCAGGAGGCGTACGTCGGCAGGGCCGGGATCGTCGGCGATCGCGAGTGGATGGTCGTCGACGGCAGCGGCAAGCTGGTGACGGCTCGTGAGGTGCGGGAGCTGTTCAAGGTCGTGGCCGACACCCCCTCGACCGGCGGGCCCGCGGGCGTGGACCTGCTGCTGAGCGGGCCCGAGATGGACCCGTTGGAGGTGGCGGTGCCCGATCGGACGGCGCCGGCCGTCGGCGTACGTTTCTTCGGGAAGCCGCTCACGGCGCAGGCCGTCGGGGAGCCTGCCGACGCGTGGCTGAGGAAGGCGCTCGGCCGCGACGACCTGAGGCTGATGTGGTGTGCCGACCCGACGAAGCGGGCGATGAACCCGACGAAGTACCGGCCCGGTGAGTTCGCCGCCTTCCAGGACTCCTCGCCGGTATCGCTGATCACGGACGCCTCGGCCGACCAGATCGACGCGTGGGCCGAGGGCGAGGTCCCCGCGGAGCGCTTCCGCGCCAACCTGCTGATCGAGGGATCCCCGGAGGCGTTCGCCGAGGACGGCTGGAGAGAGGTTGCGATCGGCGGCGCACGATTCCGGGTCGCGGCACCGATCGACCGGTGCGTGATGACGACCATCGATCCCGACACGCTGGAGTCGGGCAAGGACCCGCTCCGTGCTCTCGCCCAGCATCGCCGCTGGGACGGCAAGGTCTGGGCGGCCGTGCATCTCGCCGTCGCCCATCCCGGCGAGATCGTGGTCGGCGACGAGGTCATCGTCTCCTGAGCGACCCCGAGTGACCCTGAGTGACGGGGGCCACCGCGCCGAGGAATGCTGAGATCGTGCTATAAGGGCCTACCGTTGGAGGGTGAGCACCGACGCTGATTCTGCCGTATCCACCACTCCCGCGCCCGAGGAGCCGAGCGCGCCCAGCGGCGGGTCCAGCGTGGAGGCTGAGCAGGGTCCGACCTTCGACTCACTCGGTCTTTCCGCCGGCGTCCTCGAGGCCGTCAAGGCGCTCGGTTACGAGACGCCGAGCGCGATCCAGGCCGCGACGATCCCCTCGCTGCTCGAGGGCCGCGACGTCGTCGGCCTCGCGCAGACCGGCACCGGCAAGACCGCCGCGTTCGCGCTGCCGGTGCTCTCGAACCTCGACGTCTACCAGAACGCGCCCCAGGCGCTGGTGCTCGCGCCGACGCGCGAGCTGGCCCTGCAGGTGTGCGAGGCGTTCGAGCGTTACGCGTCCAACCTCGACGGCGTACGCATCCTGCCGGTCTACGGCGGGCAGGGCTACGGCCCGCAGCTGACCGCGCTGCGTCGTGGCGTCCACGTCGTCGTCGGCACCCCCGGCCGGATCATGGACCACCTGGAGAAGGGCACGCTCGACCTCTCCCAGCTGCGATTCCTGGTGCTCGACGAGGCCGACGAGATGCTCAACATGGGCTTCGCCGAGGACGTCGAGACCATCCTCGCCGACACCCCCGAGGACAAGCAGGTCGCGCTCTTCTCGGCCACGATGCCCGCGCAGATCCGCCGGCTGTCGAAGAAGTACCTTCGCGATGCGAAGGAGATCTCGGTCAAGGCGAAGACCCAGACCGCCGCCAACATCACCCAGCGCTACCTGATGGTGTCCTACCCCCAGAAGGTCGACGCGCTCACCCGCATCCTCGAGGTCGAGAACTTCGAGGGCATGATCGTCTTCACGCGCACCAAGTCCGAGACCGAGTCGCTGGCCGAGAAGCTGCGCGCGCGTGGCTTCGCCGCGACCGCGATCAACGGCGACATCGCCCAGGCCCAGCGCGAGAAGACCGTCAACCAGCTCAAGGACGGCTCCCTCGACATCCTGGTCGCGACCGACGTCGCGGCTCGCGGTCTCGATGTCGAGCGGATCTCGCACGTGGTCAACTACGACCTGCCGACCGATGTCGAGGCGTACGTCCACCGCATCGGCCGGACCGGCCGCGCGGGCCGCACCGGCGACGCGATCTCGTTCGTCACCCCGCGTGAGCGGTGGCTGCTGCGCGCGATCGAGAAGCACACCAAGGCATCGCCGACGCAGATGCAGCTCCCCTCGGTCGACGAGGTCAACGCGACCCGCCTCTCCCGCTTCGACGACGGCATCACGGCCGCTCTGCAGGAGGGCGACAAGATCGAGTTCTTCCGTGACGTGGTGCGTCACTACGTCGACGAGCACGACATCCCCGAGGTCGATGTCGCCGCTGCTCTGGCCGCCGTGCTCCACGGCGAGGAGCCGCTGCTTCTCGAGCCGGAGCCCGAGAAGCCCGCCTACGAAGACCGGCGCGGACGTCGCGACCGCGATGACCGCGGCGGCGACCGTGGACCTCGCCGCGAGACCGGCACGTCGCGTCACACGGGGCAGCCGCTGGCCACCTACAAGATCCAGGTGGGCAAGCGCCACCGCGTCGAGCCGCGCCAGATCGTCGGCGCCATCGCCAACGAGGGTGGCCTGCGCCGCGCCGACTTCGGCAACATCTCCATCCGCAACGACTTCTCGCTCGTCGAGCTCCCCGCGGACCTGGCTCCCGAGACCTGGAAGGCGCTCGAGTCGACCCGCATCTCCGGCAAGCTCATCGAGCTCTCCGAGGACTCCGGCGGTGGCCCCGTGCGTCGCTCGGGTGGTCGCTTCGACAAGGGCGGCCGTCAGGGCAGCTCCGACTTCGGCGACCGCCCCCGCAAGCCGCGGCAGAAGCGCAAGTTCGACTGACTGACCCCCGCTGGTCGAGACCAGCACATTCCCCGCGAGCGCGACAGGGGACCGTGTTGGTCTCGACACGCCTTCGCCCAGCGGCTCCGGCGGCTCGACCAGCGTATTTCAGCAGGCGGCGAGGGTGCGCTGGGCGGAGAGCGCGACCAGTGCGAACGGGGTCGCCATGAACGCGATCGCGGCCAGCGCAACGATCACGGTGAGACCGCCGGTGAGGACCAGCATCGTGAAGCCGATGACAGGGATCACGAGCGCGATGGTGAGGGCCCAGGTCGCGGTCAACCGTGCGGCGCGCCGGCCGACGGGGAGCCAGCGCTGACCGATCGCGGTCACCACGAGCGCGATGACGGCGCCGAGTGCGCCGATCGTGCCGACGTACTCGATGATTCCGTCGAGCACGCTGAACAGTCCTGCATCCGGGGCTGTCAGGTGCGCGCTGGAAGCCAGGTCGATGCCGCCGTCCCACAGGAACGCCTGAGGGATCATGACGAGGACGAGCATGAGGGCCGTACGTCGCGCGGCACCGATCGCGACGGTGTCGCGGAATCCGGGAGCGATGTCGTCGACGGACCCGAAGTCGCGCAGAGCGAGCGCCTCGGCCTCGGTGGTCGTGTAGCCCGCGGCGGTGTAGGCGCCGGTCGCGTCCTCGAGATGGTCGCCGGCCTCGCGCAGGAGGTCGCGCCGGGTCCAGCTCGGGCCGGGGATCGCGGCGCGCAGGTCCGCAAGGTAGACGTCAACGGCGCTCATGCGCTCATCTTCCGTCCTCGGCTGCGTCGGCCACATCAGGGAACTCCCTGAATGACACGCCAGAGGTGCCGACTCGGTCGACGGGAGTGACGGCTCGGCCGACCGGGGTGGCGGCTCGGCGGTCAGGCTTCGCCGAGTACGCCGGAGACGACCTTGGCGAACGTGCGCCACTCCTGGCGGTGGGTGGCGAGGGCGGTGCGGCCGGCGGAGGAGAGCTCGTAGGTGCGGCGCTTGCGGCCGCCGACCTCGGACCAGGAGCTGTCGAGGTAGCCGGCCTTCTCCAGGCGACGCAGCGCGGGGTAGATGGTGCCGGTGGGGAGGTCGAGCTCGCCGCCGCTGCGGGCGCTCAGGGCCTCGATGATCGCGTAGCCGTGGAGGGGCTGCTTCTCGACGACGGCCAGGATCAGCGAGTCGAGGTGGCCACGGAGGGCGTCGGCTTTCATGTAGACAGCCTACACAGTCCGGCGTACATTGCCTCCATACATGTTGTCTGGCTACCTATAGCCAGACGAGATACGACAGGAGACATGATGACCACGCAGACGATCACGAGACCTAGCCCGCTGCGGCGGCTGGCGTCCTTCTCCCAACGCCATCACTGGACCGCGCTGCTGCTGTGGGTGGTCGTCCTGGTGGGGGTGACGGTGTCGGCACAGAGCATCGGCGACGACTACCGCAACTCCTTCGACATCCCCGGCACCCAGTCGCAGGAGATGGCCGACCTACAGGCGAAGCATGGCGGGTCGACCGGGGACGAGGTGCGCGCGGTCATCCACGACGAGCGCGGCTGGGACACCGACCAGAAGGCCGTCGACCAGCTGCTCGCCGACCTCGCCGAGGTGCCTCACGTCGAGACCGTCGAGGCGGCCGATCCGCAGCGCGGGTCGGTGAGCGAGGACGGTACGACCGCGCTGGTCACCGTCGTGATGGACGCGGAGGCGGGCGAGCTACCGATCAGCGCCTACGAGCCCTTCCTCGACCTGGCGGACGAGACCTCGACCGGCGACCTTCAGATCGAGATGGCAGGCGACTCGATGCGTGAGGTGAACGAGGGCGAGGGCGGCAGCTCCGAGGGCATCGGGATGCTGGCCGCCCTGGTGATCATGCTGTTCATGTTCGGCTCGTTCCTGGCCGCGAGCCTGCCGCTGATCACTGCGATCTTCGCGGTCGGCACGACCTTCGGCGTGGTTACGCTGCTCTCACACCTGACCACGATCCCGGACTACACCGTGCCGATGCTGATGATCGTCGGGCTCGGCGTGGGCATCGACTACGCGCTGCTGGTCTTCTCGCGCTACCGCAGCGAGCTGCTCGGCGGCGCCACTCGAGAGGATGCCACGGCGACCGCCATCGACACCGCCGGCCGCTCGGTCCTCTTCGCCGGGGTCAGCGTGATCCTGGCGCTCTGTGGCCTGTACGTGCTGCAGCTGACCTCGATCCAGGGCGTCGTGCTCGGCGTCGCCCTCACTGTCCTGATGACCATGATCGCCGCGGTCACCCTGCTGCCGTCGCTGCTGACCCTTTTCGGCAAGCGCCTGGAGAAGTCCGTACGCAGGCACGCGGCCCGGTCGCGGCGCGAGCCCGGCCAGCGCTGGCGCGCCTGGGCCTCCGGCGTCCAGCGGCACCCGTGGGCCGCGCTGGTCGTCTCCCTGGTCACGCTCGGCGTCCTGGCCGCCCCGGTCCTCGGCCTCCAGCTCGGTTTCGCGGATGCCGGCAACGACGACGCCTCCTCGACCACGCGGAAGGCGTACGACCTGGTGGGCGAGAAGTTCGGGCCCGGTGCCAACGGCCCGCTCGTCGTCATGACCGAGGGCCCCCAGGAGCAGGCGGGTGCTGCGTACGAGCAGGTCCAGGGGTACGCCGGCGTGGCCGCCGTGACGCCGCCGCAGCCGTCGGCCGACGGTGCGGTGTTCACCTCCATCGCCTTCCCGGAGACCGGGCCGCAGGACGCCGGGACCACCGAGCTGGTGAAGGACCTGCGCGCCGACCTCGGCGACGACGTCCTCGTCGGTGGGTCGACCGCGGCGCTGATCGACTACTCCGACGCGGTCGGGAAGAAGCTGCCGCTCTTCATCGGGATCGTCGTCGGGCTCTCCGCGCTGCTGCTGATGTGCGTCTTCCGCTCGGTCGCGGTGGCGATCAAGGCGGCGATCCTCAACGTCCTCTCGATCGCCGCCTCGATGGGCGCGATGACGTACGTCTTCCAGGAGGGTCTGCTCGGGGTCGAGCCGGGTCCGATCGAGGCGTTCCTGCCGGTGATGACCTTCGCGATCGTCTTCGGGCTCTCGATGGACTACGAGGTCTTCCTGATCTCGCGGATGCGCGAGGAGTGGCTGCGCAGCGGCGACGCCCAGGAGGCGGTCCGGGAGGGGCTGGCGCACACCGGCGGCGTCATCACCGCCGCGGCCGCGATCATGGTCGTGGTCTTCGGTGCCTTCTGGTTCAGCCCGGACCGGATGCTCCAGGAGATGGGGTTCGTGATGGCGGTGGCGGTGCTGCTCGACGCGGTCGTGGTGCGGTGTCTCGTCGTGCCCGCGGTGATGCGGCTGCTCGGCGCCCGCGCCTGGTGGCTGCCGCGCTGGCTCGACCGCATCCTGCCTCGCCTGCAGAACGCCGAATGAACCCGGCTGAGCGGGTTCCGGACAGTTACTTGGACGTGAAACAAATTTCCTGCGGGCGGGAGCAAGTGCGCGTACAACCGTAGAGAAGGGCCGCCCCCAGCGGCCCCTGGCTTTCGGGAGTTGCCATGAACGGTTCGACCTTCCGCCTGTCCAAAGTCCGCCTCGCGGTCTCCCTCACATCCATCGCCCTTCTCGGTGCCGGCCTCGCCGTCGCCCCCGGCTCCCCAGCCTCCGCGGATCCGATTGCTTCGGGCTTCGCTTCAGCGGCTGGGGAGCCCTACGTCGCCCTCGGCGACTCCTACTCCTCAGGAGTCGGCACCCGCAGCTACATCAACGACGGCAGCCAGTGCATGCGGTCGACCCTGGCGTACCCGAGCCTGGTCGCCGCCGCGAAGGGCTACAACCTCAACTTCCGCGCCTGCTCGGGCGCGGTCGTCGCCGACGTGACCAACAGCCAGCTCAGTGCGCTGTCCAGCTCGACCCGTTACGTGACCATCTCCGTCGGTGGCAACGACGCCGGCTTCGCCGACGTGATCACCGAGTGCGCTCTCCCCGCCTGGGCGAGCGACTGCGCCGGAGCGGTCGCGGGTGCGCAGAACTACATCCGCAACACGTTGCCGGCCAGCCTCGGGACGCTCTACTCGAGGATCCGGTCGGCCGCTCCCAGCGCGAAGGTGGTGGTCGTGGGCTATCCGAAGCTGTTCATGGGTGAGGACTGCAACGCGCTCACCTGGTTCAGCCCGTCGGACGAGGCGATCCTCAACGACACCGCGGTGCTCCTCAACAACACCACGGCCTCGCGGGCGAGCGCTGCCGGATTCAGCTACGTCAACCCGATCAGCCGGTTCACCGGACACGCGGTCTGCGACAACCCCGAGTGGGTCAACGGGCTCTCCAACCCGATCGAGGAGTCCTACCACGCCAACACCGCGGGCCATCGGGACGGTTACACCCCTCTGGTGAGCTCGCCGCTCACCGGCGCCGCGGTCACCGCGACCCCGGCCGTGGTCACCGCCGCCGAAGCGACCGGTCCCGCGCAGGCCTCCAGGCAGCGGAAGTACGCCGCCCTCGACCGTCACATCGAGCCGAAGGTGGTCCAGCCGCCGACCCGTGAGCGTCTGGAGAAGCTCGCCGACCAGCGCGGCGTCGACCTGGACGCCTGGCTGGCGACGCACTGATCCGGACGGTTGTGAAGCCGGGCGTGTCCACGGCCACGCTCGGCTTCACAACCTCCGCGTTGGACAGGTGTAACCCAATCTTGGGGGCGAGGCTGATAGAACCGTTCCATGCGAGTCTCCCGGGGCATAGCGGCCCTTGCTGTTGCCTTACCGCTGCTTGCTGCCTGCGGTGGGGCCAAGGAACCGGGTCCGAGCATGTCGACCCTGACGACCGCGCTGGAGACCGGCTCCTTCACGAAGGTCGACTTCGTGACGAAGACCGATCCCAAGGCCGTCGCCACCGACTACAGCGATCTGACCGGCAACCTGTTCGGGAAGCTCGGCGCGCCCGACGTGACCGCGACCAAGCCGGTCTTCTCCGGCCACGGCACCGACAGCGCGAAGTCGACACTCACCTGGGCGTGGGGACTGCCGGGCGGCCGGTGGACCTACGAGTCGGAGGTCGAGCTCCGCAAGACCGATGAGAAGTGGGAGTTCGTCTGGGAGCCGACGGTCGTCGCCCCGACGCTCGCCGAGGGACGCAGCCTCCACGTCGAGACCGTCCAGCAGCAGCGCGGCGAGATCCTGAGTACGTCGGGAGCGACCCTGGTCGCGGATCGGCCGGTCGTCACGGTCGGCATCGACAAGACCCTGATCGACCCGGTGGCGGCTCCCGCGGCCGCCCGCGATGTCGCCGCGATCGTCGGCATCAACCCGAAGCGCTACGCCAAGCGCGTCAGAGCGGCCGGTGACAAGGCGTTCGTGGAGGCGCTCTCGATCCGTAAGCCGATGATGACGAAGGCCAAGTCCGCGAAGATCGCCAAGATCAAGGGCGCCGCGATGCTCAACCGGACCCTCCCGCTCGGCCCGACCAAGGAGTTCGCCTCGCCGGTCGTCGGCATCGTCGGTGAGGTGACGGCGGAGATGATGAAGAAGAAGCCCGGGACCTACCTCCCGGGTGACCTCGCCGGGCTCTCCGGCCTGCAGGCGCGCTACGACGAGCAGTTGCGAGGGAAGCCCGGGCTCCGGGTCGCGGTGCTCGGCGACGAGGGGGAGGTGCTCAAGAGGCTCTACAGCACCGACCCGATCGACGGGAAGTCGCTGACCGTCACCCTCGACGCGCGGCTGCAGAAGAGCGCCGAGAAGATCCTGAAGCGCGTCAAGCCCGAGAGCGCCCTGGTCGCGCTCCGGCCCAGCGACGGTGCCGTGCTGGTCGCCGCCAACGGCGAGGACAACAAGATGAACCTGGCCACCTACGGTCAGGCCGCGCCGGGCTCGACCTTCAAGACCGCGACGACGCTGGCCCTGCTGCGCAAGGGCCTCAACGCCAAGAGCCAGGTGACCTGCCCGGCCAAGGCCACCGTCGACGGCAAGACCTTCAAGAACGACTCCTGGTACCCGAAGTCGGCCCTCGGCGAGATCACGCTCGCCCACGCCGTCGCCGAGTCCTGCAACACCGCCATGATCGGTGCGGCCGGCGAGGTCGGCCACGCCGAGATCGCCTCCGCCGCCGCCTCGCTGGGCTTCGGGATCGACCGCGACGCCGGCTTCACCTCCTACTTCGGGGAGATCCCCGAGCCGGCCGGAGACACCGAGCACGCCGCCGACCTGATCGGGCAGGGCAAGGTGCTCGCCTCACCGCTCGTGATGGCCACTGTCATCGGCTCCATCCAGGCCGGTCACACCGTGGTCCCGACCCTCGTCCAGGGCCAGGTCGCCAAGCCGTCGGGTGTCGAACCGCTCGCCGCCGACGAGGCCGAGCAGCTGCGTACGATCTTCCGGGGTGTGGTCACCGACGGCACCGGTGGCGGCCTGGCCGACGTGCCGGGCAAGCCGGTGATCGCCAAGACCGGTACGGCCGAGTTCGACCGCAACGGCAAGCGCCTCACGCACACCTGGATGATCGCGGCACAGGGCGACCTGGCAGTGGCCGTCTACGTCGACGAGGGCGAGAACGGTGCCGCCACCTCGGGCCCGCTCGTCGAGGCCTTCCTCCGGATGGTCAACGAGCGCTAGAGGCCGCGGGGTTCTCGGTCGCAAATGAGAGGTGGCCCGGCCGTGAGGCCGGGCCACCATCAATTTCCCTCGGTGCTTCTCTACCGACGGGGGGAACAGTAGAGAAGCTCAAGGGGCGAGCCTGGCGGCCTTGCGGCCGCGAGGCCCGGTCGAGGCTTGGAGTGCTCCCTCCCTACGTCGACGTGGATACATAACCAGACTTGTTCCTGGCTGTCACGTTTATGTCCCTTTTCCACACGATTGGTGACCGGATGTTGGCAAGGTGTGGACCGGTCACTGCCCGGCCGGGATCTCGGCGGTGCCGTTCACCGAGGTCGAGTCGGAGGCCTTGCGGAGCATCGCGCCGAGGTCGACGCCGGTCGCGGTCTTGAGCATGTTGAGGGTCTGGACGACGTTGTCGTTGACCTGCTTCGGCAGAGCGCCGGCGCCCTCGGTGGAGAGCACGGTGAGGTTGTCGATGGCGCTGATCGGCGCGGCGACCTCCCGGGCGACCTGGGGCAGGACCTCGATGAGCATCTGCAGCACGGCGGCGTCGTTGTAGGACGCGAACGCCGCGGCCCGCTTGTCCATCGCCTCGGCCTCGGCGTGACCGACGGCCAGGGTGGCGGCAGCGCTCGCCTCACCCTCGGCCCGGGTGGCCTCGGCACCGGCCAGACGCAGCGCCTTCTGCGCGTCACCGCGCTTGGCGCCCTCGATGGCCTCGGCCTCGGCCAGCGCGGCACGACGGGCCTTCTCGGCCTCGCCGGAGAGGCGCGCCTGCTCGGCGTCGGCCTCGGCGGCGGCGATGGTCGCCGCCTTACGGGCCTCGGCGGCGGCGATCTCGGAGTTGCGGCGGCCCTCGGCCTCCTGCTCGACGCGGTAGCGCTCGGCGTCGGCGGGCTTGCGCACCTGAGTCTCGAGCTGCCGCTCGGTCAGCGCCGCCTGGCGTACGGCGACCTTCTCCTGCTCGGTGAGGATCGCCTGGTCGCGGTCGGCCTGGGCCAGCGGGCCGGAGGCGGCGGCGTTGGCGGAAGCCGCGTCGGTCTCGGCCTTGATCTCGGCCTGCTTGAGCGCGAGTGCGCGCTGGGCGACCGCGATCTCCTCCTCGGCCTTGATCCGGGCCTGCTCGGCGGCACGACGGGCCTCGGCCTCGGCGATCGAGGCGGCCTGGGTGATCCGGGCGGCCTCCGGGCGGCCGAGGTTGGCGAGGTAGGAGCCGTCGTCGGTGACGTCCTGGATCTGGAAGGTGTCCAGGATCAGGCCCTGGCCGGTCAGCGAGGACTCGGACTCGTCGGCGACCCGCTGGGCGAACGCGGCCCGGTCACGGATGATCTGCTCGACGGTGAGGCCACCGACGATCGAGCGCAGCGCACCGGCGAGCACCTCCTGGGTGAACGGCTCGATCTCCTGCTGCTGGGAGAGGAAGCGCTGCGCGGCCAGTCGGATCTGGTCGGCGTTACCGCCCACCTTCACGATCGCGACACCCTCGAGGTTGAGCTTGATGCCCTGCCCGGAGACCGCGCCGCGGATCTGGACCGAGATCCGGCGCGAGGAGAGGTCCATGGTCGCCAGCTTCTGGACGAACGGCACCACGAAGACGCCGCCACCGAGCACGACCTTCTGTCCCGACAGGTCGGTGGTGAGCTGGCCGGTCTCGGGGTTGAGCACCGCCTTGCCCTTGCGGCCGGTGACGATGAAGGCCTGGTTGGGGCCGGCGACCTTGTAGCGGCTGGTGACCAGCAGCAGAAGCAGGATGAGAAGTACGACAAGGCCGGCGATCGGCACCAGCAGTTCCATGGGGACCCCTTCAGGTCAGGAGGTGATCTCGCGCCAGGTCGGCGCGACGGTGACTGCCGTCGGTGAGATGACGCCGGTCACGTGCACGGCGGTGCCGGGGGTGATCGCCTCGCCGGTGTCGGGCGCCTTGGCGTTGTAGGTCACCGTGTGGCCCCCGAGTGCGACCCGCACCACGCCGAACCCGTCCGCCGGGATCGTGGTGATCACGGCGGCGTCCAGACCGACGGCTGCCTCCCCCGAAGGTGCCGCGTCGGTGTGCTCCTCCTTCAGCAGGCGGGTCAGCCACAGTGCGAACCAGGCAAAGAGCGCTCCGACGACGGAGCCGATCAGGATGGACGGCAGCAGGCCGAGGCCCAGCGGCCCGTGGGCGATGGCACCGCCGAACCCGAACGCCGACACGAATCCGGCCAGCGCGGCCGTGGAGAACCAGTCGCTCGCCAGCCAGTCCAGCAGGCCGCCGAGGAAGCCGTCGAGGAGGTCGCCGATCACCAGCGACACCAGCAGGAGGCCCAGCCCGACGGCTCCGATGATCAGGAACGTCGTCACACCAAACCTTTCGGCAGAGCTCCACACGGAGCAGCAGTCAAGAGCGGACTTTAGCCGCCGGGCCTGCGCCTTGTCCGCCCTATTCGAAGGTCCAGAGCAGAAGCTCCGTCGGTACGCCCGCAGCGACCGTGAATTCCGGCGGAAGATCATCCCCGGCGGTGATCTCGAAGGCGTCGCCTGCGGTGAGCGGCTCGGCCATCCCGCTGCGCAGGAGGGCGCCGGAGGCGACATGGAGATGGCGGAGCGGGCCCGGCGGGAGGGTGATCTCAGCGGGGCCGTCGGTGCCGACACGGCCGACCCGCAGCGACCCTTGGTCCAGGTGGACCGCTTCGACCCACTCGCCCTCAACCGGAGTGACGTCGTGGACGGCGTACGCCGGCGCGCCCGTGCTGCCCGCGATCCATACCTGGATGAACCGGGTGCCGGCGGCCGAGGCGAACTCGGAGTGGTCGACCCCGTCGCCGGTGGTGAAGACGCCGACCTGGCCGGGTGAGACGGTCCCGGTGGCGCCGGTCGAGTCGGTGTGGGTCACCTCGCCGGACACCGGCCAGGTGACGATCGTGACCCCGGCATGGTGGTGGTTCTCGAACCCCTCACCGTTGCGCAGCAGGTGCTCGTCGTAGGCCACGATCGGGCCGAAGCCAACCCTGCTGGGATCGTAGTGGGGTCCGAAGGAGTAGGTGTGCCAGGTGATTTTTCCTGGCCGGAGGCCGGGTGGACGTTCCGTGAATCGGGCGTTTCCTCGGCGGATCTGGGCAGTCACAGTCATGATTGTGCCGTGGCGTTTCCCAAGTTCCCGACTGGCTTCGTGTTCGGCACTGCAGACGCCACCCGGCCGGGGGGCGAGCAGGATGTTGCGCTGCTCCAACGTCTCGGTGCGCCGGGATACCGGTTCGCGGTCTCCTGGCGTGAGCTTCAGCCGGGTGGGCGCGGTGCCTTCGATCGCGATGCCCGCGCTCGTTACGACCGCCTGGTCGACGAGCTGCTCGAGGCCGGTCTGCGCCCGTCGGCCACGCTCTACGCCGGCGAGCTGCCGGAGCCGCTGGCCGCCGACGGGGGCTGGCTCAACCGCGCCACCGTCGATGCCTTCGGGGAGTACGCCCAGGCGGTCGCGGACCTGATCGGCGACCGAGTCCCGGAGTGGGTGCCGGTCCAGGACCCGAACGTGGCCGGCTACCTCGGCTACGGGCTCGGCACGATCGCGCCCGGACGCCGCGCGGGCTGGGGCGTCGTCGCGGCGATGCACCACCTGCTTCTCGCCCACGGCCGCGGTGTGCAGGTGCTGCGCGCCGCCGGGGTCGAGTCTGTCGGGTGCGCCAACCACCACGAGCCGATCTGGCCGCTCTCGGAGGATCCCGCCGACGTCGGCGCGGCCAAGCTCATCGACCTGGCCTGGAACGCGGTGCCTCTCGAGGCGATGCTGATGGGCCGTTACCCCCGGGACATCGCCGGTCTCGCCGACGAGGTCGCGATGCCTGGCGACATGACCGTGATCCGTTCACCCCTCGACTTCTACGGGGTCAACTTCTTCGCGCCGCAGCGCATCGGCGCCTCCGCCGAGGGCGACGAGATCCCGTTCCGGATGGTGCCGCTGGTCGGCTACCCCGCCACCGACACCGGCTGGGGCGTGGTGCCCACCGCCCTGCGGGAGTGGCTGATCATCACCCGATCCCGCTATCGCGCCGCGATGCCGCCGATCGTGGTGACCGAGTGCGGTGCTGCGTACGACGCCCCGGTGGTGGACGGCGAGATCGACGACCAGGCCCGCATCGACTACCTCGAGGCGCACCTGGAGGCGGTCTCGGCCGCGATCGAGCGCGGTGTCGACGTCCGCGGCTTCTACGCCTACACCCTGCTCGACCGGGACGGCTGGGAGGCGCCGTTCACCGGCAAGGACTGGGAGGACGGCGTCGGCGGGAAGTACGGCCTGGTGCACGTCGACGCCGCCGGCGTACGCACGCCGAAGCGGTCCTTCGGGTGGTACGCCGACATGGTCGCCGCCCACGCCGAAGGCGCTCCGACCGGCTGAGCCTAGAAGGCGAGCTTCTCGCCGATCGCCTTGATCGCGTCCAGGTCGCCCGGGCGCGGCACCCACGGGAGGGTGAGCGAGTCCCTGGTCTTGTCGGTGTAGCGCGGGATCACGTGGAAGTGCAGGTGGAACACCGTCTGCCAGGCGGCCGGCCCGCAGTTGTTGAGTACGTTGACCCCGTCCGCCTGCAGCACGTCGACCGCCCGCTTCGCGACCGCCTGGGCGGCCCTCGCAGTCGAGGCGTACACCGCCGGGTCGGCCTCCAGGACGTCCTTGGTGTGCGTCTTCGGCACCACCACCGCGTGCCCTTCAGCGGCCGGGGCGATGTCCATGAAGGCGTACGTCTCGTCGTCCTCGTAGATCTTCGTCGACGGGATGTTGCCCGCGACGATGTTGCAGAACAGGCAGTCGGGATCGCTCATGCCGCCGCCTCCGTCGGGCAGATCGAAGAATACGGAACCGGCGGCCTGAGGCCTATTGTCACTCGCTGGCGCTCGCTCATGCTCCGAGGCTATCGGGTCACAAGCCGGCCGCGACCTCGGTTCCCTGCTTGATCGCGCGCTTGGCGTCGAGCTCGGCGGCGACGTCGGCGCCGCCGATGAGGTGCCAGTGCTCTCGCTCGGTCCACAGGTCGCGCACCGACTCCTGACCCGCGCAGAGGACGACGTGGTCGACCTCGAGCGTGCGGGGCTCGCCGTCGACGGCGTAGTGGAGGGTGAGGGAGTCGTCGCCGGCCTCGATCTTGTCGTACGTCGCACCTCGGACCTGCTTGACGCCGTCCTGCTTGAGGTGGGCGCGGTGGGCCCAGCCGGAGGTCTTGCCGAGGCCGATGCCGATCGGGGTGGCCTTGCGCTGCAGCAGGGTCACCTGGCGCGCGGGGGCCTCGAGGACAGGGATGGCGAGTCCGCCGCGGAAGGTCGCCGGGTCGCCGACGCCCCAGCGGGCCTTCCACTCCTCGAGGGTCTCCGGACGGTGGGTCAGCCAGGCGGACACGTCGACGCCGATGCCGCCGGCGCCGATCACCGCGACCCGGCGGCCCGGGACGACCCGGCCGGCGAGCACGTCTGCGTACGTCACGACCCGGTCGTCCTCGGAGCCGGCGATCTGCGGGACGCGTGGGGTGACGCCGGTCGAGACGATGACGTGGTCGAAGGGCTCCAGTTCGGCGGTGGTGGCCTCGGTGTCGAGGCGTACCTCGACGCCCAGCACCTCCAGGCGCCGGGTGAAGTAGCGCAGCGTGTCCTTGAAGTCTTCCTTGCCGGGCACCGCCATCGCGAGGCGGAACTGGCCCCCGACCTGCGAGGACTTCTCGAACAGGGTCACCGCGAAGCCGCGCTCGGCGGCCGAGGTGGCGGCGGCGAGGCCGGCCGGCCCGGCGCCGACGACGGCCACGGTCTGCTTCAGCTTGGTCGGGGCGAGCACCAGCGTCGTCTCGCGCGCCGCCCGCGGGTTGACCAGGCAGGAGGCGGCCTTGTTGGCGAAGGCGTGGTCCAAGCAGGCCTGGTTGCAGGCGATGCAGGTGTTGATCTCGTCGGTGCGGCCCTCGGCGGTCTTCCTGGCGAACTCGGGGTCGGCGAGCAGCGGGCGTGCCATCGAGACCAGGTCGGCCTTGCCCTCGGCGATCGCCGACTCGGCGAGCTCGGGGGTGTTGATCCGGTTGGAGGCGCAGACCGGGACCGACACCTCGGCCTTGAGGCGGGCGGTCATGTCGAGCCACGCTCCACGCGGGACCTGGGTGATGATGGTCGGCACCCGCGCCTCGTGCCAGCCGATGCCGGTGTTGAACACCGAGACGCCGACGTCCTGGAGCGCGTACGCGAGCTCGATGGTCTCCTCCCAGGTCTGGCCGTCCTCGACCAGGTCGAGGATCGAGAGCCGGAAGATGATCGGGAAGTCGTCACCGACCAGCTCGCGGCTCCGGCGGACGATCTCGACCGGGAAACGCATCCGGTTGGTCGCGGTGCCGCCCCAGCGGTCCTCACGCTGGTTGGTCCGCTCGGCGAGGAACTGGTTGATCAGGTAGCCCTCCGACCCCATGATCTCGACCGCGTCGTATCCGGCCCGCTTCGCCAGCGAGACGCTCTTGGCGAAGTCGTTCACGGTCGCGTCGACGGCCTTGTCGGAGAGGGCCGCGGGCTTGAACGGGTTGATCGGCGCCTGGACGGCCGAGGCGCTGACCGAGAACGGCGTGTAGGCGTAGCGGCCCGCGTGCAGCACCTGCATCGCGATCGCGCCGCCCTCCTCGTGCACCGCGCCGGTCACCCGGCGGTGCTGGGCGGCGTGCAGCCGGGAGCTCATCTCGCTCGCGAACGGCTTCAGCCAGCCGCGCTTGTTCGGCGCGTAGCCGCCGGTGATGATCAGCCCGGTGCCGCCCTTGGCCCGCTCGGCGAAGTAGGCCGCCAGCTTCGGGATGTCCCACGCGTGGTCCTCGAGGCCGGTGTGCATCGAGCCCATCACCACACGGTTGCGCAGGGTGAGCGACCCGATGGTGATCGGTGAGAGCAGGGATTCGTACGCCATGGACGTATGCTACTCACGAGTAATAAGAAGCGGCTAGTGCCCGTACCATCTACGATTCCGGCATGTTGCATCAGCCCGGGCGCACTCGCCTCACTGCCATTCTCGCTCCGCTCGCTCTCGCTGCGGCCCTGACCGCCTGCGGGAGCGAGGCCGAGGACAGCGCCGAGGGTGGCGCGCCCACCTCGTGCGAGGCTGCCGACCTGCCGCTGAAGCAGGACGGCAAGCTGACGATCGGCACCGACTCCCCGGCGTACGAACCGTGGTTCTCCGAGAACGACCCCAGCAACGGCAAGGGCTTCGAGTCGGCGGTCGCCTACGCCGTCGCCGAACAGCTCGGGTTCGCGAAGGACGACGTCGTCTGGGTCAAGCAGACGTTCAACACCTCCTACACGCCGGGCGAGAAGAAGTTCGACTTCGACATCAACCAGATCTCGATCACGCCCGAACGTGCGGGTGTCGTCGACTTCTCGCAGGGCTACTACACGGCCTCGCAGGCGGTCGTGATCATGGAGAAGGATGCCGCCAAGGCCGCCTCGCTCGAGGACCTGAAGGGGCTCAAGCTCGGCGCCCAGACCGCGACCACGTCGCTCACCGCGATCCGCGAGGACGTACAGCCGACCACGGACCCGCTGGTCTTCGACACCAGCGACCAGGCCAAGCAGGCGCTGCTCAACGGCCAGGTGGACGCGCTCGTCTTCGACCTGCCCACGGCGTTCTACATCACCGCCGCCGAGATCGAGGGCAGCACGATCACCGGCCAGTTCGAGAGCAGCGAGAAGCCGGAGGAGTTCGGCCTGCTGACGGAGAAGGGCAGCGGCCTGGCGCCGTGCCTCGACGAGGCGCTGACCGCGCTCGAGGAGGACGGCACCCTCGCCGCGCTCGAGAAGGAGTGGCTCTCCGACGTCGTCTCCGTGCCTGTGCTGAAGTGACAGAGTCGAGTCGTTCTGTGGAGGGGTCATCTCGACAGGCTCGATACGACGCTCGACAGGCTCGACCACCGAGTGCGCGGGAGCTCGAGAGGCAGGCCGTACGCCGCCGGCTGCGGATCCAGCAGATCGTCATCGCCACGGTGGTGACCGTCGTGGTCGCGGTCGGGCTGGCGCTGCTGGTCATCTCCTCGCCGGGGTGGGACCGGGTCCGGGACTACTTCTTGAGCTGGTCCCACGCACGTGACTCGTTCGCGGCGATCGCGGAGGGGTTCTGGATCAACATCCGGATCTTCCTGGTCGCCGAGCCGTGCGTACTCGTCCTCGGTGCCCTCGTCGCCATCGCCCGCCAGACCACCTCCCCGTGGCTGGCGCCGCTGCGGCTCCTGGCGACCGGCTACACCGATCTGTTCCGCGGGGTGCCGTCGATCATGGTCGTGGTCATCTGTGGCATCGGGATTCCGGCGCTCGGCCTGTCCGGGGTGACCAGCTCGCTGTTCTGGCTGACCACGTTCGCCCTGGTGCTCTGCTACGGGGCCTATGTCGCGGAGGTCTTCCGCGCCGGCATCCTGGCGATCCATCCCACCCAGGTCGCCTCGGCCGAGGCGCTGGCGCTGACCCGCGCCCAGACGATGCGCTTCGTGGTCCTCCCGCAGGCCGTACGCCGCGTCGTGCCGCCGCTCATGAACGACCTCGTCTCGCTGCAGAAGGACACCGCGCTGATCTCGGCGGTCGGCGTCTTCGAAGCGCTCCGGGCGGCCCAGGACTACCAGGGCTACCACTTCAACGGCACGCCGCTGCTGGTCGCTGCTGCGTACTTCCTCATCGTCGCGGTCCCGCTCACCCGGCTCACCGACTGGCTGATGCGGCGACAGATCGAGAAGGAGCAGGGCCGATGACGGCACCGGTGACGTCAGGGCTGCTGGAGGCCAAGGCCCTGCGGAAGTCCTATCGAGGCAGGGTCGTCCTGGATGACCTGGACCTGTCCGTGGCCGAGCACGACGTGGTCTGTCTGATCGGTGCGTCGGGGTCGGGGAAGTCGACGCTGCTGCGCTGCCTGAACCTGCTCGAGACGATCGACGACGGGGTCATCACGTTCGACGGCCGGGAGATCTCCGACCCGCTCGTGGACCCGCGCTCGGTCCGCCGCGAGATCGGGATGGTCTTCCAGGCGTACAACCTCTTCCCACATCTGTCCGTGCTCGACAACTGCACGCTGGCGCAGGTGCGGGTGCACGGTGTTCGACCTGGTGAGGCCGCGGATCGAGCCCGGGAACTGCTGGCCCGATTCGGTCTGGCCGACAAGGCCGACGCCCACCCCGACGCCCTCTCCGGAGGTCAGCAGCAGCGGGTCGCGCTCGTGCGGGCGATGTGCACCCGGCCGCGCCTGCTGCTCCTCGACGAGATCACCGCCGCCCTCGACCCCGAGCTCGTCGGGGAGGTGTTGGAGATCGTCCGGGCCGAGGCTGCTGCCGGAGCCACCCTGGTCCTCGCCACCCACGAGATGTCCTTCGCCCGCGAGGTCGCCACCAAGGTCTGCTTCCTCGACGGCGGGCGTGTGCTGGAGCAGGGCCCGCCGGAACAGCTCTTCGGTGATCCCGTCGAGGAGCGCACCCGCGCCTTCCTCGCCCGCGTCCGCCCCTGATCCCTGACTGCGATGAGCGTGCCTTTTACAAGACGATGACACTTTGTGAGCCGCCGTTCACAAGGTGTCATCGTCTTGTAAAAGAGAGCGGATCCGGCCTCAGGGGCGGGCAGCCGGACAGTTTCCACAGAGTTATCCACAGGGTCTTGATTGTGGTCGCGTCACCTGACGTGTGCTCCTAGCGTCCCTGCGTATGGGGATCACAACGCGACTCACCACCCGCGAGGCGATACGTCGGATCTGCGAGCTGCACATGATCGGGAAGGTCGAGGCGAACCGTGTCCTGACCGCCGGCCTGGCCGGCGCTGGGCAGAGGATGGGCAGCTCGATCGTCTATGACGAGCGCAGGCTGGCCGAGCTGTTGGCTCGGCCGCGCTGCACGGACCAGACGCTGGATGCGGTCCGGCCGGTCGCCGTCAGGCTCGGTCGAGAACGCAGGTGGAACATCTCGCAGACCTGGGATGAGCAGGCCGAGGTCGTGCGGCGCAACTGGTACGTCCCGCCCCTCCTGGGCACGATGCTGGACGGGTGGGGCTGCCTCGACGGTCGCCGGTTCCCGTTGGTCGCAACGGTCGCCAGCTGGGTGGTGTTCGGTGCGGAGGTCATCGGTCACACCTACGACGAAGCTGCGACACCGGTGCGGAACCGCAGTGCACCGCCTCGTACGTTTCACGTCGAACCGCCTGGCGACTGGTTCGAGCCGATGAAGGAGACCTGGCTGCCGCTCGAACGCGGACCGGCGGTGACGGTCTGGGGTGCGCCGGTCAACGGTCCGCTGCGCGAGGTCGACTGGCTCAGGGTCGATGCCGAGAGTCAGAAGGAACAGCTCGAGTACGAGATGTGGCTACGGTCTGCGCCGGCCCTCCGCGACGTCGCGCAGGTCGGCCTGACCAGCGCCGATGCCATCCTCCGAGCCTGGAACGCCGCTGCCCCGCCCCATCCGGAGACCGGACAGGACGGGGCGGCGTAGGGGCTGCTTCGCTCCAGGCTGCTCAGACCGCGGCCGGGGCCGGAAAGGTCGGGTACTCGACACCGGAGATCGACTGCACGGTGCGGACGACCTGGCAGGAGTAGCCGAACTCGTTGTCGTACCAGACGTAGAGGATCGCGGAGTCGCCGTCGACGATGGTCGCGTTGCCGTCGACGATCGAGGCGGCGCGGGAGCCGATGAAGTCGGAGGAGACCGCGTCGCGGGCGGTGGTGAAGTCCACCTGGCGACGCAGCTCGCCGGTGAGCGAGGCCTCGCGGAGGTAGTCGACGACCTCTTCCTTCGAGGTCTCGCTCTTGAGCGAGAGCGACAGGATCGCGATCGAGACATCCGGGGTGGGGATGCGGATCGAGTTGCCGGTGATCTTCGCCTTCAGGTCCGGGAGCGCCTTGGCGACGGCGGAGGCGGCACCGGTCTCGGTGAGCACCAGGTTGAGCGGTGCGGAGCGGCCGCGACGGTCGGCCTTGTGGTAGTTGTCCAGCAGGTTCTGGTCGTTGGTGAACGAGTGCACCGTCTCGACGTGACCGCGGACGATGCCGAAGCGGTCCTCCATCAGCTTCAGCGGCGGCACGATCGCGTTGGTCGTGCAGGACGCGCAGGAGATGACCTGCTCGTCGCCGGTGAGGGTCTGGTGGTTGACGCCGTGGACGATGTTGGGGACGTCGCCCTTGCCCGGCGCGGTCAGCAGGACCTTCTTGACGCCCGGGCGCAGGTGCTGCGAGAGGCCCTCGCGGTCACGCCACTTGCCGGTGTTGTCGATGAGGATGGCGTCCTTGATGCCGTACGCCGTGTAGTCGACCGTCGTCGGGTCGTTGGAGTAGATGAACTGGATCGGGTTGCCGTTGGCGATGATCACGCCGTTCTTCTCGTCCACCGTGATAGTGCCGGCGAACTGGCCGTGGATCGAGTCGCGACGCAGCAGCGAGGCGCGCTTGATGAGGTCGTCCTCGCCGCCCTTGCGGACGACGACGGCCTTCAGCCGCAGACCGTGGCGCGAGCCGGCCTTCTCGACGAGGAGGCGGGCGACGAGCCTGCCGATCCGGCCGAAGCCGTAGAGCACGACGTCCTGGCCGCCGTTGCGCTCGAGCTTGTTCTCGCCCGTGGCGTCGGACAGCTTCTCGGCGACGAAGTCGTCGACGGAGAGGCCGCGGTCGTCCTCGGCGTACTGGACCGCGAGCAGGCCCAGGTCGATCTTCGAGGGACCGAGGTCGAGCTTCGCGACTGCCTGGAGCAGCGGGAACGTCTCGGTGACCGAGAGCTCCTCGCCCTCGATCTGGCGCGCGAAGCGGTGCGCCTTGAGGATCGAGATGTCGGACTTGCTCACCAGCGACCGGCTGTGGACCAGGATGGTGACATCCTTCTCGCGGTAGAGCTTGCCGATGATCGGGATCATCGTCTCCGCGAGCTCCTCGCGGTGCTGCCAGTCGTTGAAGGTCTCGTCGGTGTCGCTCACAGCTCAACTTTCAGTTGCTCGGGAAGAAGGACGGCACACCCCGCCAGGCTCGATTATCGGTGCGACGGGACGCCCGGCCACCTTGATCGATCCAACCTCGGGCACGGTGTGACCCGGGTCTCTCCGGCCCTTGCGAGCCGCCCCTCAGAACGAGCTGTGAACGCCGTCAGGGAGTCGCGGTCGCGGTCGGATCCCCGGCGGGATCCTCGGTCGGTTCGGCCGTCGCGGTCTCGGTCGGCTCGGCCGTCGGCGTCTCGGTGACCGGCTCGGTGGCCGGGTCGCTGGGGGCCGTCGCGCTCGCGTCGGGCGAGGTCGAAGGCGTCGCGTCGCCGGTGGCGGTATCGCTGCTGGGGGCGATCTCGCCGTCGCCCTCCGCGCCGTCGCCACCGGGCTCCTCGCTCAGCCCGGGATCCGTCCCGGTGTCGACCGAACCGCCGACAGGCGTGCTCGGCGCCGTGCTGCGCTCGCCGGTGGTCGGCTCGGCAGACGGGGTGACCTCGCCGACCGTCGGGGTGTCGTCCTCACCGGTCAGGAGGTCGGGGTTGGCGGCGACGGCCACGCCGGCCGAGACCAGGACCACGGCCGCCGCGGCCAGGACCGCGACCTTCCAGCGCCGGCCGGAGGCCTGGGCGGGCTCTGCGAACGTGGGCGCCAGCGTGGGCAGGTCGGCGGTGTTGCCGGAAGCCGTGGCGGGGTGGGGAGCGCGAGCGATCCCACCCGTGGCGAATGCAGGTGGCGGCGCGCCGATGCTGGTCTCCTCCGCCGCGGTGACCGGGGCCGGCAGCAGGGTCCAGTCGCCGTTGGTGGCGAGGATGTCCGCGGCGGAGGGGCGTCCGGCCGGGTCCTCGGCCAGGCAGGCGGCGACCAGCGGGCGGAGATAGACCGGACAGAGGCTCAGGTTGGGCGACTCGCCCTTGAGGAGATGTCCCATCGAGCCGATCTCGCCGCTGAACGGCCAGCGACCGGTGGCAGCGACGAAGGCGACCAGGCCCAGTGCCCAGATGTCGACGGCGCTGGAGAAGGTGCCGGTCTGGACCTGCTCGGGTGCCTGGTAGCCGTAGGTGCCGACCGCCTTGCCGGTCTGGGTCAGCGCGGTGCCGTCGACGGAGCGGGCGATGCCCATGTCGATCACGCACGGGTCGGTGTCGCCGTAGAGGATGTTGCCCGGCTTGATGTCGCGGTGCACCAGCCCGGCACGGTGCACCGCGGCGAGAGCCTCGGTGACACCGGCGACCAGCTGGCGTACGTCGATCTCGGTCAGGCGCTGGCCGGAGCCGACCCGCTTGCTGAGCGGCGGGTCGGGGACGTACTCGCTCGCCATCCAGGGCTGCTCGGCATCGGGGTCGGCGTCGAGGACCCGCGCGGTGAACCGGCTCTGGACCCTCTTGGCGGCCTCGATCTCACGCTCGAACCGGGCGCGGAAGCCCGGGTCGGAGGTGAGCTCGGGAAGGATCACCTTCACCGCCGCCTGCATCCCGTTCGCGTCCTCGCCCAGGTAGACGACGCCCATACCGCCGTGGCCGAGGCGGCCGGTGAGCGCGTACGGACCCATCTCGCGGGGATCGTTCGCGGTCAGTGGGCTGACCGAGCTGAACGGGCGGGACTGGGGGGATGTGGGGATTTCCCGAGACAACTTCTCTGCTCCTGTGCACCGGCGAGTGTGTCTCGGAGCGTATCGGACTCCGCACCGCGATCAGGTCACGCCGGGCGGAGGGTTCCGTACTCTGCAAGGATCGCCGTCATGACTGAATCGACGGAACATTCCACAGTGACGTTGGGCCAGGGCACCGGACCGCTCCGCGGGGTCAAGGTCGTCGAGCTGGCAGGGATCGGGCCCGGGCCGCACGCCTGCACGATCCTCGCGGACATGGGTGCGGACGTGATCAGGGTCGACCGGCCGGGCGGGAACGTGCTCGGCGGCGGTGCCGGCGACCTGCTCACCCGTGGCCGCCCGAGCATCGCGCTGGACCTCAAGAACCCGGCTGCCGTCGAGACCGTCCTGCGCCTGGTGGAGACCGCTGACGTGCTCATCGAGGGGCTGCGCCCCGGGGTCACCGACCGCCTCGGGCTGGGCCCCGACACCTGCCTGGAGCGCAACCCGCGTCTTGTCTACGGCCGGATGACCGGCTGGGGTCAGGAGGGGCCGCTGGCCCAGTCCGCCGGTCACGACCTCACCTACATCGCCACCACCGGCGTGCTCAACGGCCTCGGCCAGGACCCGGCCCGTCCGCACTTCCCGCTCAACCTGCTCGGCGACTTCGGTGGCGGATCGACCTATCTGGTGATGGGCATCCTGGCCGCGCTCGTCTCGGCGAAGACGACCGGCCAGGGGCAGGTCGTCGACGCCGCGATCGTGGACGGCACCGCCCACCTCGCCACGATGATCTCGGGGATGCTCGCCTCCGGCGCCTGGCACGAGCAGCGGCAGAGCAACCTGCTCGACGGCGCGATGCCGTTCTACGCGCTCTACGACACCGCTGACGGCCGACAGGTCGCGGTCGGTGCGCTGGAGGGCAAGTTCTTCGCCGAGATGGTCACCCGGCTCGGGCTCGACGGGGTCTGCCCGGGGCAGTACGAGATGGAGCGCTACGACGAGATGCGCGACCTCTTCGCCAAGACCTTCGCGTCCAAGACGATGGCCGAGTGGGCCGATCTCTTCGAGGGCACCGACGCCTGCGTCGCCCCGGTCCTCACCCCCTCCGAGGCCGCCACGCATCCGCACCTGCAGGCCCGTCAGACGTACGTCACCCACTACGGCGTCACCCAGCCTGCCCCCGCTCCGCGGTTCAGCCGCACCACCTCCACCTTGGGCGCGGGACCGGCCGCCAGCGCGGGCCAGCACACCCGCGAGGCCCTCGCCGCCTGGGGCATCGACGACGCCGACGCACTGATCGAGAAGGGCGCCGCGTTCCAGGACTGACCGAGATCCCGCCGAGTCGGCGCGTTATGACGAGCCGACTCGGCAGGGAATCGCGTCAGGATGAGCCGACTCGGCAGGAAATGCGAACGGCGCGGCGTACGGATTCGAATCCGTACGCCGCGCCGTCCTACGTGACGCGGTTTGGCTCAGTCCTTGTGGACCAGAGCGGCAGCGCGGCGACGCAGGACCACGACGAGCGCGGTGCCGGCAGCGGCAGCACCGGCGAGCATGGCCAGCAGCGGCCACATCGCGGGCACGGGGGAGTCGCTCTCGCCGGCGAGACCGGCGTCGATGTTGGTCGGGACCGCAGAGTCGCTCTCCGGGGTCGGCGCCGCGGAGGTCTCCTCGTCGGTGGCCTCGGACTCGTCAGCGACCGGGGTGGCCTCGGTGGGCTCCTCGGTCGGCTCCTCGGTCGGGGTGGGCTCCTCCGACGACGCCGGGGTCGGCGTCGCGGACTCGCTGGGCTCCTCGGTCTCGCAGTTCTGGAACCAGAAGACCTTGGTCTTGGTGTCGTTGCCGATGCTGCCCGGCGTGTGGACGGTGACCTTCGCGTGGAAGCCCTGCTTCGGGTGGGCGAGGCCGGTGGCGGACAGCGTGTAGGTCTCACGACCGTCGAGGCCGTCGTCGAGGCCGTCGTCGGTGCCGGCGCCGGTGGCGGCGTCGCCACCCACGAAGACCTCGCTCGGACCGTCGACGGTGAGCTCACCGTCGACGGTCGGCGCGTGCAGCTCGAAGTCGATGGTGGAGACGATGTCCTTGCCCTCGTCGAAGCCGTACCACTCGATGTCGAGGGTGCAGCCGACGTGCGGCTCGTTGTTGGGAACGTCGTCGATGTTGCCGTGCGCGATCACCTTGACGGTGCCGTTGTTGCCGGCCGGGTCACCGTGGTCACCGGTGGCGAACGCCGGCGCTGCGGCGAGCCCGGCGAGGGAGACGCCCGCGACAACCGCGCCGGCGCGTACGAAATTGAACACTCGAGAACCTTTCGAAGACCATGACCGCACCGTGCGGTCCGCAAGCAGCCCCAGCCATCGAAAGCGATGGGTGAGTGACCCCGAAATCGCCGTGGATGCGTGCCGCCCCCACAGCTGCAGACCGCAGAGTAGCGGCCTCGCGTGCGCGCGTGGAAGTGGGGTGTCGGCGGTGTTACCGAGCCGTTCACGGTTGCCCGATCCACCGAATTGCTTGCAAAAGTTCGCGGGACAGGGTGTCGCAATCAGATACTTCCGGGTAACCTCGGTCGCATGCATGTCGACGTACTGATCATCGGGGCCGGCGTCTCCGGCATCGGAGCGGCCGCGCAGCTCCGTGAGCGCCTTCCTGGCAAGACGCTCGCGATCCTGGAGCAGCGGGAGGCCAGTGGCGGCACCTGGGACCTCTTCCGCTACCCGGGCATCCGGTCCGACTCCGACATGTTCACCTTCGCCTTCAAGTGGCGGCCGTGGGAGAGCGCGCAAGCCCTCGCCGACGGTCATCAGATCCGCGACTACCTGCGCCAGACGGCGAAGGACTACGGCGTCGACAAGCTGATCCACTACGGCCACAAGGTCACCGGTGCCGCGTGGAGCACCGAGGACAAGCAGTGGACGGTCTCCGTCGAGACCCCGGACGGTCCGACCGAGATCACCGCCGGCTTCCTGTGGAACTGCTCGGGCTACTACGACTACGCCAACGGCTACCAGCCGGAGTTCGCCGGTCTCGACGACTTCGAGGGCACCTTCGTCCACCCGCAGCACTGGCCCGAGGATCTCGACTACGCGGGCAAGAAGGTCGTCATCATCGGGTCCGGCGCGACAGCTGTCACCCTCCTGCCCAACCTGGCGGGCGAGGGCAGCGACCGGGCCGAGAAGGTGACGATGCTGCAGCGTACGCCGACCTACATCCTCTCCCGCCCCGGTCAGGATGCGATCGCCTCGCTGCTGAAGACGGCGCCGTTCAAGCTGCTCGGCAGGCTCCCCTTCAAGCGCGTGCGCGAGAAGATCGGCCACGAGGCGGTCCGCTGGGAGAACATCGCGCTCACCGTCGGCACCTACCAGCTGGCCCGCCGGGCCCCTGGTGTCGTCAAGAAGGTGATCCGCGAGCAGTGGATCAACGGACTCACCGCCCGCAATGGCCGCCCTGGCATGACCAAGGACGAGGCGGTCGCGTACGTCGACAAGCACTTCAACCCGCCCTACAACCCGTGGGACCAGCGCATCTGCTTCGTCCCCGACGGCGACATGATGAAGTCGATCCGCGAGGGGTACGCCGCGGTCGTGACCGACCGGATCAAGACGTTCGTGCCGAAGGGCATCGAGCTCGAGTCGGGCGAGACGCTCGAGGCCGACATCGTCATCTCCGCCACCGGGCTCAACCTCCGGCTCTTCGGTGGCCTCGACTACACCGTCGACGGTGAGCCGATCCGCCTGCCCGAGCAGATGGCCTACAAGGGCCTGATGATCACCGGGATGCCCAACTTCGCCTACACGATCGGCTACACCAACGCCTCCTGGACGCTCAAGGCCGACCTGGTCACCGACTACGTGATCCGGCTGCTCGACTTCATGGGCGAGAACGGCTACGACGTCGCCGGGGTCACCCGCGACCCGAGCGTCGAGGAGCGGCCGTTCATGGACCTGGCCTCCGGCTACATCCAGCGCTCGCTGGACCTGATGCCGAAGGCCGGTGACCGCTCACCGTGGACCGCGAAGCAGAACTATCTCGTCGACATGAAGGGGCTCGGGGCGCCGGTCGCCGACGGGGTGATCCGGTTCGCCTGAGCCGTTCCGGGAGCCGGCTCGGGATGGGCCTGTGATTACTGTGACAGGCGTTCCAGGCTCGGCGTGAAGTACGTGGGACTACGATGGTCCCACCATGGATGGCAGGGCAGTTCGCTGGAAGCGTCACAACGACGACCGACGAAAGCGCATCGTCGATGCCGCGATCGGGCTGATCGAGACCGACGGCGTCAACGTCAGCCTGCAGGCGATCGGTCAGGCCGCGGGGCTCTCCCGCTCGGTGGTCTACCGGCATTTCGCCGACCGGCGTGAGCTCGACCTCGCCATCCAGGCCGACATCCTCGACGGTCTGTGGGCCAAGCTCTTCCCGGCGATGGAGCTGACCGGCTCGATCCGGCAGATCATCTCCCGCACCGTCGGGGCGTACGTCAACTGGGCGCTCGAACACCCGCTCCTGCACCAGGTGGCCGATGTCGACACCGCGCCGAACGGCAGCGGTCCGCTGCAGCAGGGCCTCGACCGGATCGCGGAGCGGATCAAGGAGCTGATCCTGGCCGCCTTCGAGCTGACCGGCGTCGAGGTCTCCGAGGTCGACAAGAAGGCCGTCGACCCGCTGATCTACGGCCTGATCGGGATGGTCTTCGGTGCCGTGCGCCGCTGGGTCCACCTCGGTGAGGGCATCCCCGACGCCGAGCATCTGACCTCGGTCGTCACCGAGGCCGTCCTGGCCATGATCGACACCCGCACGACGGCGTACGGGCTCTCAATCGACCACGACCAGCCGCTCGAGGACCTCTTCGGCTGATCGGCGGGGCTCAGCCGGGCAGCGTCAGGTCCGCGGGCACCACGCGAGCCAGCGCGGCGCGGCACGCGAGGATCCCCGGGGAGTCGGCGATGGCGGTCCGGGTCGCGGTGAAGACCGTACGCCGCGGCGAACCCGGCAGATCGATGAGCCGCACCGCGGTCCGGTGGCGTACGCGCATCAGGTCGGAGAGCAGGGCGACCGCGTTGCCGGACTCCACGAGCGCGACATGGGCCTCGACGTCGTCGGTCTCGTAGCGGACCTCGGGCTCGAAGCCTGCCCGCCGGCACTGCTCCTCGATCCAGTGGCGCGACGCCGTGCCCGGCGGTTCCATCGCCCACGGGACACAACCGGCGTCGGCGAGGCTGGTGATGTTGTCCCAGATCGCCCCGGAGCCGCGGGGCGGGAGGGCGAGCCGAAGCCGGTCGGTGGTGAGCGGCTGTCGGTCGAGACCGTCGAAGTGCGGCGCGCCGTGGTCGGGGTAGTGCTCGGCGACGACCAGGTCGAGCTCGCGCAGGGCGAGGTCGTTGAGCGCCTGCTCGGGCGCGCGCTGGGAGAGCATCACCCGCAGCCGTGGATGACGCCGGGTCAGGTCGGCGAGCGCCTGCGGCATGTAGGCGAGCGCCACGGACTGGAAGACGGCGACCCGGACGGTGCCGGCGGTCTCGTCGCCGAGCGCGGTGACCGCGGCCTCTGCGGCCTCCAGCCGCGCCAGGATCTCGGTCGTGTGCTCGACGAGCACCTCGGCCGCGGCGGTGAGCTGGACCCGTCTTCCCGCTTTGGTGAGAAGGGGGACGCCGACCTCCCGCTCGAGCTGGCCGAGCTGCTGGGAGACCGATGAAGGACTCTGGTGGAGGGCTTCGGCGACCTCGGCCAGGGTCCCGCGCGCGGCGAGCTCGGCGAGGAGGCGGAGACGACGGACGTCGAGCATCTGACCGTTCACCTCTCCTTACGAATAATCTCCAGGAAACATCGCTTTATCTTACGTGACTCCGGTCGCATACTCGGCTCTATGACCACCAATGACGCGCTCATCGCCGAGGTCGACCACCTCGTTCGCGGCTGGCTGGCGAAGGCTTCGACCAAGCCCGCCGCCCCGGCCGCACAGCGCCTCGCCGACGTACTCAAGGACCCCGCCGGCCTCGACTTCACCGTCGGCTTCGTCGACCGGGTGATCCGGCCCGAGGACGTACGCGTGGCCGCGGCCAGCCTCCGCGAGCTGGCCGGCGACGTACCTTCGTTCCTGCCCTGGCACCTGAAGCTGGGCGTGAAGCTCGGCGCGCTGATGTCGCTGGTCGCGCCGTGGTTCGTCATCCCGGTGGCGCGGCGCGCGCTGCGGCAGATGGTGGGACACCTGCTGATCGACGCCTCCGACGCTCGCCTCGGCAAGCAGATCGAGCGGATCCGCGAACGCGGCGTGAACCTGAACATCAACCTCCTCGGTGAGGCGGTCCTGGGGCAGAAGGAGGCCGACCGGCGTCTGGCCGGGATCCGCAAGCTGCTCGCGCGCGACGACGTCGACTACGTCTCGGTGAAGGTCTCCTCGCCGGTCGCGCCGCACGCGGTCTGGGCCTACGACGAGGCGGTCGAGCACGTGGTCGAGCGGCTCCTCCCGCTCTACACCTACGCCGCGGAGTCCTCGGCAGCCGGGACGAAGAAGTTCATCAACCTGGACATGGAGGAGTACCGCGACCTCGACATGACCATCGACGTCTTCACGCGGCTCCTCGACCGCCCCGAGCTGGCGTCGCTCGAGGCCGGGATCGTGCTTCAGGCGTACCTGCCCGACGCGATGTCGGCGATGATGCGGCTTCAGGAGTGGTCTGCCGCTCGGCGTGCACGTGGGGGCGCGCCGATCAAGGTGCGTCTGGTCAAGGGTGCCAACCTGCCGATGGAGCACGTCGAGGCGTCGCTGCACGGCTGGCCGGTGGCGACCTGGTCGACCAAGCAGGACTCCGACACCAACTACAAGCGGGTGCTGTCCTGGGCACTGACGCCCGAGCGGATGGCCAACGTGCGCGTCGGCGTCGCCGGTCACAACCTGTTCGACGTGGCGTACGCCTGGATCCTGGCCGGTCAGCGCCAGGTTCGTGACTCGGTCGAGTTCGAGATGCTGCTGGGCATGGCCGAGGGCCAGGCCGAGGCGGTCCGCGAGACCGTCGGCGGCCTGCTGCTCTATGTGCCGGTCGTGCACCCCAAGGACTTCGACGTCGCGATCGCCTACCTCGTGCGTCGCCTCGAGGAGGGCGCCAGCACCGAGAACTTCATGTCGGCCGTCTTCGACCTCAACTCCTCCGAGACGCTCTTCGCGCGGGAGAAGGATCGGTTCGTACGCTCGCTGGCCGCCGTCGACTCCTCGGTGCCCGGGCCCAACCGGACCCAGGATCGGCGCGAGCCGGTGGCCGATGACGTGCAGCGCGTCTTCGACAACATCCCGGACACCGACCCGCACCTGCCGGGCAACCGGGTGTGGGGCAAGGCGATCATCGCTCGAGTGGGCACCTCGACGCTGGGCGAGCAGCTCGTCGCCGACCACACCCTGACCTCGGTGGAGGCCGTGGAGTCGGTGCTCGAGGGTGCCGTCGGTGCCCAGGCCGACTGGGGGCGCAAGACCGGTGCCGAGCGGGCCGCCGTGCTGCGGGCCGCCGCCGTCGAGGTCGAGCGGCGTCGGGCCGAGTGGCTCGAGGTCGCTGCGTCGGAGTGCGGCAAGACGCTCGACCAGGGTGACCCCGAGGTCTCCGAGGCGATCGACTTCCTCAACTACTACGCGAGCCTGGCCGAGGGGCTCGACACGGTCGACGGTGCCCGGCAGGTGCCGGTCCGGCTGACGCTGGTCACCCCGCCGTGGAACTTCCCGCTCGCGATCCCGACCGGTGGTGTCGCGGCGGCGCTCGCGGCCGGGTCGGCCGTGGTGATCAAGCCTGCTCCGCAGGCGCAGCGCTGCGGCTCGGTGCTGGTCGAGACCCTGTGGGCCGCGGGGGTGCCGAAGGAGGTGCTGCGGCTGGTCCACGTACCGGAGAACGAGGTCGGACGTGCGCTGATCGCCTCGCCGCTGGTCGACCGGCTCGTGCTGACCGGTGCGTTCGACACGGCGGAGCTCTTCCGCTCGTTCCGCCCGGACCTGCCGCTGCTGGCCGAGACCTCCGGCAAGAACTCGTTGGTGGTCACGCCGGATGCCGACCTCGACCTGGCCGTCAAGGACCTCGTCTACTCCGCCTTCGGCCACGCCGGGCAGAAGTGCTCGGCGGCATCGCTGGGGATCCTGGTGGGCTCCGTCGCGACCTCGCGGCGCTTCCGCGACCAGCTGATCGATGCGGTCACCTCGCTTCGCGTCGGTTATCCGACCGACCCGACGGTGCAGGTGGGCCCGGTCATCGAGCCCGCCTCCGGCAAGCTGCTCAAGGCGCTGACGACCCTGGCCCCGGGTGAGTCCTGGCTGGTGAGGCCGCGTCAGCTCGACGACACCGGCCGGCTCTGGTCGCCGGGTGTGAAGACCGGTGTCAAGCGTGGCTCCGAGTTCCACCTGACCGAGTACTTCGGTCCCGTCCTCGGCCTCATCTCGGCCGACTCGCTGGATGAGGCGATCGAGATCCAGAACCAGGTCGACTACGGCCTCACCGCGGGCATCCACAGCCTCGACCGGGCCGAGATCTCGCAGTGGCTGTCGTCGGTGGAGGCCGGCAACGCCTACGTCAACCGGGGCATCACCGGCGCGATCGTGCGTCGCCAGCCGTTCGGTGGCTGGAAGAAATCGGCCGTCGGTGCCGGGACGAAGGCCGGTGGACCCAACTACCTGGTCGGCCTCAGCGACTGGGTCTCGGCTCCGGCCACCGAGCTCGCGACGCCTTCCCCCGCCGTCCGGTCGCTCGTCGACTGGGCCGGTCGGTTGGGGATCGACGACATCGAGATGCTCCAGCGTGCCGCCGGGTCGGACGCGCTCGCCTGGGAGCGCGAGTTCGGTGCGGCCCGGGACGTCTCGCGGCTGACCGCCGAGGTCAACGTGCTGCGCTACTCCCCGGTGCCGGTCACCATCCGGTACGAGGGTGGCCCCGTCGCTCACCTGCTGCGGGTCCTCGCTGCCGGTGTCGCCGCCGGGGCGCCGGTGACGGTCTCCGTCGCCGACGCCCTCGAGGAGGAGACAGCAGCGCTGGTGCGGGCGACCGGTGTGACGTACGTCGTCGAGGACGGCGCCGCGTGGGCGTCGATCCTCTCCGGGCCGCATGCGCCCAGCCGCGTACGCCTGCTGGGTGGGTCGCGCGAGGTCTTCGCGGCTGCGAGCCAGGGCCGGGTCGACATCGCCCTCTACGCCCAGCCCGTCGTCGAGGCCGGCCGGGTCGAGCTGCTGACGTTCTTGCACGAGCAGGCCGTCTCGATCACCGCCCACCGCTTCGGCTCTCCGACCCCGCTGGTGGACAACCTCTTCTGACACCAATCCGCGCCGAGTCGGCTCGTCATGACGAGCCGACTCGGCGCGGAGATCGGTGAGAACGAGCCGACTCATCGAGCTCCTGCGCGTACTCCTACAGTGGTGCGATGACTTCGATCGCGCAGACCATCGCGCGCCTCCTGCTGGGTGTGGCGATGGTGGGCGCTGGGGTGGCGCACCTGACCACCCAGCGACAGGAGTTCCGGGCGCAGGTGCCCAGCTGGTTCCCGATCGACGAGGACCTGACGGTGCTCGGCTCGGGCGTCGTCGAGATCGGCCTCGGGCTGGCCTTCCTCGTGCTGCCGGCCAAGCGACGGATCGTCGGAGCGCTGCTCGCCGCGTTCTTCGTGGCGGTCTTTCCCGGCAACATCGCGCAGTACGTGGAGGGCGTCGACGCGTTCGGTCTCGACACGGACACCGCGCGGTTGGTCCGGCTGTTCTTCCAGCCCGTGCTCATTCTGTGGGCCCTGTTCGGTGGCGGCTGGTTGCGACGTTCGAGAAGCGACGACTGAACCGGCACCAACGCCGAGTCGGCTCGTCATAACGAGCCGACTCGGCGCTGATTCGTGTCAGAACGAGCCGACTCAGCCGGCGGCGGCCTGGGCCCCTGCCCATGTGCGCAGGTAGGTCTCCGGGCCGCGGACGATGTCGTCGATGACGTCCTGGCCGCCGGTGAGGCGGAGGTCCTCGAGGTAGTCGGGGACCATCCCGTAGTGGGCGACGCCGTCGGTGTTGTAGTCCCAGATCCGCTGGCCGGTGACCTGGCGGTCGATGAGCGAGCCGCCGTCGAAGCTGCGGAACGGGTAGGTGACCCGCGTCTTCGCCGGGCCGGGTGTGCCGCCGAAGCCGTTCATGTCGAAGCCGAACCCGATGCCCGCGCCGTAGCGGTCGCGGACGGGGGCGGTGCGGGCGTACTCCGCCAGGAACTGGTCGGTGCTGTGGCCGTAGATCGTCGAGAAGCCGCCGAGGGCGTAGAGCCGGTCGAGGTAGCGCTCGTCCATCCAGGAGTGGCTGGCGAGCACCCCGGGGTAGTCGGTCTCCTCGAGGATGTCGAGGGCGCGGCCGGCGGCTTTGGCGCTCATGTGGTCGACCTCGACCATCATGCCGCGCTTGATCAGCCCGCGCAGCGCGTATTCGCCGAGGGCGGAGAGGCCGTGGGGGTTGCAGACGGTGCCCGCGGGATAGATCGGCGGCTGCGGCAGCCAGTCGAGCTCGGCCGGCCGGTCGACCAGGCGCGGGTTGTTGTCGTGCGGCTGGTCGGGGTCGCAGGCCTTCGGTGTCCAGAACGTGCCGGTGGTGAGGAACTGACCGGCGTTGATCAGCAGCCCGGTGGCGCCCTCGTCGTAGCGGACCCCGCACAGCGCGTTGTCGAACTTGTGGCACAGGAACATCGAGGAGACCCCGAGCGACTTCAGCTCGTCGAGCCCGGCATCGATGTTGGCGCGTGTGCACATTGCCAGCCGCAGCTTCTGGGAGCAGCCGAACGGCTCGGAGGTCTCCATGCCGAGCACCACGGCGAGCTTGCCGTCCTCGATCACTTCGCGCGCCCGGTCGGCGTCGGTGACGATCCGGTACCAGCCCCGCCCCTCGCCGCCGTACTGCGCGTCGATGAAGGCCTGGGTGTCGTAGGCATCCCGGGCCTGCCTCCGCACCGCGGTCATCTCGTCGCAGGACTGGTGGGTGCCCGGGTTGATCGCACACAGGGCCTTGTTGCTGGTCAGGTTCACGACCATGATCCGCTGCCCGGCGCGCCACGAGCGCTCGACCCAGCGGTAGTACATCTGCTGGTGGGTCAGCGAGTCGTAGGCCGGCCAGTCGGCGAACGACGGCCAGCCGGTGGTGTCGTGGAACCCGAGCGGGCTGCCCGAGCGGGTCAGGTTCTCCAGGAGCGCCGTCTCCCCGGCGATCCCGTGGGAGGGGCAGTCCTTCAGCGCGTCCGCGACCCCGGCCTCGGAGAAGACCTTCCCGCAGACCGCCGCCCCGCCGATCCCGTCCTGCATGAACATGTGGCTGTGGGCGTCGATCAGCCCTTGCACGGTGCCATCCGGGGCGGTGCCCGTGAACGGCTCACCGGTCACGTTGACCTCGGACTCGGGCGATGGGAGCCGGCGCTCCGCATCGTCTCCCGAGGCGGCGGGCGGACCCACCATCGCGACCGTCAGCCCGAGGGCGACCACAGCAAGCAGGGACGTACGTCTGAAGCGCATGTGGCCTCCCGATGACCAGCGGCGAGTACGGGTGTGGGTATCGCAACCTAGCAGTTGCTTGGGTCGCTTGGGGGCTTATCCACGCAGGTCGTCCGCTCTGACAGACTGACGAGCATGACCATCGCGATCATCGGTGCAGGCAATATGGGTGGGGCTGTCCTCGCCGGACTTCTCGAGGCCGGTCATGCGCCGGAGAGCGTCATCGTGGTGGAGGCGCGCGAGGAGCAGGCGGCGGCGCTCCGGGAGAAGCACGGCATCCGTACGCTGCCGGCCGCCGAGGCAGCGGCCGAGGCCGACGTGGTGGTGCTGGCGGTGAAGCCCTACGGCGTGGTGCCGGTGCTCGAGTCGGTCGCGTCCGCTCTCGGTGAGGGGACGACGGTCATCTCCTTGGCCGCCGGCGTGCCGACCTCGGCGATGGAGCCCGCCGTCCCGGACGGTGTCTCGGTCGTGCGAGTCATGCCCAACACCCCGGCCCTGGTCGGCGAGGGCATGTCCGCGGTCGCGGGCGGCGCCAAGGCGACCCCGGAGGCGGTCGCCACCGCGGCCGACCTGATGGGTGCCGTCGGCAAGGTCGTCACCGTCCCCGAGTCGCAGATCGACGCGGTCACCGCGATCAGCGGCTCCGGCCCGGCGTACGTCTTCCTGATCGCCGAGGCCTGGATCGAGGCGGGCGTCCATCTGGGGCTGACCAGGGACGACGCGACCACACTCGTCATCCAGACGCTGTCCGGATCCGCCAAGCTGCTCGAGAGCGGCACCCATCCCGCGGTCCTCCGCGAGCAGGTCACCTCCCCGGGCGGCACCACCGCCGCGGCCCTCGGCGCGCTCGAGCAGAACGGCCTGCGGGCGGCCTTCCTCGAGGCCACCCGCGCCGCCTACGTACGCAGCCAAGAACTGTCCTAGCCGCCACCGCTGGTCGAGCCGCCTCGCTGGTCGAGCCGCCGGAGCCGCTAGGCGGAGGCGTGGGGGGGGGGGGAAGCGGCACGACACCAACGAGCGGCGGGG
>NZ_JBEYUV010000002.1:0-259116 GCF_040643685.1 Nocardioides sp. NPDC047086
GCCCAAGACGGGGCCACCGACCTCGACAACGCCGCCCTGCTCTGCTCCCATCACCACCACCGCGCCCACGACACCACCTACCTCCACGAACGCCTCCCCAACGGCGACATCCGCTTCACCACACGCACATAGAAATCGCGCTAGCCGCGGCCCTTGAGCCGGGAGCGCAGGACGAGCCGGGCGGCCGGTCCGAGATCCTCGATGACCTCGACCAGCGCGCCGAGCTGCTCGAGGGAGGCGAAGGCCGACTCGGCGCCGGGGCGGTCGACACCGTCGTACATGAGGAGGCCGATGAAGGCCGAGCTGATCGCGCGCGAGAGGCCAGGTGCGTCCACCACGCCCTCGACCGGGCTGCCCTCCAGAGCACGAGTGACCGCGGCCTCGATCTCCTCGTTCCACCGGCCCAACGCGTAGCGCGAGGTCTCGGCCAGCGTCTTGTCCCGCTGCGCACCGGCCAGGAGCTGGGCCATCACCGTGATGTTGCCCGCGGCTCGCTCCCGCTCATGAAGCCCTCGCCCGAGCGCCAGCAGCTCGCTCAGCGAGGTGACCTCGGCGAGCTCGTCCCGGTAGGCCGCTGCCGCCTCGTCCGTCGCTGCCCGGCACGCCTGGTCGACGAGGTCCATGACGGTTCCGAAGTGGTAGAAGACCAGCGCCTGGTTGACCCCCGCGCGGTCGGCGACCGCGCGCGCCGAGAGACCGGCGATCCCCTCCTGCTTGAGCAGGTCGGTGACTGCCGACATCAGCTTGGCCTTGGTGGGGTTCATTCTGTGGCGGGCTCCTTGGTGACGAGCACGTTGAAGGCGATGAGCACGGAGCCGAGTATGCCCCCGCAGGCGAGCCCCAGGAGCATGACCCCGGCGACGATCCCCGGCTCGGCCGCCCCGGCATCGGACAGACCCACCACGGCGCACGCGACGCCGCAGACCAGGCCGAGGGCGACAGCGCAGATCAACATGTGCGGAATCGGGATTCGTACGCCGCGCATCACCGCTTCTCCTAGCCAGGCCGCCAACGCACCGGACAGTCCGGCGATGACCAACACGGCCCCAACGTTCTCGCGCACTGCGCCCGGCCCTTCGTTCGCGACGAACACCGCGAACCCCGGCGCGAAGGTCATCCCGAATGCCACGAGACCGGGCCAGATCCGGTCGACGACCGGGGACGACGGCAACAGCACCGCCGGCGCCGCCAGTGCCGACGCGACCAGTCCTACGACGGCTCCGACGATTCCGCCGTACCAAGCTCCAAGGATCGTCCCGAAGATCGGCGCCATCACACTCCCCACGCCTCCTCCGATGACGACGCCGAGCACGGCTCCGAAGAACCACCACCGGCACAACGCCCAGAACACGGACCACATCCGATCAGCCATGCACGCCTCCTCAAGCGATTTGAGCGATTGCTCAAATCTAAGGTAGCGCGGGTCTTGAGCGATCGCTCAAATAGGTTCTATGGTCACGGCATGAAGATCGTCATCCCCGGGGGAACCGGCCAGGTCGGAGGCATCCTGCGGCGTGCCTGGAGCACGCGCGGACATGAGGTGGTGGTGCTCTCCCGCCACCCGGAGGAGCTGGAGGAAGGCGTACGTCATCAGGTCTGGGACGGCCGGACGATCGGTCCTTGGGCCGAGGAGATCGACGGCGCGGACGTGGTGGTGAACCTCGCGGGCCGGACGGTCAGCTGCCGCTACACCGAGGCCAACCTGAAGCAGATGATGGACTCGCGCGTCGAGTCGACCAGGGTCGTCGGCGAGGCGATCGCGAAGGCAGCGGCTCCCCCGCGCACGTGGCTGCAGATGAGCACGGCGACGATCTACGCCCACCGTTTCGACGCCCCCAACGACGAGGCGACCGGCATCATCGGCGGCAGCGAGCCGGACACCCCCGCCTACTGGGAGTTCTCCACGAGGATCGCCAAGAGCTGGGAGGCCGAGCAGACCGCAGCCGCGACACCCAACACCCGCAGGGTCGCACTCCGCTCGGCGATGGTGATGAGCCCGGGCAGGGGCGGCGTCCTCGACGTACTCCTGACCATGGCGCGCCTGGGCCTCGGCGGCCCCGTCGCCGGCGGCGACCAGTTCGTCTCCTGGATCCATGAGGCCGACTTCGTACGCGCCTGCGACCTGCTCATCGAGCGCGATGACATCGCCGGACCGGTGAACCTGGCCGCACCAGGACCACTGCCCCAGCGCGACCTGATGCGCACCCTGCGGAAGGAGACCGGGATGCCGATCGGGCTGCCCGCCACCCGCTGGATGGCGGAGATCGGGGCCTGGGTGCTGCGTACGGACACCGAGCTGCTCCTCAAGAGCCGTCGCGTCGTCCCGGGACGGCTGCTGGAGGCGGGCTTCGAGTTCGAGTACGCCGAGTGGACCTCCGCCGCTCGCGACCTCGTCAACCGGGCACGGCGTCGGCCGACAAACCAGTCGCATCAGCCGACCGGATCGGCCACGATGAAGAGGTGACCCGCGCCACCTGGCAGCCCCGACCCGATGACGCCGAGACTGAGACGGTTCTTCGGCAAGGTCTATCCCGAACGAGAGGTCAACGAGATCCTGGGTCGGTTCCACGACGACGTCGCCGCGCTGCGCCGCTACCTCCACGAAGAGGGGTTCATGATGCGCGAGGGCGGCTACTACTGGCGCGACGGCGGAAGCGTCGACATCTGAGCGACGACGGCACTGCCCGGTCGGGCATGATTCGCCCCATGACGATGCCGGACCAGTCGGGCCAGCCAGCGCCCGGACAACCGCCCGTGGGGTGGATCGACCTCACCATCCAGGGCAGCCACATGACCTCGAACCTGATCGTGCCGACGGTGCTGCTCAACGGCCACCAGATGCCGACGCAGTACGGCCGGAACGTCTTCCCGGTGCCGCCGGGGCGCTGGAACGTCGACATGTACACCCAGTGGACCTGGCGGTTCGGCAAGGCGTCGATGAGCTTCGACGTCGCCGAGGGCCAGACCGTTCCGGTCTTCTACGCCTCGCCGCTGACGGGGTTCAGCAAGGGCGCGATCGGGCACGAGAAGCAGCGCAAGCCCGGGGTCCTCGGCTTCGTCCTCATGATGGCCGTCCTGCTGCTCGTCATCATCGGCATCGTGGCCCTGGCCGTGGCGTCGGGCTAGCTCCGCCCGCAGAGGACACGGGCCTGGACTGTCGGTGCTCACCGATACCGTCAGCCTTGTGACCACCACCGAATCACGCGGCCGAAGCGAAGCCCGGCGCCATCGCGAGGGCTACGCGGTCCTCGACGTCGAGACGACCGGGCTCGACCCCTACCGCGACCGCGTGATCCAGGTGGCGATCCGCCAGATCGCCGCCGACGGCACCGCTGAGTCGGAGTGGGAGACGCTGGTGAACCCCGGCGCCGGCGTCGACCCGGGGCCGGTCGAGGTCCACGGCCTGACCAGCGCCGACCTCGCCGGCGCCCCGCTCTTCCGAGACGTCGCCCCGACGATCGCCCAGCGCCTCGCCGGCCGGGTCTTCGTGGCCCACAACGCCGCGTTCGACTGGACGTTCGTGGCCGTGGAGTCGGACCGTGCCGGCGTACGCCTCGATGTGCTGGAGTGGTTGTGCACGATGCGGTTCGCGAAGGCGCTCGCGCTGGAGGTGCCGGACAAGTCGCTGGCCACCATCGCGGCCCACTACGCGGTCGAGCAGCTGAAGGCCCATGACGCGGGTGACGACACCCGGGTGGCCGCGGAGATCCTGCTGCGCGAGCTGGCTGACGCCGACCGGGTCGGTCTCGCGCTGCCGCTGGTGGAGTGCAACACCTCGCGACACCGCCTGAAACGGACCCTACGCCGCTGGTTCAGTCGCGTCCGGCGACCGCTTCACTGAGAGATCGTCCCACCATCCGGGACATTCCCCGCAGAAATGCAACCCGACCGGATGCGTTCCCTTCCTGCCGGTCCGGAAACGTGTCGATGAGGGACATGCCGCCTCCTTGGGCCGCCGGCATCGTCACCGGCTCGTGGGGACCATCAGGATTGCTGTCATCGGTTTCGGGGCTCCGTCGCGCGGATTGCACGACTGTTTCACGGCTGCAACGGATGTTTCAGACCCGGTCGCCGTGGGCTGTCCGGACTGCGGCGGCGATTCCGGGGACGTCGGCCGACGGCCTACCCTTGAGCCATGAAGGCGCTGCTCCTGGAGAACATTCATCCCGTCGCTGTCGAGAACCTCGAGAAGGCCGGCTTCGAGGTCGAGCTGCGCAGCAAGTCCCTCTCCGAGGACGAGCTGGTCGAGGCCCTGCCGGGCGTGACGCTGCTCGGCATCCGGTCGAACACCCACATCACGCCGCGCGTCCTGGACGCCGCGACCGACCTCAAGGCGATCGGCTGCTTCTGCATCGGCACCAACCAGGTCGACCTGGCCGGCGCCGCCGAGCGCGGCGTGGCCGTCTTCAACGCCCCCTACTCCAACACCCGCTCGGTCGTCGAGCTGGTCATCGGCTACATCATCTCCCTGGCCCGGCGGCTGCCGGAGAAGACCGAGAAGATGCACGCCGGCGTCTGGGACAAGTCCGCGAAGGGCTCCCACGAGGTCCGCGGCCGCACGCTCGGCATCATCGGCTACGGCAACATCGGCACCCAGCTGTCCAACGTCGCCGAGGCGCTGGGCTTCTACGTCATCTTCTACGACATCGCCGACCGGCTGGCCCACGGCAACGCCCGCCGGATGAAGTCCCTCGACGCGCTCCTGGCCGAGGCCGACGTGGTCTCCATCCACATCGACGGCCGCCCGGGCAACCTGGGCATGTTCGGCGAGGAGCAGTTCGCGAAGATGAAGCCGCGCTCGCTGTTCATCAACGCCGCGCGTGGCTTCCTGGTCGACAACGACGCGCTGCGCAAGCACATCGAGTCCGGTCACATCGCCGGCGCCGCGCTCGACGTCTTCCCGATCGAGCCCAAGGCCCAGGGCGACGCCTTCGAGAGCCCGCTGCAGGGTCTCGACAACGTCATCCTGACCCCGCACGTCGGCGGCTCGACGCAGGAGGCCCAGGAGGAGATCGGCTGGTTCGTCTCCGGCAAGCTGCGCGACTTCATCCACTCCGGCTCGACCGCGCTGAGCGTCAACCTGCCGGCCGTCCAGCCGCCGCCGATGGCCGAGGGCTCGCGGCTCGCGCTGCTGCACGACAGCGTCCCCGGCGTGCTCGCCGAGCTCAACAACCTGCTCGCCGCCGAGGGTGTCAATGTGACCGGTCAATACCTGGCCACCAGCGGCGAGACCGGCTTCGTGGTCACCGATGTGACCAGCGTGCCGCCCACGACCCTGGAGAAGATCGCGGGCAACCCGCACACCAGGTGGGTGCGCGCCTACCACGTGTGACGCTAGCGTTCTGGCCCATGGAGCTGCCCCAACATTGGCCGCTGCCCGACGCAACCGAGCTTCTCGGTGACGTTCTGGCAGCGTACGACGAGCCGACCCGCCGCTATCACGACCGTCGACACCTCACCGAGGTGCTGGACCGGATCGAGGAGCTGCGGGCGGAGGGAGAGCACTTCGACCCGCTGACCGTCACCCTGGCGGCCTTCTTCCACGACTCCGTCTACGACGGGGAGCGGGACGCCGAGGAGCGTTCGGCCACCTGGGCCGAGGACGCGCTGGGCACCTACCTCGATGCCGATGCGGTCGCCGAGGTCGCCCGCCTGGTGCGCCTGACCGAGACCCACGACCCCGCGCCCGACGACCGCAGCGGCCGGGTCCTCTCCGATGCCGACCTGGCGATCCTGGCGGCACCGGCGGAGCGCTATGCGGAGTACGCCGCGACCGTCCGCGAGGAGTACCAGCACCTGTCCGACGAGGAGTTCCGCGTCGGCCGCGCCCAGGTCCTGGAGCGGCTGCTGGAGAAGGAGTCGCTCTTCTCGACACCCTTCGCGAGAATCAGTTGGGAGGCCGCCGCGAGGGTCAACATCTCGGCCGAGCTGGAGACCCTCAACACATACCTGTCAACCGATCAATAACGATTCGTCCGGGGCCCCTCACCGGTGACAGAATTCGTCGGTGAGCTTCCAGACGTACGCCGACCTGTGGCGGATTCCTGACGTTCGCCGCATCCTCGTGCTGGGTCTGTTCCTGCGGATCCCGATGCCGGCGTCCTCTGTCATCGTGACTCTGCACGTGGTCGGCCCCCTGGACCGCTCCTACGCCGAGGCCGGCCTGGTCTCGACGGTGCTCGCGATCGCGATGGCGGTCTCCGCGCCCTGGCTCGGCCGGCTCCTGGACCGCCTCGGCCTGCGGCGTACCCTCCTGCTGCCGCTGGCCGTCCTCCCCATCGCCTGGTCGATCGCGCCCTGGGTCGGCTACCTTCCGCTGCTCGCGCTGGTCGCGATCGCGGGGCTCTTCACCGTCCCGTCCTTCTCGATCGTGCGCCAGGTGATGCTCCGCTCCGTCGGCCCCGGGCAGCGCACCGCCGCTCTGAGCGCCGACGCGATCATGACCGAGCTCGGCTTCATGGTCGGCCCTGTCATCGGCGTGCTCGGCGCCAGCTACTTCGGCACCTCCCAGGCGTTGCTGCTGATCCAGTGGCTCGGGATCGTGGCTGCGGTCGTACTGTGGCTGCTCAACCCGATGATCACCGAGGGCGACCCGGCCGTTCCGGGCGACCCCGTCCCCACTGACGCCGGCGTCCCGGCGCGCCGATTCCGGCTCCCCTCGTGGGTCAACCCGGGCGTGATCCTGCTGCTCGCCGGAACCTTCACCGCCTCGCTCATCCTCATCGCCGAGGACCTCGGCACCGTCGCCGCGATGCGCGACTTCGACCGGACCGCCCTGCTCGGGCTCGTCATGGCGATCTGGGCGCTCGGTTCGCTGCTCGGCGCACTCATCTACGGCGCCCTCAACAGCCACCCCTCGACCGCGGTCATGCTCGTCCTGCTCGGCGCGACGACGGTGCTGACCGCGTTCGCCTGGGACCCGATCTCCTTCGCCGTCCTGCTCCTGCTCAGCGGCTTCTTCTGCGCGCCGACCCTGACTGCCGCGCTCGAGGCGATCACCAGCAGCGTCCCTTCGACCGTACGCGGCGAGGTGATGGGCTGGCACGGCTCGGCCATCACCCTCGGCAGCGCCGTCGGCGCCCCCGCCGCCGGGTTCGCCATCGACCTGATCGGCTGGCAGGGCGGCTTCGTCCTCGGCGGCGGCCTCGGCCTGCTGATCGCGGCGGCCATCTGGCTCACCACCCGACGGATGTCCACCCCAGCCGAGACGTCACTCCCGCCGGGCGAGAAGTCACCCGCGTCGGCCGAGTAGTCACCACGTGCCGTCTCGGCCGAGGTACGCGACGTCTCGGCTAGCGGGGTTTGCGGCGACGTAGGCCCGCGGCGAGGAGAGCGGAGACCAGGGCTCGGGAGGTGACCTCGACGGCACCCGCGGCGACCATGTCGTCGTAGGCCTCGGCCGGTACGTCGTAGTGATCGCGGTCGAAGCCTCGGGCCGGGATGCCCATCCGGCTCGCGAAGGCGTGCAGCTCCTCGTAGGAGGTGTCGCTGGCGAGGTGGGACCACATCCGGCCGCGGCTGGGTACGTTCGGCGGGTCGATGAGGATCACGGGGCATTCTTACCGCGTCCGTCCTGAGGCGCCACCCTGAGACGACCGCCCGGGCCCATCGCCTTGACCGGTCGGCAAGAATGGTCCGTGATGAACACGACAGTGCTGTTCGAGGCTCGGGCGAGGGTGCTCCATGACCTCGATGCCCGCGGACTCGCCGGTGCGGCAGCCGTCTCGGCCCTCGAGGACGCCATGACCGAGCGCGGCTGGTGGGTGGACCAGTGGCCGGAGGGCAAGGCGTACGTCGCCGGCCTGGTCGCCCAGGACGTGCAGGACCTGCTCTTCGACGGCGAGGCGTCCGCGCGCTGGCCGGTGTGCACCACCTGTCCGCCCGAGTCGCCGGTGCATTCGCTCCACATCACCCCCGACCTGGGAGGTCCGGACCCGATCTGGGTCTGCGAGGAGAGCGGCGACGTGGTCGCGCCCCTCGGCAACCTCTGACCGAGCCCGGAAGCGCCGGGAGAGCCTCAGGACGGACCGAGCTGCAGATGTAGCGCATAGCGGTCGGCCCGGTAGACCGAGCGGCACACCTCGACGTAACGCTCCCCCGCGACCGACTTCCGCTGCCGGCGGAGCACAGGGACGCCGACGGAGAGGCCGAGCAGGGTGGCCTCCTCGATGTTGGCCACGTCGGCTCGGAAGGTGTCATCGACCCACGACGGCCGCATCTGCCGGCTGCCCAGCTCGGCGTAGAGGCTGGTCGGCGCGGTCCGCTCGAGCATCCCGGGCACGATCGCCTCGTCGAGGTAGACGTCCTCGATGCAGATCGGCACCCCGTCGCCGCGGCGCAGGCGCCGCCAGTGGACGACGGCAGCACCCTCCTTGATGCCCAGCGCGCGAGCGATGGTGGGCCCGGCCTTCTCCCGGCCGAGCAGCAGCGTCTCGGAGGATGCCTGCATCCCCCGGCGGGCCATCTCCTCGCTGAAGCCGAGCACCGGGCTCGCCGCCCGCGGCGGGCGCGCCACGAAGGTGCCCCGGCCCGGGATCCGGACCAGCAGACCGTCGGCCACGAGCGCGTCGAGCGCCTGCCTCACGGTGGCCCGGGCGACGCTGAACTTCTGGACCAGCTCGCGCTCGGAGGGCGCGGAGGCACCAGGGCTCTCGCCGACGACCAGCTCCCTGACGTACTCACGGATCTGGACGTGCTTGAGCGACCGCTCTCCCTCGACCGACCGGACCATGAGCTGAGCGTAGGTGTACACCTCGCGTACGTCCCGAGTTTGGTCAAGTTGTGACATTGCAACGAGATGAGGCAGATCTTCTGCAACGAAATGCGGAGACTGGATTTCGCTAGAACAAGTGTTCGATCACGAGGTACGCTGTGAAGGTGGACTTTCAGGGAACACTCTTCGCCCCCACAGACGACGAGACCACCGAGACGACCTACGAGCGGATCCATCTCGACCGCGGAGCCTGGGTGGACATCGCCCGCGGCTGGCTGCCCGATCCCGACGACGTCTTCGCCGCGCTGGTCAGCGACGTCCCGTGGCGCGAGGAGCGTCGGCAGATGTACGACCGCGTCGTCGACGTACCCCGGCTGCTGCACACCTACGGCCAGGGCGACCCGCTCCCCCACCCACGTCTCGCCGAGGCCCGCGGCCGCCTCACCGCCCACTACCTGCCCGAGCTGGGCGAGCCGTTCGTGACCGCGGGCTGCTGCTACTACCGCAACGGCCACGACTCGGTGGCCTGGCACGGCGACAAGATCGGCCGAGGCCGCACCAACGACACGATGGTCGCGATCGTCTCCGTCGGCGACCCCCGCCGGCTCGCGCTGCGTCCCCATGGCGGCGGCAAGGGGATGAGCATCCAGATGGGCCACGGCGACCTCGTCGTCATGGGCGGCTCCTGCCAGCGCACCTGGGAGCACGCCATCCCCAAGGTCTCCTCCGCCGGCCCCCGGATCTCGGTCCAGTTCCGCCCCCGCAACGTCTTCTGAGGCGGCCCCCAGATGCGTTCCGTACGCTGGTAGGAAAGGATGGGACCGACAGCCGATGCCTCTGGAGCCGCCTTGACCACCACCGCACCACCCCTCGCCCCGCCGTCCACCGAGGAGATCGCCAGGGCGAAGGAGATCGTCGGGCGGGTCAGCACCGCCTTCAGCAGCCGTGTGGTCGGCCAGGAGCGGCTCAGGACGGCGCTGCTGATCGCGCTCCTCTCCGAGGGTCACGTGCTGCTCGAGAGCGTGCCCGGGCTGGCGAAGACCCTGGCCGCGAGCACCCTGAGCCAGACGGTCAAGGCGCAGTTCTCCAGGATCCAGTGCACCCCCGACCTGCTGCCGAGCGACATCATCGGCACCCAGGTCTACGACCAGCGCAACCACGAGTTCGAGACCCAGCTCGGCCCGGTCCACGCCAACTTCGTACTGCTCGACGAGATCAACCGATCCTCCGCCAAGACGCAGAGCGCCATGCTCGAGGCGATGCAGGAGCGCCAGACCTCGATCGCGGGTCACATCCACCCGCTGCCGCGCCCGTTCATGGTGCTCGCCACGCAGAACCCGATCGAGGAGGAGGGCACCTACGTCCTCCCGCACGCGCAGATGGACCGGTTCCTGCTCAAGGAGATCGTCAACTACCCCAGCGACGCCGAGGAGCTCGTCGTCCTGGAGCGCATCGAGGCCGGCACCCTCGGGCCCGACCACGAGGTGACCCGCCCGGTCGCCGACCCCGACGACGTGATCTGGCTCCAGGAGCTGACCAAGCGCGTCTACGTCGACCCGGCGATCAAGCGCTACATCGTCGCCCTCGTACAGGCCACCCGCAACGCCCGCCAGCTTCTCGGGCCGGAGACGGGTTCCTACGTCGAGATCGGCGCGTCCCCGCGTGCCTCGATCGCGTTCCTGCAGGCCTCGCGCGCGGCGGCGCTGCTGCTCGGCCGCTCCTACGTCACCCCCGAGGACGTGCGCGAGCTGCGCCACAGCATCCTGCGTCACCGGCTCCACCTCAGCTTCGAGGCGCTGGCCGAGAAGGTCCAGCCCGAGATGCTGGTCGACGCGCTGGTCCGCGCCGTCCCCAGCCCCTGAGCCGTCCGACCCGAGCACCGACATGGCGACGTACCTTCCCCGGATCCGCACTCGGCTGATGATCCATGCCCACCGTAAGGTCGTGGGCCTGCTCGACGGGGAGTACGCCAGCCTCCAGACGGGGCGCAGCATGGACTTCCACGACCTGCGGGAGTACGTGCCCGGCGACGACGTGAAGGACATCGACTGGAAGGCGACGGCCCGGTCCCGGAGCCTGCTGGTCAAGCGGTTCACCGCCGAGCGCCAGCATCTGGTGCTGCTGGCGATCTCCACCGGCCGGAGCATGGCGGCCCAGGCGACCGGCACCACGACCAAGCGCGAGCTGGCGATCTTCACCGCCGGCCTGGTCGGCTGGCTGGGCGTACGCCACGGCGACAAGGTCGCGGTCGCCTACGGCGACTCGGCGACCCAGAAGCTCACCAAGTCCGCCGACACCGAGGTCGCGCTCGAGCGGGCGCTGGGGCAGGCCCATGACGCGATCACCCCCGACGCCGCCGAGGCCGACATCGTCGCGGTCCTGCGCCACATCGCCACCAACGTACGTCGCCGGGCGATCCTGCTCGTGGTCACCGACGAACACTCGGTCAGTGACGAGATGGCCGCGGTCCTGCGCCGCCTCACCGTCCAGCATGAGGTGCTGGTCGCTGGCATCGACGACCTCGACCCCACCACCGCGGTGGCCGGCGGCGCCCCGACCGTCGACATCGACACGGTCTCCGCCCTGCCGGGTTGGCTCACCGGCGACGCCGTCCTCCAGGCCCAGTACGCCGAGCTGGCCGCCGCCGAGGAGCACGGCCTGCGCGGCACCCTGGACCGCCTCGGCATCGCCTACCAGCGGGTCCGGGACGACACCACCGCCATCGGCGCGGTCTTCCATCTGCTGGAGAGGCACCGTCATGCGCGCCGGTAGCGTTCCCGAGGAGTTCCAGCAGCCGCTGGCGCACTCGGGCTGGTGGCTGGTGCTCACCCTCGGGCTGCTCGCCGCGGTGGCGCTCTACTTCCTCGCGGTCATCGTGCTGACCCGCAAGCGCAGGCCGGTCGTCGAGGTCGAGACGCCGTGGGTGCCCGAGCCTCGTGACCTGCGTGCCGAGCACCTGGCCGAGATCGACCGGATCGAGCGGGCGGTGCACCGCGGCGACGTCCCGGCGCGGGTCGGCCACCAGCACCTGAGCCGCACGGTGCGCGACTACGTCGCCGAGGTCAGTCAGATCCCGGCCGACAAGATGGTCCTCGCCGACCTCAAGGCGACCGTACGCAGCGACCCACGCACCCGCCCGCTGGCGATGGCCGTCGAGGTGATGTACCCGCCCGCCTTCGCCTCCGAGGAGGAGGGCAAGGCTGCCGAGCGCTTCCCCGAGGCGCTGAGCCGGGCCCGTCAGGTGGTGACGACATGGACCTGAGATGGCCCGTCCTCGGCGCGATCGTGCTGGTCCTCACCGTCGCCGCGATCGCCGCGATCGTCGTCTTCGCCGCCCGGGTGCATCGCCGCCCTGCCGACGCGGTGCTCGTCGCCCACACCGCACGGCTCAAGCGGCTGCCCCGGTTCCGTGAGCTCGCTGCCCAGCAGCGGTGGCTGTCCTGGTGGCAGACCGCGGGGATCGCGCTCGCGGTGATCGGGTGCATCTGGCTGATCGCCCGGCCGCAGACCACAGACATCACCCAGAACCGCTACTCCACCCGCGACATCGTGCTCTGCCTGGACGCCTCGACCTCGATGTTCGACGAGGACACCCAGGTCACCCAGGCCTACTCCCAGCTCGTCGCCGGCCTCAACGGCGAACGGGTCAGCCTCGTTCTGTGGAGCGACGCCGCGGTCACCGTCTTCCCGCTCACCGACGACTACGGCTGGGTGCAGGAGGAGCTGGCGCGGGCCGGCCGGGCCTTCGCCCTCGGCGACCAGGAGTACGTCGCCGGCACCTACCTCGGCAAGGAGCGGGCCTCGTTGATCAGCGACGGGATCGTCTCCTGCGTCAAGCGCTTCGACCTGTCCAACTCCGAGCGCGGCCGGGCGGTCATCGTCGCCTCCGACAACGACCCGCAGGGTGGCCCACCGGTCTACTCGCTGCCCGAGGCCACCGAGTTCGCCAAGGAGCGCGACGTCCAGCTCTTCGGCATCGGCTCCGCCGACCTCAGCTTCCAGGAGGACAAGCGAGCCACCTTCGACAAGGCGATGACCGAGACCGGCGGCACCTTCTCGCTGCTCGGCGACGACGGCTCGATCGACTCGATCCTGGCCGGCATCGACCGGCTCTCCGCCGACGAGGTCGTCGAGCCGCCGAAGTACCAGATCCGCGACGCTCCCGGCTGGCCGATCGCGATGATCGTGCTCGGGGTCCTCATGCTGATCGCCGGGTGGAGCTACGCCCTGGTTCGCTCCGGAAGACTGTCGCCGGGCTCCTCGCCTCGATCCGCGGCGCGGGCGGATCAGTGGCCCGAGCAGGCTCGCCCACCGAGCGAGGTGACCCGATGAGCGCCGGAGGGTGGCAGCTCCTCACGCTCGTACGCCGCGTGCTGATCGTCCTGCTCACCGTCGTCGTCCTGGTGCGACCGAGCTGGGGCGCGGCACCGGCGCAGATGCGTACGGCGGACCTCGACGTCCTCGTCGTGGTCGACCGGACACGGTCGATGGTCGCCGAGGACGCGCCCGGCGGCGAGGCCCGGATGACGCAGCTCAAGAAGGACCTCAAGGCGCTCTCGGCGGCCTTGCCCTCGGTGCGGTTCGGCGCGATCACCTTCGGTGGCGAGGTCGTTCGCACCGAGATGCCGTTCACCTACGACACCACCGCCTTCAACGCCTGGGTCGACGGGCTCTACGCCGAGCGGGCCTTCGACGGGTCCGGCTCGATGGTCGATGCTCCGCGCGACGAGGTCATCGAGGCCCTGGAGCGGGACCAGGAGCGCTTCCCCGAGCGGCGCCGGATCGTGGTGTTCGCCTCCGACGGCGAGAACACCCGCGAGGGCGTCGACCAGCAGTCGTTCGCCGAGGTCGACGACCTCTCGGCAGGCGGCGTGGTGCTCGGCTACGGCACCGAGGAGGGCGGCCGGATGCCCTGGGACGACGAACGCCCCCAGGACGGCTACCTCAAGGACGGCGAGGGCCAGGACGCCCGCTCCCGGATCGACCTGGGCAACCTGCGCGAGATCGCAGGTCAGATGGGTCTTCAGACGCTTCACCGCACGACGAAGGAGACCAAGGAGGTGGCCACCGAGGCCTCCACCTGGGACTCCGAGATGCTCACCGAGGAGACCTCTGCCGGCGGCGAGACGTCCCGGGCCTGGATCTTCGGCTTCCCCCTGCTGGCACTCTTGCTGTGGGAGCTGTGGGGCCATCGTCGCCGTGGACACGAGGCCGAGGAGGTGCTGTCGTGACCGTCACTGAGACACCCGTCGACTCGACCGAGCCGCAACCGGTGCGCACCCCCCGCGAGCAGGTCCGGCGCGCGCTGCTGCTCGCCGGGATCGTGCCGGTGGTGATCGGCCTCGCCTTCCTGGGCAAGGTGATCCTGATGGGCCACCATGACCGCAGCGGCCGGGACGCCTGGGACTTACGGGACGCCGCGACCGCGATGGAGCACTACTCGGCCAACCGCGACCTCAACTTCCTGCAGCCGTGGATCGCCCATTTCGACGCCGGCAACGCCGCCTTCCTCCTCGGCGAGAACGCCCGCGCGGTCGCCTACTACGGCGAGGCGCTGGAGCGCGTGCCCGAGGACCACGAGTGCACCGTACGCATCAACCTGTCGCTGACCCAGGAGGCGATCGGCGACCGCGCCCGGGACGCCGGCGACCAGGCCGGCGCGAAGGCGGCCTACGAGGAGGCGCTGGCGACCCTGAAGGAGGGCGACTGCCCCACCGACGCCGGCCAGGGCCCCAAGCAGTCCCAGCAGGGCGACTCCGCCGAGGAGCGCCTGAAGGAGAAGCTGACCCCGAAGGCGCGGATCAAGCCCGACAACCAGGAAGACCCGCCCGAGGAGCCGCAGAACCAGGACGAGAAGGAGGACAAGCTCGACCGGCGCAACGGCGACGGCGAGGACTACCGCCGCGACGACGCCGACCTCGACGACTACGGCGGGTTCAGCGACGAGCCGCAGTGGTGAGTCCAGTGGTGAGCGGCGAGCTCAGCGTATGAGCGTCTGAGACGGGAGCTCCTGGAACTGTGCCCGGTACGCCTGGGAGAACCGGCCGAGGTGGAAGAAGCCCCAGCGGGCGGCGATCGCGGTGACCGAGGTGGCGGTGGCGTCGGCGGCGAGCAGGTCGGTGAAGGCCCGGTCGAGCCGGGTCCGCCGCCAGTACTCCAGCGGGGTGGTGTCGAGGTCGCGCTGGAACCCCTCCTGCAGCGTACGGGTGGAGACACCGACCTTCTGGGCGAGCTCGGCGACCTTCCAGGGACGCTCGGGATGGGCCTCGAGGAGGTCCACGGCCATGCGTACGGCACGGGAGATCGTGGGAGAGAAGTTCTCGGAGACGATCTCCAACGAGGTGTTGGCCTGGATCGTCAGCAGGCCACCGATGAGCGCCTGCTCGTAGGGCGCCGCGACCAGCGGAGAGCTCATCAGCGAGCCGCCTGCCTCGACGTTGTCGTAGGCCAGGCGCACCATCTTCAGCCAGTCGCGCACCTCGGGCCGGGCGAGGTCGAGCGTGGGGTCGAAGACCACCGGTCCGGAGCCGCCGATGCCCGCGGCCGCCTCCTCGACGGCGCTGCGTCGGATGTAGACCTGCAGCTTCTCGCAGCCGTCGGACCAGAGCATGTCGACCGGTTCGGTCGGCGAGCCGATCGAGGCGCGGGTGCGGTCGGCGAGGACGACCTGCTCCCCCACCTTGACCTTGGCGGTGCCGGCCAGCGGGAGCTGGATCAGGTAGAAGTCGTCGAAGGTGCCGGGCGTGATCCGCACCTCGTCGCCGTAGCGCATGTAGTTGAGCATCACGTCCTCGCCCAGCGGCGCGGCGTTGTGCACCATGTCGAGGTGGGAACCGGCCTTGGTCAGCGCCAGGTAATGGGCACAGAACCGCTCGGCCACGGCTTCTCTGGCCTGGTCCACGTCGGTGGTGGCGACAACGGTGTGACGACCCAGCAGGGGACGGGGCAAGGGAGGCTCCTGGAGCGCGCTCGATTGACCGAAGAGCGTAGCGGAGCCCGCGCCGCGTCAGCGCGGACCCGGCGCAATCACTGTCTAAGGTCCCGGCCCAGGTCCTGACCCGGCCCGAACGAGCCCGGCCCGAACGAGATGCCGGTCCCACCCAGGCGTACCGGCATCTCGCCGTACTAGCTCCTCGCTGCCAGCTTCTCCACGAGTCTGGGAGTGATGGAGGCGTACGCCTTCGGGTCGATCGGGATCAGCCACTGCACCGCCTTGACCCGCTTGCTGACGTCGATGCCGACGTCACCGAGAACCTCGTCGATGTTGTGCATCGAGAACGGGATGATGTTGGTGCCGCGGGCGTGGTGGCCGTCGGTACGCTCCCGCATCCAGGCCAGCCGCGCGGTGACGTGGGCCTCCATCTCCTCCACCGACGGGACCTCGTGGCCGCCGTCGAGGTGCGAACCGATCCAGACGGCGCTCATCTCGGCCGAGAGCGGCGAGAAGAACGAGGAGTTGTAGCCGGCGAAGGTCAGGTCCGGCACCTTCAGCGGGAGGATCTGGCGGTAGAGCTGGTAGTCGCCGTTGTCGTCGGTGAGCTGGTCCTGGATCTCCGCGGAGAAGAACGGGAGCTCCTGCTTGAACCCGGTCGCCGTCACCACGACGTCGGCAGGCACCGCGCGCCCGTTGGCGAGCTCGGCGTACGGCTTGCCGTCCCTCGTCACGAAGGCAGCGATCTCGGTGTCGCGCTCGACGGCGATGTCGCCGGCCTCGACGCCCTCGAAGAAGCCCTCGGTGGCCAGCGAGACCGTCGAACGGGCGATGTCGGTGAACTGGCCCTTGGGCAGCAGCCCGAGCTTCTTGAGCTTGAGCTGGCCGGTGGTCACCGACTCGACGCTGCCGACCATCGAACCGGCCATCTTCGAGCCGCCCGCGTGCAGGGCCTTCTCGGCCCCGCGGATGCTCTGATAGGGGAACAGCCCCTCCCCCAGCCGGGTGAGCAGCAGCATCTTGTAGTTGAGGACGCCCTTGATCTTGCGAGGCATCTTCCACAGCAGCTGCCGTGCGACCACGGTGGTCGAGGCCGCCTCCTTGGCGATCTCGACGGCCACGTCGCAGGCCGACTTCCCGTAGCCGACGACCACGACGTCCTTGCCCGCGACGGCCTCCAGGTCGTGCAGCTCGCTCGCCGCGAGGATCCTGCCGCCGGCGGCCTCCAGCTCCTCGACCCCGTCGTACGCAGGGGCGAACGGCTCCGAGAAGACACCGCTGGCCACGATCAGATGGTCGTAGTGCTCGGTCGTCTCGTCGTCGGCCCCGGCAGTCGTACCGGCGCCGGAGGTGATGGCCCAGCCGCCCCCTCCAGCCGGCTGGGCCCTCCGCACCTCGGTGGAGAGTCTGATCATCGGGGCGAGCTCGAACTTCTCGACGTACATCTCGAGATAGCTCTGCACCTGCTCGCCGCTGAGCCACTCGGGGAACACCTTGGGCATCCTCAGGTCCGAGAGCGTGTAGGAGTCCTTGTTGTTCTGCGTCGTCAGGCCCGGGTAGCGCCGGGTCCGGCTCCAGACGCCGCCGACATCCGGGGCCTTCTCGTAGACGGTGACGTCATGACCGAGCTCGGTGAGCACCTTGGCCGAGGCAACGCCTGCGAACCCGGCACCGATGACCGCGATCTTCACTTTTCTGTTTCCTCTCGCAGCGGGGTCTGCGTAATGGAAACGCTAGAGAGGTCGAACGGCCCTCGCTATCCACGTTGCGCGGGTGGTATCCGGTTTGCGCGACGGGTTCAGCCTCGCAGGAGCTTGTAGACGATCACCGCCGCCGCGACGACGGCCACCCCGATGGCGATCTTCTTGCCGTAGTTCTTGATCAGCACCGGCACCACCGTGGCACCCAGGTCGAGCGCCTCGGTGCCCCCGCTGGTCGAGCCGCCGGAGCCGCTGGGCGGAGGCGTGTCGAGACCAACACGGTCCTCTCCGGCGCTCGATGGTGCCGTGTCGGTCTCGACACCGCTCGCTTCGCTCGCGGGCTCGACCAGCGGGGCAGGAGCAGGCGCCGACTTGGACTCCAGGCACGCGACGAACTGGCCGAGCAGCTTGTCGGAGACGTCCTGCATGACCCCGCGGCCGAACTGGGCGGGCTTGCCGGTGACGGCGAGATCGGTGACGATCTCGACCTTCGTGCCGGTGCCCTCCGGGGCCATCGTCAAGGTCGCGTTGGCGCCGGCCGTGCCGTTGCCGCGCTTGTCCCGTCCCTTGGCCTCCACGACCAGACGACGTGCGGCCTCGTCCTTCTCGACGAAGGTGCCGGAACCGGCGTAGACCATGGCGATCGGACCGAGCTTGACCTTCACCGTGCCGGTGAAGGTGTCGCCCTCGGCCGAGGTGACCTGGGCTCCCGGGAAGCACTCGGCGAGCGAGCCGATGTCCAAGAAGCTGTTCCAGGTCTCCTCGACCGAGGTCGGAACCGTGAACTCGTGCGTCAGGTCCACGCCTCAGCCCCCGAGGGCCTTCGTGATGGCGCGCCGGGTCAGCACCGTGACCAGATGACGCCGGTAGTCGGCGTCACCGTTGAGGTCGGACGGCGGCTCAGCCCCGTCCGCGGCCAGGGCCGCGGCGTTGCGTACGACCTCCTCGGTGGCCTGCTGGCCGACCAGCGCCTGCTCGACGCCGGCGGCACGCAACGGGGTCGAGCCCATGTTGGTGAGGCCGATCGCCGCGCCCTCGATCACGCCGCCGGAGACCTTGAGGGTCGCGCCGACCGCGCAGATCGGCCACTGGTGGGCGACCCGGACGAACTTCTCGTAGTGGGCCGTCCATCCGGTGTGCTTCGGGATGCGTACGCCGATGAGCAGCTCGTCCTCGGAGACGGCCGTCTCGAAGAGCCCCTGGAAGAACTCCGCGCCCGGGACGACCCGCTCGCCGGCCGGCCCGGCGATGACGAACTCGGCGTCCAGCGCGAGGGCCGGGGCTCCGAGGTCGCCCGCCGGGTCGGCGTGGGCGAGCGCGCCACCGAAGGTGCCGCGGTGGCGCACCTGCTCGTCGGCGACCGTCGCCGTGGCACGCGCGACCAGCGCGGCGTGCTCGGCGACCAGAGGATCGGTCGCGACGTCACAGTGGCGCGTCATGGCGCCGACGAAGATCGCCTCACCCTCGTCGCGTACGCCGCGCAGGGAGTCGATGTGACCGAGGTCGATGACCCACTCCGGGGCGTTGAGGCGCATCCTCAGCACGGGCAGCAGGCTCTGCCCGCCGGCGATGATCTTGGCCTCGTCGCCGTACTGCGCGAGGGCGGCCAGTGCCTCCTCGACCGTGGTCGGGGCGACGTAGTCGAACGATGCGGGAATCACTGGACATCTCCTTCCGTGCGGTCGACGTTCCCGGACATGCCCGTCGACGGATCGAAGTGCGGTGCGGCCGCACCGGTGGTCTCGCCACCGGCCGAGCCCTCGCTGATGGCCCGCCACACCCGCTCCGGGGTGCAGGGCATGGTCACGTCGTGCACGCCCAGCGGACGCAGCGCGTCGACGACGGCGTTGACCACCGCCGGGGTGGAGGCGATCGTGCCCGCCTCGCCGACGCCCTTGGTGCCGAGCGTGTTGGTGGTCGCGGGCGAGGTGGTGTGGTCGATGTCGAAGCTGATCGTGTCGGCGGCGGTCGGCAGCAGGTAGTCCACGAACGAGCCCGACACCAGGGTCCCGGCGTCGTCGTAGACCGCGTCCTCCCACAGCGCCTGGGCGATGCCCTGGACCAGTCCACCGTGCACCTGACCTGCGACGATGAGCGGGTTGATGATGTTGCCGATGTCGTCGCAGCAGACGTACTTCCGCATCTTCACCTGCCCGGTCTCGGTGTCGACCTCCATCGCGCACAGGTGGGTCCCGTGCGGGAAGTTGAAGTTCTCCGGGTCGAAGGTGGCCTCGGAGTCGAGGTTGGCCTCGACCCCGTCGGGCAGGTTGTGCGCGGCGAAGACCGCCGTGGACAGCTCGCCGATCGACATGCCCTGGTCGGTGCCGCGCACCGTCCACCTGCCACCGGTGAACTCCAGGTCCTCGACGCTCGCCTCGAGCAGGTGCGCCGCGATCGGCTTGGCCTTCTCGAGCACCTTGTCGGCGGCCCGCACCAGCGCCTCACCACCCACGACCAGCGACCTGGACCCGTAGGTGTCGTAGCCCTTGGCCGCGATCTGGGTGTCGCCGTGGAGCACCTCGACGTCCTCGAAAGGTACGCCGAGACGGTCCGCCACGATCTGGCTGAACGCGGTCTCGTGCCCCTGCCCGTGCGCGCTGGCCCCGGTGATGACCTCGACCTTGCCGGTCGGCGTCAGCCGCACCTGGGCGTGCTCCCAGCCACCGGCGCCGTAGTCGAGGCTGCCGAGGACCCGGGAGGGTGCCAGGCCGCACATCTCGGTGAAGGTCGAGATGCCGATGCCGAGCTGGACCGGGTCGTTGTTGGCGCGGCGCTCGGCCTGCTCGGCCCGGAGCGCGTCGTAGCCGAACATCTCCTTCGCCTTGGCGGTCGCGGCCTCGTAGTTCCCGGAGTCGTAGGTCAGACCGGCGATGGTCGTGAACGGGAACTCCTCGTGCTTGATCCAGTTCTTCTCCCGGATCTCGAGCGGGTCGACCCCGACCTCGGCGGCCAGCTCGTCCATCAGCCGCTCGATGGCGTACGTCGCCTCCGGCCGCCCCGCGCCGCGGTAGGCGTCGGTCCAGGTGGTGTTGGTGAACACCGTCTGGCAGTTGAACTGGTAGGCCGGGAACTTGTAGATCGCGTTGAACATGAAGGCGCCGAGCACCGGGACACCGCCGCCGACGATGGCGACGTAGGCACCCAGGTTGGCGTCGAGCTCGACCTTGAGGCCGGTGACCTGGCCGTCCCTGGTGGCGGAGAGGGTCAGCTTCTGGACCTGGTCGCGGCCGTGGTGGGCGGAGAGCAGGGACTCGGAGCGGGTCTCGGTGTACTTCACCGGCTTGCCGAGCCGGCGAGCGATCGCGAAGACGATCATCTCCTCCGGCGTCTGCTGGAGCTTGCCGCCGAAGCCACCGCCGACGTCGGGCGCGATCACCCGGATCTTCGACTCGGGCACGCCCGTGGTCGCGGCGAACGCGAACCGCAGGATGTGCGGGATCTGAGTGGCGCTCCACACCGTGATCTGCTCACCGGTCGGGTCGCACACGACGCTGCGCGGCTCCATGAACGCCGGGATCAGGCGCTGCTGGCGGTAGGTCCGCTCGAGGACGATCCCGTCGTTGCGGGCCGCCGAGATCGCCTCGTCGACGTTGCCGCCGGTGCCGGCCTGGGCGCTGTCGAAGACCCACAGGGCGGACTTGTTGGTGCCGAGATCGGGGTGGGCGAGCACCTCGTCCTTGACGGCCTCCTCGAGGGAGACGACCGCGGGGAGCTCCTCGTAGTCGACCTCGACCATCTCGGCGGCGTCGCGGGCGGCGGCCGCGGACCGCGCGGCCACGACCGCGACGATCTCGCCGGCGAAGGTGACCCGGTCGGAGGCGATCGGCGGGTGGGCCGGCGCCTTCTGGTCGGGCGTGATCGGCCAGGCGTTGATGCAGACGCCGAGGCCCTCGTCGAAGTCCTTGGCGGCCAGCACGGTCACCACGCCCTCGGAGTCCTCCGCGGCGCTGGTGTCGATGCTCGTGACCCGGGCATGCGCGAAGGGGCTGCGCACCATCGCCAGGTGCAGCATTCCGGGAAGGTTGATGTTGTCGGTCCAGCGGGTCCGACCCGTGATCAGGCGCGCGTCCTCCTTGCGGCGCCGGTCACGGCCGATCTCGTTGGTCTGCTCCGGACGAGCGTCTACGGCGGTCACAGCGCGTCCACCTCCTCGGTGGCGCCGCGCGGGTTGGCGGCGGTGGCCAGATGGCCACTGGCGTACTGCACCGCGCGGACGATGTTGTGGTAGCCCGTGCAGCGACACAGGTTGCCCTCGATGCCCTCGCGGATCTCTTCCTCGCTGGGCTGCGGGTTGCGCTGGAGCAGGTCGACGGACTGCATGATCATGCCGGGCGTACAGAACCCGCACTGCAGGCCGTGGCACTCGCGGAATGCCTCCTGGACGGGGTGGAGGTCGCTCTCGACCGTGTCGGCGAGGCCCTCGATCGTGGTCACCTCGCACCCGTCGGCCTGCACCGCGAGCACGTTGCACGACTTCACCGAGTCACCGTCGAGATGGACCGTGCAGGCGCCGCAGTTGCTGGTGTCGCAACCGATCACCGTGCCGGTCTTGCCGAGTCCTTCGCGCAGATACTGCACGAGCAGTGTCCGCGGTTCGACGTCGTCGGTGACTTTCATACCGTCGACGCGCATGCTGATCCGGGCCATGTTGTCTCCCTGCCAGACGTCGCTGTCCTAGTCAGAAACTGTGTGGGCCAGATCACAGTAGGACGCGCAGGGTTGGGCTCCGGTTGGCTGCCGTTCCGGCATACCTCTTCTTGGTCAGCGGCTGGCGGCCAAACGTGCCCTGAGCAGGGGCAACGCGGGGTGGGCGCTGCCGCCCAGGCGGCGCAGGCAGACGTCGACGACCTCGGTGTCGTAGGGAGCCAGCTCGCTGTAGCGCAGCACCGCGTCGGGCTGCGGGTCGGCGATCAGCGCCTCGCGCAGCGCGACCGCGACGTACTCGGCCATCTCGGCCAGCGCCGGGCTGTTGGTGCCGGGCAGGAGATCACCGCCGTACGCCTCCACCGCGGCCGCCACCCGGCCGTGCCGGATCAGGGTGAGGACCTGCTCGACGTCGGTCGCGACCGGCATCAGCAGACGGTAGGGCCTCGAGGCGACCTGGCCTCCGAGCGCGTGGCGCAGGTGGGAGACCTCGGCCTTGAGCGTCGAGAAGGTGACCGCCTGGTCGCCGTAGACCATCGCGTGCAGCCGCTCCAGCGAGAGGCCCTCGGGATGGAGCGCGAGCAGGGCGAGGATCTCGGTCTGGCGCCGGTTGAGCAGCAGCCGCTGCCCGTCGAGCCAGGTCTCCGCGGTGCCCAGCAGAGTCAGCACCAGGCCGGGCTGCTCGATCGCCTCGTCCTCGGCGCCCTGCGTAGGCAGCTTCGGCAGCGCCCCCTCGATGAGGCGCGCCATCACCCGGGCCGTGGCCATCCCGATCGGGTGGGTGCGGTCCCAGGTCGTGGAGAGGTCGAGGACGCCGAGGTGCTTGCCGGTGACCGGGTCGTGGAGCGGCGCCGCCCAGCAGACCCAGTTGTGCACGACCTCGGCATAGTGCTCGGGGCCGAAGACCATCGTCGGCGAGTTGGTCCGGTTGGCCAGGTCGAGCGCGTTGGTGCCGGCGCTCTCGTCGTCCCAGCGCCCACCCGGCACGAAGTTGACCGACTCCGCCTTGTGGCGCATCACCCGGCCGCCGTACGTCCACAGCACCCGCGTGTCCGGGTCGGTGACGGCGATGACCAGGTCGCCGTCGTCGGCGGTGCAGCGCAGCTCCTCCTCGACCCGCTCGACGGCCACCTGGAGCGGGGACCCGCGCCACATCTCGCGGGTCTCGTCCTCGTCGGCCAGCGGCGCCTCGCGCACGTCGGGCTTGATCGCCGTCGCCGAGCGCGTCCAGCTCGACAGGATCTCCGGCCTGACGAAGTCCTCGGCGGCGTCGCCGCTCTCCACGAAGGCGGTCCACGCCCGCGCCGCGCTGATACGGCGCTCCTGCAGATCGCTACGGACCATCAGATTCCCCTTCGGAGTCCGGCCCTTGGGGCTGGTCCTGCCAAGGTAGCACCCTGTGACGTGCCTCACGATCCCCTCGGTGGTACCCGCACGCGCCACGCTCGATCGCGGCTCCCGGGGCGGTGTCAGAGTGAGTGCATGACGACGCGCACCGCCACGACCTGGGCCGACTTCGAGACCGCTGCCAGACTGCAGGTCGACTTCAACACCGAGTACGCCTACCCCGCCCCGCCCGTCGAGGAGCTCGCCCGGCACCTCAGCCGGCTCGTCGACGGCGGGGACACGACGGTGATGCTGATCGGCGACCCCGCGGTCGGCCACGGCATCACCCGCTTCCGCCTGCAGACCACGGCCGACGAGCTCGAGGCCTACCTCGCCGAGCTGTACGTCGTGCCCTCCCGCCGCGGGCACGGACTCGGCACGATCCTGCTGCAGGCGATCATCGACGAGGCGAAGGCCCGCGGTGCGACGTACATGGACCTGGGGACGAGCGAGGACGACACCTCGGCCCGCGCGCTGTACGAGAAGTTCGGCTTCGACAACCACGAGGGCCGCGGCTCCGGGCCGCGGGCGCTCTACTACGAGAAGGAGCTGTAGCGCACCCGCGTCAGCGGTACTCCACGTCCTGGTGGATCCGGCCCTGCGTGCTGGCCAGGCGCTCGCCGGAGCCGCCCCAGCGGCCGGCGACGATCTCGGCGGCGATGGAGATGGCGGTCTCCTCCGGCGTACGGGCGCCGAGGTCGAGGCCGATGGGGCTGCTAAGGCGGGCGATCTCCTCGTCGGTGAGGCCGGCTTCGCGCAGACGGGCGAGGCGGTCCTCATGGGTGCGCCGCGAGCCCATCGCGCCGACGTAGGCGATGTCGGGGAGGCGGAGGGCGACCTCGAGGAGAGGTACGTCGAACTTGGGGTCGTGGGTGAGGACGGCGATCACGGTGCGCTGGTCGATGCGGCCCGCCTCGACCTCGGCACCGAGATAGCGGTGGGGCCAGTCGACCACGACCTCGTCGGCCGAGGGGAAGCGTGAGTTGGTGGCGAAGACCGGGCGGGCGTCGCACACGGTGACGTGGTAGCCGAGGAACGCGCCGACGCGGGCGACGGCGGCGGCGAAGTCGATCGCGCCGAAGACGAGCATCCTGGGCTTGGGCGCGAAGGACCACACGAAGACCCGCATGCCCTCTCCGCGGCGCTCGCCGTCGATGCCGTAGGAGAGCGTCTGGTTGGTGCCGTGAGCCAGGAGCCCGAGCGCGTCGTCGTGGACGGCATCGTCCATGCGGGCGCTGCCCAGGGAGCCCTTGACCCCCTCGGGGCGGATGAGGACGCGGCGCCCCAAGATCTCGGGGTCGGGATGCTCGATGACGGTCGCGAGGGCGATCGGGCTGCCGCTGCGTACGTCCTCGGCGAGCTCGCCGAGCTCCGGGAAGGTCTCCTGGGACACCTTCTCGACGAAGACGTCGAGGATGCCTCCGCAGGTCAGGCCGACCGCGAAGGCGTCGTCGTCGGAGACGCCGTAGCGGTTGAGCTCCGGCACACCGCTCTCCGCGACCTCACGGGCCACCTCGTAGACGGCGCCTTCGACGCAGCCGCCGGAGACCGAGCCGACCGCGCTCTCATCGGGGCCGACGAGCATCGAGGCGCCCGGCGGCCTGGGGGCCGACTGGAACGTCGCCACCACGGTGGCCACCGCCACCGTCTCGCCGGACTCCCACCACTTCATCAGATCGTCGAGTACGTCACGCACGCGCGATCACCTCCACCAGATCCTCGTACGTCGCCAGGGAATGTCCGGCGACGAATTCGTCCACGTGCGGCAGCACCGCGACGATGCCTCGCTGCAGTGGTTCATATCCAACTTTGCCACGGTGCGGGTTGACCCACACCACGCGATGGGCGAGACGATGCAGCCTCGCCACCTGCTCCTCGAGGAGCGCGGTGTCGCCGCGCTCCCAGCCGTCGCTCGCGATGACCACCTCCGCGCCTCGGGCCAGTCCTTGTTGTCGCCGCAGGAAGGCCTGCAGGTCGTCACCGAGCCGGGTCCCGCCCGACCAGTCGGGCACCGTCTCGCCGGCCGCGACGAGTGCGCGGTCGGGGTCACGGTGGCGCAGCGCGCGGGTGATGTCGGTGAGCCGGGTGCCCATGGTGAACACCGCGCCGCTCCCGGTCGTCGAGCTCACCCGGTGGGCGACCCGCAGCAGCACGTCGGCGTAGGAGCTCATCGAGCCGGACACGTCGATCAGCCACACGACGCGGCGCGGCCGCTCGCCACGCCTGCGGTAGTGGATCCCGGCCGGCTCGCCGAGGTGTCGCAGGCTGGCCCGCAGGGTGCGGTGGGCGTCGACGCGACCCCGCCGCCACTGCTCCTGTCGCGGCGTCCGGCGGCGCGGCGGCCGCGGACGGAGCCGGGCGATCAGCGCGGCCACCCGCTCCTGCTCGGCCGGGTCGAGGTCGGCGACGTCGCGATGACGCAGGGTCTCGAGATCGCTGGCGCGTGCCCTGATGAGGTCGTCGGTCTCCTCGCCCTCTCCCTCGCCCGCCAGCGGCTCGGTCTCGGGCAGGGTGGAGGTGAACGAGACGGCACGCGGCGGCCCCTGCGGACCCGGCAGCGTCGCCGTCGATCCGAACCAGGCTTCGAAGACCTGGTCGTAGCGGCGCAGGTCGTCCGGGCCGGCGCACAGCGTCGCCCGTCCGGCCGTGTAGGTGGCGGTCGGGTCACCGGCGCCGACGATGGCGGTCGCCTGCAGGAAGCCGTGGGCGCGGTCCTGGGTCACGTGCACCCCGGCCGCCCTGAGCGCCCGGGTGAAGCCGAGCAGGATCTCGGGGCCGTCGTTGCGCTCGCTTGCTGTGTTGGTTTCGACACGGGCTCGCTGGCGCTCGCCCGGCTCAACCAACGGGCTCACCCCGCTGGTCGAGCCGCCGGAGCCGCTAGGCGGAGGCGTGTCGAGACCAACACCGTCGTCATAGTGATCGCTCATGCCAGCAGCCGGTCCAGCGCTGCCCGGACGCGGTCGGCGTCCTCACGGTGCTTGACGAGCGCGCCGAGCGTCGTGGCGGCGCTCTCCAGGTCCAGCTGGGCCACTCCGAGGTGGTGCAGGGCGCGGGCCCAGTCGAGGGTCTCGGCGACCCCCGGGGGCTTGAGCAGGGCGTTCGCGCCCTCGGCGCCGCGCAGCTGCTGGACCACCGTGACCACCTGGCGGGCGAGCTCGTCGGCGACCTCGGGGGCCCGGCTGCGTACGATCTCGATCTCGCGGGCCAGGCCGGGGTGGTCGATCCAGTGGTAGAGGCAGCGGCGCTTGAGGGCGTCGTGGAGCTCGCGGGTGCGGTTGGAGGTGAGCACGACAACCGGTGGGACCGTCGCGGCGACCGTCCCGAACTCCGGGATCGTCACCTGGTAGGTGGAGAGCACCTCGAGCAGGAACGCCTCGAACTCGTCGTCGGCCCTGTCGACCTCGTCGACGAGCAGCACCGACGGCGCCTGGCGCAGCGCGGCCAGCACCGGGCGGGCGAGCAGGAACCGCTCGTCGTACAGGGACTTCTCGGCCTCCTCCACCTCCCCCGCGCCACCGGCCGCCTCGAGGGCACGCAAATGCAGGATCTGCCGGGCGAAGTCCCAGTCGTAGAGCGCCTGGGTGGCGTCGATCCCCTCGTAGCACTGCAGCCTCACCAGCGGCAGGTCGAGCGCCTCCGCGACGGCCTCCGCGAGCGCGGTCTTCCCGGTCCCCGGTTCACCCTCGAGCAGCAGCGGACGCTGCATCTTCAGCCCGAGGAACGTCACCGTCGCCAGCTCCGGGTCGGCCAGGTATCCGGTCGCCGCCAGGCGGTCGGCGATCTCCCGGGGCGTCAGGTCCATGACCTGAGCCTAGAACGCGAAGCGTTGGCTCAGGGTTGGACAACCTCCAAGGAGGGTAGGAACTTTCAGCGGCGGTCGACGTCGTGTCCGCCGGCCAGGTCGCCGCACTCCACCAGGCGTACGTCGTGGGCCTTCAGGTAGCCACGGGCGCCCTGGTCGCCGACCGCCGCCTCCATGACCCCTGCCCAGTGGTCGCGCCCGATCAGCACCGGATGCCCGGGAACCCCGACGTACGCCGCCCGCGCCAGCCCGGCGGTCGAGCCCGCTCCGGTGGTCGAGACGACCCGGGAGACCACATCGGCCCCCACGTCCGGCAGGTCGACGAGATGGACGACGGCGGCCTCGACGTCCGGCCCGAGCGCCTCCAGACCGACCCGCAGCGAAGCCCCCATCCCCGCGTCCCAGTCCTCGGCGACGACGACCCGCTGATCGGCCGGGAGCAACACCCGTGCCTCGTCGGCGGACGCCCCGAGCACGACGAGCACGTCGTCGCAGCCACCCTCGCGCAGCACGGCGAGCGAGCGGACCAGCCAGTCGTCGACCAATGCCTTCGGCGTGCCCATCCGTCGGCCCGCGCCGGCGGCCAGGAGAAGCCCGGAGATCACTTGAACGCGGCGGTGTAGAGCTTCTGCAGCTTCGGAGTCTTCGCGTCGCTGTAGCCACAGCCGATGACCTTGGCATCACCCTTGGCCGCGACCAGGTAGTTCTTGCCCTTCTCGAACTCGGGCATCGGGATCGTGCTCGGCGTGGGCAGGGCGATCCGGACGGTGTCGGTGCCACCGACACCGTCGGCGTACATCCACGTCTTCACCCGCAGCACGGCCTCGGTCTCGGACACGCTCTCCGCGGTGCCTTCGAAGGCCAGCGCGGCGTTCTGGGAGAGCCACTTCGAGGTCGGTGGGATGCATCGGGCGGCGTCGGCGACGACGGTCAGCTCGGTGGTCCCGCCACCCCCGGCCGGAGCGGATGGTGAGGGGACCGGCGCGGTCTCGGTGACCGTCGCGGTCGGCGACGGAGGTGCGGCATCGGGATCCTCGGCGGTGTCGTCGGAGCTGAGGAGGCCGAAGGAGGCGACGATCGCGACGAGCACGACAGCGGCAGCGATCACGACCGCGACCCAACGCCACGGTGACCGCGGCGGCTGCATCCCGGTCTTCGGTCCGAGGTCGACGCTCATGCCGTCGTTCGCTGGCGCTCGCTCATGCCAACATCATGCCTCACCCGTGGGCGTCATCCGTGCACCCGGCCGGACACACCCGTTGACACCCGTTGACACACGCAGGCGGGGCCCTGGCTTCGAAGAGCCCTGACCCCGCCCGCCGCTGCAGAACTTCACCCGGATATTCCCTTGGGCATCAAGCCCCCCAGATCCAGACGCTTCCCCGCAGTCGGCCACTGTGTGGAGCACCCATGTTGCGTTACCAAGCTGTTGTCGAGACAGTGTCGAAAGTCCCCAAAAGGATGGGGCCGCTGGGCCCATCCTCACCGCCTGATCAGGTCATGCCAGCTGACGATCGAGGAACCCGACGACCCGCCGGATCGAGAGGTCCCACTGCGGCCCGAAGGCGTGCTGCTCACCCGGGTAGACCCACAGCCGATGACGTACACCCGCGCTCTCCAGCAGGTCCCGGGTGGTGTAGGCCCACCGGATCGGGCAGGACTCGTCGTTGGTCCCGTGGTGCATCTGGAGCGGGACCTCGATGTGGTCGAAGTACGTCCGCGCCGACAGCCCATCCCAGAACTCCGGCTCCGTCTCGGGATCGCCGTACTGCCGGTAGAGCCGGGCCACCTCCTCGGGCCGCGACGGCACCGCCCACCGGTTGATGTTGTCGACGATGTCGGAGGAGACCGAGGCGTACGTCACCCCGGCTCTCACCAGCCCCGGCTGGGCGACCAGCGCGTTCATCACCACTCCCCCGCCCATGGAGCGGCCGAGCAGCGCGGTGCGGTCGTGGTCGACGTACGGCAGTCGCTTCATGGCCTGGACGGCGTTGATGGTGTCGCGGGTGTAGCCGAGCCGGCTCTCGTCCTCCTCGGTGCCTTCCGGGATGGGAGAGGATCCGGCGTGGCCGCGGTAGTCGGTGTGCAGGACGACATAGCCCTCCCGCGCCAGCCGGTCCTGCTCGCGCCGCAGGCCCTGTCCGGTGACGTAGATGTCGGTGTCGATGTGGCCGTGCGCGAACACGACCCCGGGGAACGGCCCGGCGCCCCGCGGCCGGAAGAGCACTCCCGTGATCGTCAGCGGACCGCTCGGGTAGCTGACCTCGAAGCGCCGATAGGCCTCCGTGCTCCCCGACTCCCGCAGCACCTTCACCTCCCCGCCGGGGAAGTCCTCCCGCATCAACTGCGGGAGCGAGACCTTGTCGGTCACCGGTGGCAGCGTCTGCGACGGGCTCGGGGAGGGCGCAGGCGGGATCGCCGAGGCCGTCGGCGTCGCCGACCGTGACGACGGCGAAGCGGCCGGCTCCCCGCCGCATCCAGCGAGAAGCACGGCCGAGAACGCCAGCGCCGACATCGCCTTCAGGCCCATGCGATCGAGCGTAGCCCGGTGCCCGCGATACGACGGGACACTTTGGTCGGTCTACCCGCCGGTAACGGACGAGAACGTCCCGTCGTACCTCCCTGGCGTCACCGGAAGACGCGAAGAGGGCCTCTCCCGAAGGAGAGGCCCTCTTGGTGGAGCTAGCGAGACGGACTCAGAAGCCCATGCCGCCCATGTCGCCCATGCCACCGGTCGGGTCGCCACCAGCGGCGGCCTTCTCCGGCTTGTCGGCCACGACGGCCTCGGTGGTGAGGAACAGCGCGGCGATCGACGCGGCGTTCTGCAGCGCCGAGCGGGTCACCTTGGCCGGGTCGATGATGCCGGCCTGGAGCAGGTCGACGTACTCGCCCGTGGCGGCGTTGAGGCCGTGGCCCTGCGGGAGGCCGGCGACCTTCTCCGCCACGACGCCGCCCTCGAGGCCGGCGTTGATGGCGATCTGCTTCAGCGGCGCCGAGATGGCGGCCTTGACGATCGAGGCACCGGTGGCCTCGTCGCCGTCGAGCTCGAGCTTCTCGAAGGCAGCGGCAGCGGCCTGGATCAGCGCGACACCACCGCCGGCGAGGATGCCCTCCTCGACAGCAGCCTTGGCGTTGCGGACGGCGTCCTCGATGCGGTGCTTGCGCTCCTTGAGCTCGACCTCGGTGGCCGCGCCGACCTTGATGACGGCCACGCCGCCGGCCAGCTTGGCGAGGCGCTCCTGGAGCTTCTCGCGGTCGTAGTCGGAGTCCGACTTCTCGATCTCGGCACGGATCTGGTTGACCCGGCCCTCGATCTGACCCTGGTCGCCCGAACCCTCGACGATGGTGGTCTCGTCCTTGGTGATGACGACCTTGCGGGCCTGGCCGAGCAGCTCGATGCCGGCGGTCTCCAGGGAGAGGCCGACCTCCTCGGAGATGACCTGACCACCGGTGAGGATGGCGATGTCCTGCAGCATGGCCTTGCGGCGGTCACCGAAGCCCGGAGCCTTGACGGCGACGGACTTGAAGGTGCCCTTGATCTTGTTGACGACCAGCGTCGAGAGAGCCTCGCCGTCGACGTCCTCGGCCAGGATGACCAGCGGCTTGCCGGTCTGCATGACCTTCTCCAGGACCGGGATCAGGTCCTTGACGCTGGAGATCTTCGAGTTGACGATCAGGATGTACGGGTCGTCGAGGACGGTCTCCATACGCTCCGGGTCGGTCACGAAGTAGGCCGAGATGTAGCCCTTGTCGAAGCGCATACCCTCGGTCAGCTCGAGGTCGAGCCCGAAGGTGTTCGACTCCTCGACGGTGATGACGCCTTCCTTGCCGACCTTGTCCATCGCCTCGGCGATGATCTCGCCGACGGTGGTGTCAGCAGCGGAGATCGAGGCGGTAGCAGCGATCTGCTCCTTGGTCTCGATGTCCTTGGCCTGGGCGAGCAGCTGCTCGGAGACGGCGTCGACGGCCGCCTCGATGCCGCGCTTCAGGCCGGCCGGGTTGGCACCCGCGGCGACGTTGCGCAGGCCCTCGCGGACCAGCGCCTGGGCGAGAACGGTCGCGGTCGTCGTGCCGTCACCGGCGACGTCGTCGGTCTTCTTCGCGACCTCCTTGACCAGCTCGGCACCGATCTTCTCGTAGGGGTCCTCGAGCTCGATCTCCTTGGCGATGGAAACACCATCGTTGGTGATCGTGGGGGCACCCCACTTCTTCTCGAGCACGACGTTGCGGCCCTTGGGACCGAGGGTGACCTTGACGGCGTCGGCGAGGGTGTTGAGACCCTTCTCCAGACCCCGACGGGCCTCCTCGTTGAAAGCGATGAGCTTCGGCATTGCTCCTGCGATCCTTCACTTGGGAAGTTCGTTGGATCCGGTCCGATGGGTTGCCCGCGACGGACGACGCCACTCCCGGCAGAACCCTTCCCTGCCGCTCGCGACGCCTCAACGTCACCGGTCCGGTTGTTGTCACTCTCATGGTAAGAGTGCCAGCCTCATGTTTAGCACTCGACCCCTTCGAGTGCAAGAAAATCCCAGAATGGCGAGGATCAGAGAGCCTTCGCGAGCTCGGCGAACTCGAGGTCGTCGCGCAGCGGGAGACCGAAGCGCTCGTCGCCGTAGGGGAAGGGCTCGAAGCGTCCGGTACGCCCGAACCCCCGCCGCTCGTAGAACGCGATCAGGTCCTCGCGCTGGCGGATCACGGTCATCCGGATCTCCTCCGCGCCCCACTCGCGCGCGATCCGTTCGGCCTCGGCGATGACCGTCTTGCCCACGCCGGCTCCCTGAAGCTGCGGCGAGACGGAGAACATGCCGAAGTAGACGTACGCCTCGCGCTTCTGGAGCTGGCAGCAGGCGACGATCTCGCCGGCACGCTCGACGACCAGGAGCCGGGAGCCCGGAGCGGTGATCACCTCGCGTACGCCTTCGGGGTCGGTGCGCTGGCCCGCGAGCAGGTCGGCCTCGGTCGTCCAGCCGGCGCGGGAGACATCGCCGCGGTAGGCGGACTCGATCAGCCCGACCAGGGTCTCCACATCGGAGAAGGTCGCGTCACGGAAGGTCAGCTCAGGCACGTCGCCGAGGATAGCCGGGGCCGTCGTCCGCTGGTCGATAGTCAGGCGGGCAGGTCGGGCAGCACCGACCGTCGCAGCCAGGCGTCGAAGAGCAAGGTGAGGTCGCGGCCGCAGACCTCGGCGGCGAGGGCCTCGAAGTCGGCGGTGGTGACCGATCCCCCGCTGTGCCGGGCGACCCAGGCGCGCAGGATGCGGAAGAAGGAGTCGTCGCCGACCGTGCGCCGCAGTGCGTGCAGGGTGAGCGCTCCGCGCTTGTAGACACGATCGTCGAACATGTCCGCGGGACCGGGGTCGGCGAGGACCAGGTTCTGCGCCAGCGCGGAGAGCCGGCGGTGGTGGTGACGGGCGTGCTCGCCGCACGAGCGGCCCCCGGAGGCGTCGGACCACAGCCACTCGCTGTAGCAGGCGAAACCCTCGTGCAGCCAGATGTCGCGCCACTCGCGCAGCGTCACCGCGTTGCCGAACCACTGGTGAGCGAGCTCGTGGGCGACGAGACGTACCTCCGACCACTCACCGGTGAGGTGGTTGCGCCCGAAGGTCGACAGCGACTGCGACTCGAGCGGGATCTCGAGCTCGTCGTCGGTGACCACGACGGCGTAGGAGGCGAAGGGATAGGGACCGAAGACCGAGCTGAAGTAGGCCATCATCTCCCGCTGGCGCCCGAAGGAGGCCTCGAAGCCGGCGGTCGCGTCGGCCGGGTACGCGGCCCGGATCGGCACCTGGCCGCCCGCCCCTCCGGACGGCGCGATGTCGACGATCCGGTAGCGCCCGATCTGCACGGTGGCGAGATAGGTCGCCATCGGCTCGGCCTGCCAGTAGCGCCAGGTCTCCCCGCTGCCGCGGCGTACGTGGGAGGTCAGCTCGCCGTTGGAGACGACCGCATAGCCCGGCGCCGTCGTCACGCTGATCGCGTAGCGGGCCTTGTCGGAGGGACGGTCGTTGCACGGGAACCAGGTCGGCGCACCGTGCGGCTGACCTGCGACGATGACACCGTCGTCGAGCTCCTCCCAGCCGGCGTCGCCGTGGTGCGAGAGCACCACCGGGCGGGGCTTGCCGGAGTATCTGACCGTGATCACGAACTCCTCGCCGGCTGCGATCCGCGAGCGCAGGTGCAGCACCAGGCGGTTGTCGTGGTGGGCCCACTTGGCCGGGGGGCGACCGCCGATCGCGACCTTCTGCACCCGCAGGTGGGCGAGGTCGAGGACGACGCGGTCGAGGTCGTCGACGGCGACCGCGCGGATCGTCGCCGTGCCCGCGAGCCGGTTGCCGACCAGGTCGTAGGTGAGCTCGAGGTCGTAGTGGGTCGCGCTCCACGACAGGTCCCCGTGACCTGCCACGTAGGGGTCTGCTGTGGGGAGCTTCGGCACGGCGGTCATGTTAGGTGCCCGCCTGGTCCCACGGGCCGATCGGGTTGCCGATCCACAGGGTCTTGTCCGGAAGGCTCTCGCCACGCATCACCAGCGAGACCGGGCCGACGACCGCGTGCCGGCCGATGGCGGCCGCGGGCAGGATCACCGAGTTGGGCCCGAGCGTCGCGCCGCGCCGGAGGACGACCTCGTCGAGGGACAGGACGCGGTCGTGGAACAGGTGGGTCTGCACGACGGTGCCGGCGTTGACCGTGGCTCCGTCGCCGAGCTCGACGAGGTCGGTCTCGGGGAGCCAGTGGGTCTCGATCCACACACCGCGGCCGATCCTCGCGCCGAGCGCCCGGAACCAGAGGTTGAGCACCGGGGTGCCCGACACGGCACCGGTGAACCAGGGCGCGGCGAGCACCTCGACGAAGGTGTCGGCCAGCTCGTTGGCCCACACGAACCAGCTCCACAGCGGGTGCGACCCCGCCCGGATGCGGCCCACGAGCAGCCATTTGGCCGCCACCGTGATGCCGGCGGCGACCGCTCCGGCGGCCGCGAGTACCGGGCCGGCGACCAGGAACGCGACGAGGAGGTCGGTCGCGTCCCAGATCCTGACCAGCACGTAGGCCACACCGGCGTAGAGCAGCACCGCGAGCGTCAGCGGCACCAGCCGGGCCAGCTCGACGAGCGCCCGGGCGATCTCGAGCCGGACCGGCTGGTCGTAGGTGCGTCCCGAGTCGGTCGCGCCGGCCGCCCGGCGCAGCGGCGCCGGCGGCGAGCCGAGCCAGCTCTCCCCCTTCTGCGCGCGTTTGCGGCGCGGGGCCGCGCTGAGCACGGCGACCAGGGACGCCTTCGGCACCTTGCGGCCCGGTGCCGCCATGCCGGAGTTGCCGACGAAGGCCCGCTTGCCGATCTTCACCCGCTCGACGCGCAGCCAGCCACCGCCGAGCTCGTAGCCGCCGATCAGGGTGTCGTCGGCCAGGAAGCTCTGGTCGTTGACCTGGGTCAGCCCGGGGATCATCAGGACCGTCGAGGCCTCGACGTGCTTGCCGATCTTCGCGCCCAACGCCCGCAGCCACAGCGGCGTCAGCGTCGAGGAGTAGAGCGGGAAGAGCCAGGTGCGTGCCTCGTCGAGCACCTGCATCGTCGACCAGACCGCGACACCGGCCAGGCTGCGTACGGGATGTACGCCGGGGGTGATCGCCAGACCGGCGAGCCGCACGACCACCCAGATCAGCGCGGCCAGGGTGGCGAAGCCGGCCGCCACCGCGACCGGGCTCCAGGCCAGCAGCGCCCCGACGTCCGCGTAGGAGGTGGGTACGCCGGCGAGGGTGACGGCGACGAGCACCCCGACGCCGACGGCGACCGAGGGCAGCAGGGCGAGCACCGCCGCCGCGATGCCGTAGAGGAGCATCCAGACCCGGGCCCGCGCCTCGGGCGGCTGCCACGGCCCGCGGGCCTCTCGGGCCGCGCGTACGGCCGGCGACCCCGACCAGAACTCGCCCGTCGGCACCACGCCGAAGACCGCCGACCCCGGTCCGACCTCGGCGTCGTCGCCGACGCGGGCGCCGGGCAGCAGCGTCGACCGTGCCCCGACCCGGGCCCGTTCGCCCACCTCGACCTCGCCGAGGTGGAGCACGTCGCCCTCGATCCAGTGACCGGAGAGGTCGACCTCCTGCTCGATCGAGCAGCCCTTGCCGAGGGTGAGCATGCCGGTGACCGGCGGGAGGCTGTGCAGATCGACGTTCTTGCCCATCCGCACGCCGAGCAGCCGCGCGTACCAGAGCATCCACGGCGCCCCGGCGAGACCGTGGGCGCCGAGCTCGTCGACGGCGTGCGTCGCCAGCCAGAGCCGGAGATGGACCTTGCCGCCGCGGGGGTGCTCCCCCGGACGTACGCCGTGCAGGATGAGTCGGGCCGCGCCCGCGGCGAGCAGCATCCGGCCGGGCGGGGTCAGGAAGGCGAGCACGGCCGGCACGAGGACCCACCAGCCGATCGCGGGCAGCCAGGGCGCCCACGGCTGGGCGAGCGTCGTGCCGAGCGCGGTCCAGGTCAGCCAGCGCGGCGCCGCCAGGCAGCGCAGCAGGACCGTGGCGACCACCTGTGCGACCTGGGTCTTGAGGCGTACCGCCGGCACCTCGCGCTCGGAGACCGCCGCGGAGCTGCCCATCTCGTCGATGTAGGTGGCCAGTGCGCCGAGCGAGGGCCGGTCGTAGATGTCGCCGAGCGCGACCTCGGGGAAGCGCTCGCGGATCAGGCTGACCATCTGGGCGGCGGTCAGGCTGCCGCCGCCGAGGTCGAAGAAGTCCGCCGCCGGCCCGGTGACCTCGGCGCCCAGGACGTCGTTCCACAGCCCGGCCAACCAGGCCTCGGTGTCGCTGAGCCCCTCTCCCGATCCCGCGGCCGAGGCGAGCGGCCACGGCAGCGCGTCACGGTCGACCTTCCCGCTCGTACGCGTCGGGAGGCTGTCGACCACGGCCAGCCGTGGCACCAGGGCCGCCGGCATGTCGGCCCTGAGCCGGGCGACGGAGGCGGCCTGGTCGAAGGTGTCGTCGACGGTGACGTAGCCGACGAGCAGGCTGTTGCCCGCTGCGCTCTGGCGCACCGCCGCCGCGGCCCCGACGACCCCGTCCAGCTGCAGCAGGGCGCTGTCGATCTCGCCGAGCTCGATACGCCGGCCGCCGAGCTTGATCTGGTCGTCGGCGCGCCCGCCGAAGAGCAGCCCGGCCGGGTCGTTGACGACGAGGTCGCCCGAGCGGTAGGCCCGCTCCCAGCCGAGAGCGGGCATCGGAGCGTACTTCTCGGCGTCCTTGGCCGCGTCCAGATAGCGCGCCAACCCGACACCGCCGATGATCAGCTCGCCGGTCTCACCCTCGGGCACCGGTGCGCCCGTGGCCGGGTCGACGACGGCGAGGTCCCAGCCGTCGAGTGGGAGACCGATCCGCACCGGCCCCTCTGCGGTCAAGCGGGCACCACAGGCCACCACCGTCGCCTCGGTCGGACCGTAGGTGTTCCACACCTCCCGGTCGGAGGTGACCAGCCGGGCGGCGAGCTCGGGCGGGATCGCCTCGCCGCCGGTGATCAGCAGCCGGACCTGGTCGAGGGATGACGGCGGCCACAGCGCGACCAGCGTGGGCACCGTCGAGACGATGGTGATCTGGTTGGCGACCAGCCACGGGCCGACGTCGATCCCGGAGCGCACCAGCGCGCGGGGCGCCGGGACCAGGCAGGCGCCGTAGCGCCAGGCCAGCCAGATCTCCTCACAGCTCGCGTCGAAGGCCACCGAGAGACCCGCCATCACCCGGTCGCCGACCCCGATCGGGGCGTCCTGGAGGAAGAGGCGCGACTCGGCGTCGACGAACGCCGCGGCGTTGCGGTGGGTGACCGCGACGCCCTTCGGGGTGCCGGTCGACCCGGAGGTGAAGATCACCCAGGCGTCGTCGTCGGTCGCCGGGTCCTCCAGCTCCCGCGCCTCCCGGACCTCGGTCGCGGTCGTGACCCGCAGGTCGTCGGTCACGATCGCCGCGACCTGTGCCTCGCCGAAGACCAGCCTGGCCCGCTCCTCGGGGTCGTCGGCGTCGACCGGTACGTAGGCGGCGCCCGCGCAGAGGATGCCCAGGATCGCGACGTACAGGTCGGTGGTGCCGCTCGCGATCCGTAGCCCGACCTTGTCCCCCGGCCCGATCCCGGCGGCGTTCAGCTCGGCGGCCAGCCCGTCGGCGTCCTCCTCGAGCTCGGCGTACGTCAGCAGCCCGTTGCCTGCGTCGACGGCCGGCTCGTCGGGCACTTGGGCCGCGGTGGCCCGGAAGATGTCGACGAGGGTCCGAGGCTCGGGCGCGAGGTCGCCGCGCAACAACGGGTCGGTCACGCTTGGATGGTTCACTCGCTGACGCTCGCTCACATGCGGAGCCTTCCGGGAGGAGTTGAACGCATGGCGTACATCATCGTTCCTTCTCGGTGTCGATTTGGCCTTGTCCCACCCGTCATCCCCGGTGAAAGACTCACATCGAGGCACGAGAAGGGATCCAGACGATGACCAGATACATGGTGCTGCTGCCGGCGAACGAGGCCTTCTGGGCCGAGTCGACGCCCGAGGAGAAGGCCGCCGGCTACGAGGTCCACGGCAGGTTCGCCAAGCTGCTCGCCGAACGGGGCCACAAGGTCACCGGCGGTGCCGAGCTCCACCACTCCAGCAAGGCCCGGACGCTGCGCAAGACCGGTGACGGGGTGGTGATCACCGACGGCCCGTTCGCCGAGACCGTCGAGCACGTGACCGGCTTCTACACGATCGAGACCGACGACGTCGACGACATGCTCGAGTGCTGCAAGGTGCTCGCCGAGCTCGAGACGGCGCTCGAGGTCCGCGAGATCGTCGAGCACGAGGGGATGTCGGCATGAGGTACCTCCTGCTGCTCGGCGGCCCCGACCACCACGCCCGCTGGGCCGCCCTCTCCGAGGAGCAGAAGCAGACCGCGTACGCCGACTTCGGTGCCTTCGCGAAGGCGGTCGCGCAGCGGGGCGAGCTGATCGACGGAGACGCCTTGCAGCCCGAGACGACCTCGCGAACCGTCCACGAGGACGGATCCGTGACCGAGGGCCCGTACGCGGAGTCGGTCGAGCAGCTCGGCGGCTACTACGTGGTCGACGTGCCCTCGATCGACGACGCCCTCGCCCTCGCGAAGCTGCTGCCGAAGCACTTCGCCGTCGAGGTCCGGCCCACCCAGGGCGTGCAGATCAGGTGACGTACGCCGAGGCGCTGCTGCGCGAGGAGTGGGGCCGCCTGCTTGCCCTGCTCGTCGCGCAGTTCCGCCGCCTCGACCTGGCCGAGGACGGGCTGGCCGACGCCTTCGAGGCGGCCGCCCGGCGCTGGACGGTCGACGGCGAGCCTGCCAACGGGCCGGCCTGGCTGCTGACGACCGCGCGCCGGCGGATCGTCGACCGGATGCGCTCGGAGGAGGTGCTGGCCCGCAAGATGCCGCTGCTCGTGGTCGATGCCGGGCTCACCCAGGAGGCGCAGCAGGTCATGGCCACGGTGCCGGCCGGGGCCGGGGGCGAGACGGTCGCCGACGAGCGGCTGCGGCTGGTGCTGCTCTGCGCCCACCCGACGCTGTCACGGGAGGCGGCCGCGGCCCTCACCCTTCGCCTGGTCCTCGGCGTCTCCACCGAGGACATCGGGCGGCTGTTCCTCCAGTCGAAGGCGACGATGGCGGCGCGGCTGACCCGGGCACGCAAGCGGCTCGCGGGCGCCTCCTTCGACGTGCCCTCGGACCTCGCCGACCTGCGGGAACGGGTCGGCATCGTCGCCGAGGTCGCCTACCTCGCGTTCACGGCGGGCTACGCCCCCGGCACCGGTCCCGACGTCGTACGCAGCGATCTGGCGGGCGAGGCGATCCGGCTGGTCCGCGTGCTGCGGTCGGCCCTCCCCGAGCCGGACGCGGAGATCGACGCCCTCCTCGCCCTGATGCTCCTGCAGCACTCCCGCCGGGCGGCCCGGATCGGGCCGGACGGCGGCCTCGTCCTGCTCCCCGACCAGGACCGCAGCGCCTGGAGCCTCGAGGAGATCACCGAGGCGCTGGCGATCCTCACCCCGCTCGCCCACGCCGCACCGGCGCCCTCTCTGCTCCAGGCCCTGATCGCCGCGGAGCACGCTGTCGCACCCACCTCCGAGGCGACCGCGTGGGACCGCATCGTCGAGCGCTACGACGAGCTGCTCGCGCTCCAGGACACCCCGGTCGTACGTCTCAACCGGGCCGTCGCGGTGGCCGAAGCCTCCGGGGCCGACGCCGGGCTCCGGGCGCTGGAGTCGGTCGCGCTCCCGGGACACCGGCTGCCCGCCGTACGTGCGCAGCTGCTGGAACGGTCGGGGCGGCGCGACGAGGCGATCGAGGCTTACGCCGAGGCCCTCGCGCTCTGCGCGCACGGGCCGGAACGGGCCGACCTCGCCCGGCGACGCGATGCGCTGGCAGGGTTTGCACCCCATTCGCTAGACGAGAACACGTTCTAGTTGCCACACTCGGTCCTGTGACCCCGATCACCCTTCCTGACATCATCGAGGCGATGGCCGACGCCATCCCCGACCGCATCGCCGTGTTCACGATGGAACACGCCTACAGCTTCGCCGAGGTCGACGAGCGCGCGACCAGGCTGGCCAACCACCTCCTCGGGCAGGGCATCCAACCGGGCGACCACGTCGCCATCCACTCCCGCAACCGGATCGAGTGGGTCGACGCCTTCTACGGGTGCATGAAGGCGCGGGCAGTGCCGATCAACATCAACCACAAGTACCTCCACGACGAGCTCGACCACCTCTATCGCAACTCCGACGCGGTCGCGGCGATCATCGGACCGGAGCACGTCGAGGCGGTCGGCGCGCTCGGCCTGGGCATCCCGACGCTGGTGCTGGGCGAGGAGTACGACGCCGCTGTCGCCGCCGCCTCCAAGGAGCGCCCCGACATCGAGCGCAGCCCCGACGACCGCTACGTCATCTACACCGGCGGCACCACCGGGATGCCGAAGGGCGTCGAGTGGCGCCAGGAGGACATCATCCGGGCCGCGCTGAACGCCAGCCGCTTCGGAGCGCCGTTCGACACCGTCGAGCAGCTCGCCGAGGAGGCCGCGGCGCAGGAGACACCGATGGTGCTGCTGGCCTGCGGTCCGATGATGCACGGCGGAAGCCAGTGGATCATGGGCAACGGCCATGTCGCCGGCTGCACGGTCGCGCTCTACACCGAACCGGCCTGGTCGGCCGAGACGATCCTCGACCTGGTCCAGGCCGCCGGGGTCAACTCGCTCACCTTCCTGGGTGACGCGATGGGCCGCCCGGTCGCCGAGGCGATCCTGCGCGAGCCGGAGCGCTGGGACCTGAGCGCGCTGTTCGCGGTCTCGAACGGCGCCGCGCCGCTCTCCGCAGGGGTTCGCACGCAGCTCCGGGAGGCCCTCCCGGGCCGCTACATCCTGGACTCCTACGGCGCCTCGGAGTCCGGGGCGACCGGCATGCAGGTCGACGAGGGCAACGAGGGCCCGCAGGCCGCGCCGAAGTTCCAGGTCGGGATGGACGTCCAGGTCTTCGACGCCGACCTGAAGCCGTGCGCGCCGGGTGAGACCGGGATGCTCGCGCGCACCGGGTCGATCCCGCAGGGCTACTACAACGACCCGGTCAAGACCGCCGCGACGTTCAAGGAGATCGACGGGCAGCGCTGGTCGATCCCCGGCGACTTCGCGCGGCGCGAGGAGGACGGCTCGATCACCGTCCTGGGCCGGGGCTCGGGCTGCATCAACACCGGCGGCGAGAAGGTCTTCCCCGAGGAGGTCGAGTCGGTCCTGCTACGTCACGCCGACGTCTTCGACACCGCGGTCATCGGCACCCCGCACGAGCGCTGGGGCCAGCAGGTCACCGCTCTCGTACAGCTCCGCGAGGGCGCCACGACCTCGGCCGAGGCGCTGCGCGAGCACTGCCGCAGCCTGATCTCGGCCTACAAGGTGCCCAAGGACATCCTGCTCGTGGAGCGAGTCCCCCGCACGCCCGTGAGCAAGGTGGACTATCGTGCGAGCGCTACGGTCGCTGCCGAGCTGCTCGAGGCGCGTAGGTGACGACCGGGTGATCCGACGTACGGTTCGGTGCCGTACGGCCCTACCCCCGGCCCTACCAAGGAAGGCGCAGACGTCCTGTGTCCGCCGTGATCCCCCTCACACTGCCCGACATCCTGGAAGCGATGGCCGATGCGATCCCTGATCGCACGGCAGTCGTCACCACCGACCGCACCTACTCGTACGCCGAGATCGACGAGCGCGCCACGCGCCTGGCCAACCATCTGCTCAGCGTCGGCCTCGAGCCGGGTGCCCAGGTCGCCGTCCACGCGACCAACCGGATCGAGTGGGTCGACGCCCTCTACGGGTGTCTCAAGGCCCGCACGATCCCGGTCAACATCAACCACGCCTACCGACGCGACGAGCTCGCCCGGACGTACGCCGCCACCGACTGCGTCGCGGCCATCGTCTCCCCCGAGTTCACCGATGACCTCGACGAGCTCTCGCTGTCGCTGGATCACCGGGTGGTCCTCGGCCCCGACTACGACGCCAAGGTCGCCGCGGCGTCCAAGGAGCGGCCGACGGTCGGACGTACGCCCGGCGACTGGCACATCATCTTCACCACCGGCACCACGGGCACCCCGAAGGGTGCGGTCTGGCGCCAGGAGGACCTGATCTGGGCCGCGCTCAACACGGTCCGCCGCAACGCGCCGATCCCCTCGGTCGAGGGGCTCGCCGCCGAGGCGGCCGCCCGCGACTCGGGCGTCGTCCTGCTCGCCGGCGGGCCGCTGCTGCACGGACAGAGCCAGCTGCTGCTCCTGCGGGCACTGGTCGCCGGCGGCACCGCGGTGCTCGACACCTCGCCCACCTTCTCCGCCGAGGCCTTCCTGGACCTCGCCGAGCAGGCCGGCGCCACCGCGATCACGCTCCTCGGCGACGCCCAGGCGCGGCCGGTGGCCAACGCGCGGCTGACCGGCAAGAAGCGCTGGCCCCTGCGCTCGCTCGCCGGGGTCTCCAACACCGCGGCGCCGCTCTCCGACGGCGTCCTCTCCGTTCTTCGCAACGCGTTCGCCCGCCGGGTCATCGTCGACTCCTACGGCACCCTGGAGACCGGCGTCACCGGCTCCCGCGCCGACGACGGCTCCCCGCTGGTGCCCGGCGAGGCGCGGTTCATGGTGGGCCCGGAGGTCGAGGTCTTCACCCCCGACCTCACCCCGGCGGCCCCCGGGGTCGAGGGCCTGCTGGCCCGCTCCGGCCCCGCGGCTCTCGGCTACTACAACGACAACGCCCGCTCTGCCACCGCGATCAAGCTGATCGACAACCGGCGCTGGACCTTCCCCGGCGACCTCGCCCGTCGCGAGCAGGACGGCTCGATCACGCTGCTCGGCAGGGCCGCGACCCTCGTACGGACCGGTGACCTCGAGATCCACCCCGAGACCATCGAGGGCGTGCTCCTCAGCCACGAGGACGTCGTCGACGCCGCCGTCTTCGGCATGCCCCACCCGCGCTGGGGCCAGCAGGTCGCGGCGCTCGTGCAGCTGACCCCCTCGACCGAGACGACCGCCGCCGACCTGCGCAAGCATGCCCGTGACCGGCTCGGGGAGTCGCACGAGCCCAAGCTCGTCCTGCTGGTCGAGTCCGTGCCGCGTACGCCTGCGGGGACCGTCGACTACCGAGCCGCCACCGGCCTCACCGCCGACCTGCTCAGCACCGGCGGCAAGGTCCCGGACGAGGCGGACGACAAGTAGCCCGAGTCGGCGCAACTGTCCCAGCTGTACGGGACAGACGCGCCGGGTCGGCGTCAGGGCTCGCTGCCGGCCGGGTCCTCGGCGCCCGTCGGCTCGCTCGCCTCGGGCGGGAGCTCGGGCAGGTGGTGACCGAACGGGACCTGCTGGACCTGCCCGAGTGCGGCGAGGACGGAGGGCAGCATGGCCTTGGCGGTGCGCTTGTAGCCCATCGCGCTCGGGTGGAAGTGGTCGATGGCGAACATCTCGTCGGGGTTGGTGATGAAGAACGGGCCGACGACGTCGGAGAGCGAGACGACGTGGGCACCCCGGGCGAGAGCGATCTCCCGCTGACCGTCGGCCAGCTGCTTGGCGATCCGGCGGCCGAGCGAGCGCAGCGGCTGCGGCAGGGGCCGCACCGCCCCGACGTCCGGGCAGGTGCCGACGACGACCTCGGCACCACGCTCACGCAGCGCGTCGATGACCTCCCCCAGCACCCGGGTGGAGTCCTTCTGCGGCACCCGGTGGGTGACGTCGTTGCCGCCGACGACGACCACCGCCACGTCGGGTCGGTAGCCCTTCGGCAGCGACTCGAGCTGCGCGGGGAGCATGGACGTCTCGGCCCCGACCACGGCAGCCGTACGCAGCCGCACCGGCCGCAGCAGGGTCTTCGCCGTGCCCTTGGCCAGCCGTGCGCCGAGGGTGCCGCCCCGGGTCTCCGCGCCCAGCCCCGCGGCGATCGAGTCGCCGAGGACGAGGAGCTCGACCGGCGTACCTCCGTAGGTCTTCTTGTAGACCTTGTCGGCGTAGATCGCCTCCTCGCCGAGGGGTTTGCCGATCACATCGCGCGCGTGCGCCGCCTGTCTCTTCAGCAACGTCACGAACCCGGCACCGGCCGCCGCCCCCACCACGCCGATCGCACCGGCGACTCCGGCGGTCGCGGCGACCATGCCGAGCCACCTGGCCTCTTCACTCGTCTTCGCGCTGCTCACGTCTCTTATCTGTAGCGCACGAGGGTGAACGGGCGGTTGGTTCGTCTAGGTATGCAGAGAAACCGTCACTTCCCTCGCGGAGTTCCGCGTGGGAAGTGACGGCTCGGCTACATACCTAGACGAACATCCGCAGCCCTACGCCTGCGAGAGCCCGGCCTCCTCGAAGGCGTCGTAGTTGGGGGCGATGGTGGCGCGAGGGCCGACGATACCGCTGATCGCGTCGAGCGTCTTGAGGCCGTGGCCGGTGTTGATGATGACCGTCTCCAGGCTCGGGTCGAGGGCGCCGGTCTCGACGAGCTTCTTGGTGACCGCGAGGGTGGTGCCGCCGGCGGTCTCGGTGAAGATGCCCTCGGTGCGGGCCAGGAGCACGATCGCCGAGCGGATCTCGTCGTCGGTGACCTCCTCGACGGCGCCACCGGTGGAGCGGGTGGCGTCGAGGACGTAGATGCCGTCGGCCGGGTTGCCGATGGCCAGCGACTTGGCGATCGTGTCGGGCTTGACCGGGCGGATGGCGTCGACGCCGGCCTTGAAGGCGGTCGCGACCGGGTTGCAGCCGGTGGCCTGGGCGCCGAAGATCCGGTAGGGCTTCTCCTCGACCAGACCGAGCTTGATGAGCTCCTTGAAGGCCTTGTCGACCTTGGTCAGCTGGGAGCCGGAGGCCACCGGGATGACGATCTGGTCGGGCAGGCGCCAGCCGAGCTGCTCGGCGATCTCGAAGCCGAGCGTCTTGGAGCCCTCCGCGTAGAAGGGACGTACGTTGACGTTCACGAACGCCCAGCCGTCCTCCTCCGCGGCGATCTCCTGGGCCAGCTTGTTGACGTCGTCGTAGTTGCCGTCGACGGCGATCAGGTTGTCGGTGAAGACCGCGGAGTTGACCTGCTTGGGCTGCTCGAGGTTGCTGGGGATGAACACAGCGGTGGGGATCCCGGCGCGGGCGCCGGCCGCGGCGACCGCGTTGGCCAGGTTGCCGGTGCTCGGGCAGGCGAAGACCTTGGCGTCCAGCTCACGGGCCGCGCTCAGCGCGCAGGCGACCACACGGTCCTTGAACGAGTTTGTCGGGTTGGTCGAGTCGTCCTTCACCCAGAGCTTCTCGATGCCGAGCTCGCGCGCGAGGTTCTTCGCGTCCAGGAGCCGGGTGAAGCCGGGCTCGGTGTTGGGGCTCTGCTCGATGTCGTCGGGCACCGGCAGCAGCGCCTTGTAGCGCCAGATGTTGCGGGGTCCGGCCTCGATCTCCTCGCGGGTCACGGCCGGGAAGTCATACGCCACCTCCAGTGGCCCGAAACACTCCGGACAGGCGTAATGCGGTCCGAGCTCGATCTGGTGGCCACACTCCCGGCACGACAGCGCCGAGGCGTTGCCGAAAGCGCCCTCGCGCAGGCCCTTCGTCTCCGTGGTCGCAGCGCTCATGAGAAACCTCCTCCTCATCTTCCCCGATCACGTCTCTCGCGCCGGGCCGGAATTAGCACCTTGTCCCACGCCCTACCCGTGGTCGGGAGGAGGCTCGTGGTCGGTTGCCGGGACTTCACTGGGCCGTTCCCTCAGTCCCTCTCGATGAGCAATACCGATCGTACGGCAGGCAACCTCCGCCGATCACACCCGGGTTCCACTCCGCGGACCAAGTGTCCGCCATCCGGACAACGAGAAGGGCGGCACGGTGTGACACCGTGCCGCCCCTCCAGGGGACAACCGCACTCAGGCGGCGCGGACCGACTCGGCCTCGCCGCCAGTGGCGGATCCGGCGTCGGCGAGCGCACCGCGTACGACATCGCGTACGTCGCTGACCAGGTTGATCTTCAGCGCCTGCTTCACCTCGTCGGGGACCTCGTCCAGGTCGGGCTCGTTGCGCTGGGGCACGAAGACCTCGGTCAGGCCGGCTCGCTGGGCGGCGAGCAGCTTCTGCTTGAGGCCCCCGATGGGCAGCACCCGGCCGGAGAGCGAGACCTCACCGGTCATGCCGACCTCGCTGCGGACCGGACGACCGGTCGCAAGAGAGGTGAGCGCGGTGACCATCGTGATGCCGGCGCTGGGCCCGTCCTTCGGGACCGCACCCGCAGGCACGTGGACGTGGAGCGAGCGGTCGAGCACCGCCGGGTCGACACCCAGCTCGGCGGCGTGCGAACGGACGAAGGAGAGCGCGATCTGGGCGGACTCCTTCATCACCTCACCGAGCTGGCCGGTGATGTTGAGCCCCGTCTGCCCCTCGGCCGAGGAGGCCTCGATGAAGAGCACGTCCCCGCCGAGCCCGGTGACCGCCAGTCCGGTGGCGACCCCCGGGACAGACGTACGCTCCGCCGACTCCGGCGTGAACCGCGGCCGTCCGACCAGGTCCTTGAGGTTGTCCAGGCCGATCTCGACGTGCTCCGCCCCGGTGGCGAGCTTCGTCGCCACCTTGCGCAGCGCCTTGGCGAGCAGCCGCTCGAGCTGGCGTACGCCCGCCTCGCGGGTGTAGTTCGCGGCCAGCTCGCGCAGGGCGTCGTCGGAGACCGTGGCCTCCTCGGCGGTCACCGCGGCGCGCTCGAGCTGCCGGGGCAGCAGGAAGTCGCGAGCGATGGCGACCTTGTCGTCCTCGGTGTAGCCGTCGATGGTGACGAGCTCCATCCGGTCCAGCAGCGCGCTCGGGATCTGCTCCACGACGTTGGCCGTCGCGATGAAGAGCACGTCGGAGAGGTCCAGGTCGAGCTCGAGGTAGTGGTCGCGGAAGGTGTGGTTCTGCGCCGGGTCGAGCACCTCCAGCAGAGCCGCCGCCGGGTCACCCCGGTAGTCGCTGCCGACCTTGTCGACCTCGTCGAGGAGCACGACCGGGTTCATCGAGCCGGCCTCCTTGATGGCCCGCACGATCCGGCCCGGAAGCGCACCGACATAGGTGCGCCGGTGACCGCGGATCTCGGCCTCGTCGCGGACGCCACCCAGCGCGACCCGGACGAACTTCCGTCCGAGCGAGCGCGCGACCGACTCACCCAGCGAGGTCTTGCCGACTCCTGGCGGGCCGGCGAGCAGCACCACGGCGCCGGAGCCACGGCCACCGATGACCTGCAGCCCGCGCTCGGCGCGTCGGGTCCGCACCGCCAGGTACTCGACGATCCGGTCCTTGACCTCCTCGAGGCCGTGGTGGTCGGCGTCGAGCACCTCACGGGCAGCGGTCACGTCGGTGGAGTCCTCCGTCGTCACACCCCAGGGCAGCTCCAGCACCGTGTCCAGCCAGGTGCGGATCCAGGCGGTCTCGGGGTTCTGCTCGGAACCACGCTCGAGCTTGTCGACCTCGCGCAGCGCGGCCTCGCGTACGGCCTCGGGCAGGTCGGCGGCCTCGACGCGGGCCCGGTAGTCGTCGGAGCCCTCGGGCTCGCCCTCGCCGAGCTCCTTGCGGATCGCGGCGAGCTGCTGGCGCAGCAGGAACTCCCGCTGCGTCTTCTCCATGCCCTCGCGTACGTCCTCCGCGATCTTGTCGCTGACCTCGGACTCGGCGATGTAGTCCTTCGCCCAGGCGATCACCTTCTCGAGACGCTCGGTGACGTCCGGCGTCTCCAGCAGCTCGCGCTTGGCATCGTCGTCGAGGTACGGCGCGTAGCCGGCGGTGTCGGCGATCTCGGACGGCTCGGTGAGCCGGTTGACCTGGTCGATGACCGGCCACGCCTCGCGACGCTGGAGCACCGCGACGACCAGCCGCTTGTACTCCTCGGCCAGCTCCTTCGCGTGCTCCGTCGTCGTCTCGGTGGCGGGCTCGACCTCGACCCACAGCGCGGCACCGGGTCCGGTCACGCCGGAGCCGATCTTGGCCCGGCCGACGGCCCTCAGCACCGCCGCGGGCTCACCGCCCCGGAACCGGCCTACGCGCTCGATCGTGGCGACGGCACCGTACGTCGCATACCGGTCCCCCAGCCGCGGCGCGACCAGCAGGCGGCTGTCCGAGCCTGCCCTGGCGGCGTCGATCGCAGCCTGCGCGGCCTCGTCGAGCTCGATGGGCACGACCATCCCCGGCAGGACCACGGCATCCGAGACGAACAGCACAGGAAGCTTGTCCATTGCGGACCCTCCTAGAAGAGTTGAGTGATACCGGCTCAACTTCCGGGAGCAACCGGATGTTCCCTCCGGTTAGGCTGTTCGCTGTGAGCGGACAGACGTCGCGGTGTCACCCCTGGCGCGCCTCGTCGGTCAGCCGCCCCAGCAGCCCCAGCACACCCTCCGGCCCCGCGACCTCGAGATCGGCGAGATCCGCGAGCGGACCCCGGTCGGGCCCGGCGTGGGAGTAGACGAGGAGGGTCGGCGAGCCGGTGGTCTTCCCCCAGGCCCGGACGGCCTCGAACGCCTCGATGTCACCCAGGTCGTCACCGCCGAACAGGATCGCGCCGGGCGAGACCTCCTCGACCAGGGTCGAGATCGCGTGGCCCTTGTGCATCCCGGGGGCGCGTACCTCGATGACCTGCTTGCCGGGCTCGACCACGAGCCCGTGCTCGCCGGCCAGCTCCGTCAGCGGCGGGAGCAGGCGCGCGGCGAGAGCGTCGGGGTCGGGGAACCGGCGGGTATGGACCCCGACGGCGAGACCCTTCTCCTCGATGTAGGCGTCCTGCGCCCCATGAGCGGAGAGCACCGCCGGCAGCGCCGCCTCGAAGGCGGCCAGTCCCTCGGGCGGCGGCGGGCCGACGACGACCCGGTCGGCACCGCTCCAGCGCTCGTTGCCGTACTGCCCGAACACGTACAGCTCCTTGCCCGCCTCCGCGAGCGCGTCGGCGATCGCGGCCAGGCCACCGAGCTCGACGACCTGTCCGGCCGGCCGGCCGGTGACGATGGCGAGCGCCTTCACCCGGGACGCGAGCGCGATCAGGACCGAAGCCGCGTCCGGATGGATCCGGGCCGCGGCCGGGTCCTCGACGATCGGCGAGAGCGTCCCGTCGAAGTCGAGACCGACGAGGGTCTCGGCGGCGACAGCTGCGATCGCGGCGTACTTCTGGTCACCTGCGGCGCCATCAGGCTGGAGTTCGGCCATGCCTCAACTGTGACACGGCAACCACCGTGGAGCAGACCGGGAGGCCTCCGCCGTGCGTCAGATCACACACGTTCGAGAACGGCCGGAAAGCCTCAGAGAGCCCCGGTCAGAACCACCGTCAGCCGGTCGCCCTTCATCGAGCCCTCGACCGAGGGATGGGTGCGTTTGATCCCGAGGTCGTCGGCGAGCTGCTGGCCCTCGCGCTTCATCTCGCTCGGGTAGTAGACGGTGTTCTCCGGGACCGAACCCATCCAGTTGTCCTCACCGACGACGTTCCAGCCGACCGTGGTCGCCTTCGCCGCGACGTCGCTGGCCAAGCCCGCGATGTTGGACTGGTTGTAGACCTCGACGCTGACCTTGGCACGGTCGACGGGGGAAGGCTCGGCCTTCGGCGGCTTCGTCTCCTCGGCCTTGGCCGCCTTCGGCGAGGCGGACGGTGAGGCCGAGGGGCTGCCACCGGCCTGGGCGATCTCCTTGCCCTCGTCTCCGTCGCCACCGGTGATCCAGAAGATGATCACCGCAGCGACGACCGCCACCACGCTCAGCGCGATGACGGGTGTGGGGAGCGCGACGCCACGCTCCCCCTTCGAAGGACGTACGCAGCCGGTCATTCAGACCTCGAAGCCGAGCCGTCTCGCCGAGCGCTGACGCTGCCGGGCCGCGCGGAGCCGTCGCAGGCGGCGCACGAGCAGGGGGTCGGCCTCGAGGGCCTCCGGCTTGTCGATGAGGGCGTTGAGCACCTGGTAGTAACGGGTGGCGGACATGTTGAAAGCCTCACGGACGGCGGCTTCCTTGGCTCCGGCGTACTTCCACCACTGACGCTCGAAATCAAGGATCTGCTTGTCGCGCTCGCTGAGGCTCGCGGGGTCCTCGCCTGGGCCTGTGACCTGCACGTTGACAGCGCTCATTCCTCGTCCCCCGGTGTCGTCTGCATCTGACCACACCCTAACGCGCCGAACTACACCGCTGTGGTTCACCCTCCCGGCGTGTTACTCGACAGGTATTCCTCGCAAGGGGCCGGAAGTCGTGGGTGGAACGACACGGCGCCGAACCTGGCCCCCGTCCATTACAGTCGGAGATGTGCAGGCTGACCTGGTAATCGTGGCCAATCGGCTCCCCGTCGATCGAGTGGAGATGCCGGACGGCACGAAAGCGTGGCGACGCTCGCCAGGAGGTCTGGTCAGCGCCCTCGAACCGGTCCTTCGGGCCAACGACGGCGTCTGGATCGGCTGGCCCGGCGGCACCGACGAGGACCTCGAGCCGTTCGAGGACGACGGACTCCACCTGCTGCCGATGACGATGACCGCCCAGGACATCGAGGAGCACTACGAGGGCTTCTCCAACGGCACGCTGTGGCCGCTCTACCACGACGTCGTGGCCAAGCCGGAGTTCCACCGTGAGTGGTGGGACGGCTATCAACGGGTCAACCAGCGCTTCGCCGAGAAGTGCGCCGAGGTCGCCGCCAAGGGCGCGACCGTCTGGGTGCAGGACTACCAGCTCCAGCTGGTGCCGCAGATGCTGCGCGAGCTCCGCCCCGACCTGCGCATCGGCTTCTACCTGCACATCCCGTTCCCGCCGGCCGAGCTCTTCCAGCAGGTCCCGTGGCGCCGCCAGCTCCTCGAAGGACTCCTCGGCGCCGACCTGGTCGGCTTCCAGCTCCCCCAGGCGGCCCAGAACTTCGTCCGCCTGGTGCGCCAGCGCGTCGGCCACAAGACCCATCGCGACCTGGTCTATCTCCCCGACGGGCGCACCGTGCACGCGGCCGCCTTCCCGATCTCGATCGACTTCGTCGGCTTCGACGAGATGGCCCACGACGAGGGCGTCAACCAGCGCGCCAAGGAGATCCGCGAGCAGCTCGGTGACCCGAAGAAGATCCTGCTCGGCGTCGACCGGCTCGACTACACCAAGGGCATCTACGCCAGGCTGCGCGCCTTCGGCGAGATGCTCCGCGACACCGAGCTCGACGTCGAGGACGTCATCTTCGTCCAGGTGGCGGTGCCCTCTCGCGAGCGCGTCGAGCAGTACCGCAAGCTGCGCGACGACATCGACCGCCTCGTCGGCCGCCTCAACGGCGACCTCGGCCGCATCGGCCGCCCGGCGATCTCCTACCTCCACACCTCGCTTCCCCGTGCAGAGATGGCCGCGCTCTACCGCGCCGCCGACATCATGGTCGTCACCCCCTACCGCGACGGCATGAACCTGGTCGCGAAGGAGTACGTCGCCTGCCGCTACGAGGACGACGGCGCCCTCGTGCTCTCGGAGTTCGCCGGCGCTGCCGAGGAGCTGCGCCAGGCCTGGCTGGTGAACCCCTACGACATCAACGGGATGAAGGCCGCCCTCCTCGAGGCCTACCAGGCCGAGCCGAAGGAGCTCACCCGCCGGATGAAGGCGATGCGCAAGCAGGTCGCCTCCAAGGACGTACGTTACTGGGCCGACTCCTTCCTCGAGGAGCTCGCCGCGGTGCAGGGCAGCCACACCAAGAACGTGCTTCCGCCCAACGCCCACTGAGGCCTGCCAGGTGGCTAGAGTCGAGCCGTGACCACCAACTCTGACCCGATCAGGTGGGGAATTCTCGGCACCGGCCGGATCGCCCACTCCCTAGCCACCGATCTGATGCTCGTCCCCGACGGCCGACTCGTGGCCGTCGGGTCACGGAGCACGGAGTCCGCGGAGACGTTCGCGAAGGAGTACGCCGCCAACGGCCCGGTCCGCGCGCACGGCTCCTATGAGGAGCTGGCCGCCGACGAGGACGTCGACGTCGTCTACATCGCCTCGCCCCACTCTCACCACCTCGAGCACGCCACCCTCGTGCTCGAGGCCGGCAAGCACGTGCTGTGCGAGAAGGCGCTGACGCTCAACGCCGCCGACTCGCAGAAGATGGTCGACCTGGCCACCTCCAAGAAGCTCTTCCTCATGGAAGCCATGTGGATGGCCACCAACCCGATCATCCGGCGCCTCGTCGCCGACGTGCGGTCGGGCCGCTTCGGGGTTCCGCGTCACGTACACGCCGAGCTCGGCTTCGTCGCCGACCCCGAGAGGCACCAGCGCCTGCTCGACCCGGCGCTCGGCGCGAGCGCGCTGCTCGACATGGGCATCTACCCGCTGACCTTCGCCCACCTGCTCTTCGGAGAGGCCCGCGCGCTGACCGCTCAGGCCAACCTCGGGGAAGGCGCCGACGGCGCGACCTTCGACCTCGACCTGGTGATGACCGGGAAGTACGCCGGCAACGAGCTCTCCACCATGGTCTCCTCGGTCACCTCCTACTCCTCCCGCGCGGCCGCCATCGCCACCGACCGGGGCCGGATCGAGCTGACCGACTTCCACCACCCGTCCTCGGCGGTCTTCACGCCGGCCGACGGCGGCGAGCCCGTCGAGATCGTCGGCGACGAGCCCGTCATCGGCGCTGGGTACGGCAACGAGATCGTCGAGGTCCAGCGGTGCCTGCGCGAGGGCCTCCTGGAGTCCCCGCTGGTGCCCCACAGCCAGACGCTCAGCCTGATGCGCCAGATGGACATGATCCGCGAGTCCATCGGCGCCCGCTACGCCACCGAGTCCTGACGAGACGTCACCCCCGTCGGCCGAGACGTCAGCTGCGTCGGCCGAGATGGCAGCTGAGTGCCGACTCGGCCGACGTACGTGACGTCTCGACCGACGTACGTGACGTCTCGGCGGGTCAGGCGGTGGACGGCTTCTCGTTGAACGTACGGTGCGGCTGCACGACGGCGAGAAGATCGCGGGTCACATCGGGACCGAGAGTGCCCCAGTGGTCCTTGTAGCCGTAGACACCGGCGAGGGTGCGTGACTCGTAGTCGCCGTTCATGACCTCGATGTCGTGGGGCGTGATCAGGCCGGGGTGGGCGACGCCCACGGCGGCGGAGACCTTCGTCAGCTCCCGGCGCAGGGTCCTGAGATAGCTGGCGCAGCGATCGCCCTTGTCCTGCGGGTCGAGGCCGCCGGAGAGCCACTTGTTCTGCGTCGCGACGCCGGTGGGACAGGTGTCGTCGTGGCACTTCTGCGCCTGGATGCAGCCGACCGACATCATCGCCTCGCGGCCGACGTTGACCATGTCGGCGCCGAGCGCGAAGGCGACCGCGGCGTTCTCCGGCAGGCCGAGCTTGGCCGACCCGATGAAGGTGACCGAGTCGGTCAGGCCGAGCTCGGCGAAGGTGCCGTAGACCCGCGAGAAGCCGATCCGGTAGGGCATCGCCACCGCGTCGGAGAAGATCAGCGGCGCGGCGCCGGTGCCACCCTCGCTGCCGTCGACGGTGATGAAGTCGACTCCCCGCTCCCCCGACCGCATCGTGCCGGCGAGCTCCTGCCAGAACTCCATCTCGCCGACCGCCGACTTGATGCCGACCGGCAGCCCGGTCTCGGCCGCGATCATCTCGACGAAGTCGAGCATCGAGTCGACGTCGCGGAAGGCGGAGTGCCGAGACGGCGACGCACAGTCCTTGCCGAGCTCGATGCCGCGGATCTCGGCGATCTCCGGGGTCACCTTGGCCGCCGGCAGCAGGCCACCGAGCCCGGGCTTGGCGCCCTGGGAGAGCTTGATCTCGATCGCCTTGACCGGCGCGGTGGCGACCCGCTCCTTGAGCCGGTCGATCGAGAAGGTGCCGTCGGCGTTCCGGCACCCGAAGTAGGCGGTGCCGACCTGCATCACCAGATCCGCACCACCCTCGAGGTGGTAGGGCGAGATGCCACCCTCACCCGTGTTGTGCATCGCCCCGGCCCGCCGCGCGCCCAGGTTGAGCGCCGTGATCGCCGGCCCGGACAGCGACCCGAAAGACATCGCCGAGATGTTGACGACCGACTCCGGCCGGAACGCCTTCGCGCGCCCACGCGGGCCGCCGAGCACCTTCGCCGAAGGGAGCACGGCGGCCGGGTCGTGGTCGTCGGGCAGGGAGTCGGCGAACGTACGGTGCTTGATGTGGATGTGGCCCTGGGTGTGCTCGATGTCGTTGTCGGTGCCGAAGCCGAAGTAGTTGTTCTGCTCCTTCGACGAGGCGTAGACCCAGCGCCGCTGGTCGCGACTGAAGGGGCGCTCCTCGTCGTTGTCCGCGACGATGTACTGCCGCAGCTCCGGCCCGATCTTCTCCATCAGGTACCGCGCGTGACCGATCACCGGGAAGTTCCGCAGGATCGCGTGCTTGCGCTGGGTCAGGTCGCGAGCGGCGACCACGCCGGCGGCAACCGCCACTCCCCCGAGGAAGGTCGTCATCTTCATGTACGTCTTCCTACCGGGCGGTCACCTCGTTGTAAACGTCCGCGACGGTGTCGCCGGGCGTCGCTCAGGCGAACTCGGGGAGGACCTTCGACTCGAAGAGCTCGATGGAAGAGCGGTCGTAGGCGGCGTCGCCGAAGTAGGTGATCGCGTACGTCATCCCCAGCTCCTCCATCGACTTCAGCTTCTCCACGATCTGCTCGGGCGTGCCGACCAGTCCCTGGCTGCCGCTGCGGCGGGCGTGCTCCGGGCCGGCGGCCTCACCGAGCGACTTGGCGAGGTGGTCGGCGTACCAGTCGATCTTCTCCTGAGCCTCCTTCTCGGTCTCACCGATGAAGACGTTGTAGTTGGAGGAGCGGGTGATCTCGGCGAAGTCCCGGCCGAGGTTCTCGCAGTGCGCCGCGAGGATGTCGGACTTGGCCTTGAAGGTCTCCGGGTCGCCGGCGAAGTTGGTGTAGTCGGCGTACTGCGCGGCGATCTTCAGGGTCACCTTCTCACCGCCGCCGGCGATCCACAGCGGGATGCCGGAGCGGCCCTGCTGAAGGGGCAGGGGCTGACAGATGGCGCCGTCGACCTGGTAGTACTTCCCGTCCAGCGACGAGACGCCCTTGGTCCAGGCCTGCTGGAAGATCTGGACGCCCTCGCGCAGCATCCCGAGACGGTCGCGCGCCTCGGGGAAGCCGTAGCCGTAGGCACGCCACTCGTGCTCGTACCAGCCCGCGCCGATGCCCATCTCGATCCGGCCGCCGCTGATGTGGTCGGCGGTGGCGGCGACCTTCGCCAGGTAGGCCGGGTTGCGGTAGGACATGCACGAGCACATCTGCCCGAGGCGCACCCGCGACGTCACCGCGCCCAGGCCCGCCATCAGCGACCAGGCCTCGTGGGTCGCCTGGTCCGAGGGCTCCGGGGTGGTGTGGAAGTGGTCGTAGACCCAGATCGACTCCCAGGCCCCGGCATCCGCATGCAGCGCCAGGTCCTTCATCGTCGTCCACTGGTCCGCCGGGTCGATCCCGACGAGGTCGAAGCGCCATCCCTGCGGGACGAAGAAACCGAACTTCATGTCTACTCCTTGTTGAGTCCAACCTGAGTGCCACGGACAACTTATCCGTCGATGCCAGCCGATACGCTCATCATTTATGAGCGCACTCGCCGGACTCGTGGACAAGGGCCTGATGGCTGCCGACTGGGCCGAGGCGCTGGCGCCGGCCGAGCCGCAGATCGAGCAGATGGGCCGCTTCCTGCGTGACGAACTGGCGGCCAGGCGGCCCTATCTTCCCGACGGCGACCGGATCTTCAACGCCTTCCGGCGCCCGCTGCGGGACGTACGCGTCCTGATCGTCGGCCAGGACCCCTACCCGACCATCGGGCATCCGATCGGGCTCAGCTTCGCGGTCGAGAAGGACGTACGTCCACTGCCTGCGTCGCTGCGGAACATCTACGCCGAGCTGGCCACCGACCTCGACCTGAAGATGCCCGAGCACGGCGACCTGTCGACCTGGGCCGACCGCGGGGTGATGCTGCTCAACACCTCGCTGACGGTGCGCCCCGGCGCTCCCGCGTCCCACTCGAAGAAGGGCTGGGAGGAGGTCACCGGGCGAGCGATCGACGTCCTGGGCCGACGCGGCGGGCCGCTGGTCGCGATCCTGTGGGGCCGGCACGCGCAGAATCTCGAGCCGCGGCTCAACGGGGTGCCCGCGGTCAAGTCCGTCCACCCCTCGCCGCTCTCCGCGCGCCGGGGATTCTTCGGGTCGCGGCCGTTCTCCCGCGCCAACGCGCTCCTGGTCGAGCAGGGCGGTTCCCCGGTCGACTGGTCCCTTCCCGATTAGGCTCTGCCTGATGAGGGTCGCCCCAGCGGCCCATCGGCGCGGTGAACGGGGGTCACGTGGGCGAGGACACGACCGGACCGACGCTGTCGGTGTCACGGCGACTCAAGATCGCCGGCACCATCGTCGTCGTCCTGATGGCGACCTGGGCCGCCGTGCTCGGCGGACGGGCCCTGCTGGACCGGGCCGGGCCTCCGGAGCTCCCCGCGACCGACGTACGCGACTGGGCGACCTTCGCCGACCACCTCGTCCTGGGCACCGCCGGCCCTGCCGACACCGACCGGCTCGAGGTCACCACCGTCCTGTGGAGCCGCCAGGGAGCCCACCCGATCGGCCGCCGGATCACTCTCGACGCCGACATGACCGAGGGCGAGGCGTACGCCGTGCCGGTGGCCTGGCTCGAGGGCGGTGGCGGGCACTGGGTGGCGCTGGCTGCCGATGCAGTGCTGCCCCTCGACGGCGGGCGGATCACCGGGGGCGGTGAGACCTGGGCGGCCGACCACACCGGAGAGTCGCCCCGGGGCCTCGCCACAGAGCTCTACGAGACCGGCCCGCACCCGGCCGCCGTCCCCTACCTCTACGAGAGTCTCGAGCAGCGGCTCGCCGCTGTGGAGCGGTAGGTAAGATTTCAGGCGTGAGCCAGGACTCCCCCACGCGGCCCCAACGCGCCAACTGGCTTCGGGCCGGTATTTGGTCGCTCGGCTTCGTCGCCCTGCTCTGGGTGCTCGAGGCCACCGACTACATCAGCGGGCACCAGCTCGACACGCTCGGCATCCAGCCACGCACCGACGCCGGCCTGCTCGGCATCGTGTTCGCCCCGGTGCTCCACTTCGGCTGGGCCCACCTCTACGGCAACACCCTGTTCGCGCTCGTCCTCAGCTTCCTGGTGCTCGCCTCGGGCATCGGCCGCGGGATCGTCGCGACCCTCATCATCTGGGTGGTCGGAGGAGTCGGCGTCTGGCTGATGTCGCCCCCGGGCAGCATCACCGCCGGCACCTCGATGCTGATCTTCGGCTGGCTCGTCTACCTGATCCTGCGCGGACTGTTCAACCACCGCGTCGGCCAGATCGTCATCGGCGTGCTCATCTTCCTGGTCTGGGGCAGCCTGCTCCTCGGCGTACTCCCCGGGCAGACCGGTGTCTCCTGGCAGGGCCACCTCTTCGGCGCGATCGGTGGCGCGCTGGCGGCTTGGCTGCTCAACGACCCGCCCCAGAAGAAGGCCCAGAAGCAGGCCGCCTGAGCCGTTTGTTGGAGACTGGACGCATGCAGATCCTCTCCATCCAGTCGCACGTGGCCTTCGGCTACGTCGGCAACTCGGCGGCAGTCTTCCCGATCCAGCGCCTCGGTCACGAGGTCTGGCCGGTGCTCACGGTCAACTTCTCCAACCACACCGGCTACGGCGCGTGGCGTGGACCGGTCGTGGCCGCCGACCAGGTCGCCGAGGTCATCGAGGGGATCTCCGAGCGCGACGGCCTCTCCACCGTCTCCGCAGTCCTGTCCGGTTACCAGGGTGACCCGGCCGTCGGCGCGATCATCCTGGACTCCGTACGCCGCGTGAAGGCGCTCAACCCCCGGGCCCTCTACTGCTGCGACCCGGTGATGGGCGACGTCGGGCGCGGCATGTTCGTCCGCGAGGGCATCCCGGAGTTCATGCGCGACCAGGTCGTCCCCGCCGCCGACGTGATCACGCCGAACCACTTCGAGCTCAACTTCCTGGCCGGCCTCGAGTCGACCGACACCCTCCAGGAGGTGCTCGCCGCCGTCGACATCGTCCGTGGGTCCGGTCCGTCGAACGTGCTGGTGACCTCGGTGATCACCAAGGATCCGACCCACATCGATCTGGTCGCGGTCTCCGACGAAGGCGCCTGGTCGGTCACCACTCCGCTGCTCCCGATCTCCCCCAACGGCGGCGGCGACGTCACCGCGGCCGTCTATCTCTCCCACCTGCTCTCGACCGGCTCCACGCCGGCCGCCCTCGGCCGCACCGCGAACACCCTCTTCGCCATCCTCGACCGCACGTTGAAGTCCGGCCGCCGCGAGCTCGAGCTCATCGCCTCCCAGGACGACATCGCCAACCCGCCGACGACGTACGAGGTCACTCAGCTCCGCTGAGGCAGATGATGGAGCCGGTGACAGGAGTCGAACCCGCGACATTTCGCTTACAAGGCGAACGCTCTACCAACTGAGCTACACCGGCATACCGTACGTCTCCGCGACGGCGGGACAATCGTATCCAGTCACCAGCCCAACCGTGCATCCGGCGTGTCGTCCCGACCCTGACGCGCCCTGAGGCATCCCTCGAAAACCCGCGCGGGGAGGACGTCTGAAAGGGTTTCCCCTCATCCGAACGTCGGATAATTGAAGGGAAGACGGATGACGGACATCTTGGGCGCCATCAGTGCGGTCGTGTGGAGCAACTGGCTCGTATACCTCTGTCTCGCCGTGGGGGTGTTCTTCTCGGTGCGGTCGCGGTTCCTGCAGGTGCGGCACTTCCCGGAGATGATCCGGGCAGGGCACCGGCCCGCACGCGGCGGCCGCGGCCGAGGTCTCCCACCCGGCGAAACAGGGGCTCGTCCAGGCCTTCGCCGTGTACGTCGACACGCTGTTCGTCTGCTCGGCGACAGGTTTCCTCATGCTGTCCACGGGCGCCTACCGCGTCTTCGAGGGCGGTAGCGAGAGCGGCGGCGTGCTCGCGGGCGGCGGCGTGCTCGCCGCTGGCGCGGAGGTCGGACCGGCCTACACGCAGTCGGCCTTCGACACCGTGTTCCCAGGTATCGGCGCGTCCTTCATCGCCATCTCCCTGGCGTTCTTCTGCTTCACCACGATGGTCGCCTACTACTACATGGCCGAGACGAATCTCCGGTTCATCGTCGGCAGGTACGCCACCGTCCGCCTCGGCGGCCAGCGCGGGGTCTCGCTCGGGCGGGTGGTCACGCTGGCGCTCCAGGTGGTGATCCTGATCGCCTCCGCCTACGGCTGCGTCTCGACCGCCAGCGACGCCTGGACCCTCGGTGACATCGGTGTCGCACTGATGGCGTGGCTGAACATCATCGGGATCCTCGTTCTCCAGCAGCCCGCGTTCGCCGCGCTGCGTGACTACGAGAAGCAGAAGAAGCAGGGCCTCGACCCGGTCTTCGATCCCCACGCGCTGGGCATCACCGGGGCCACGTACTGGGAGACGTACGAGCCGGAGCGCGAGCGGGTCTAGCCGAGGTCCCGCCAGGCGGCGACCTCGGCATCGGGGTCGCCGCAGTCGACGTCGCTGATGCTGTTGTCCGCAGCGATGTCGGAGATGGCTCCAGAACGCTGGACGTCCGCGGTGGCGGGCAAGGCGCACAGATAGATCAGCGCCTTGCGGAAGCTCGTGGCCGAGCTGTCCGGCAGATAGAGCTCCGTCTCGAGCACGCCGTCATCCCGGGACCTGAGGACGACCTCGGCGGCAAGGCCGTCGGCCGGATTCTCCTCCATCCAGGCGAGCAGGCCGGTGACAGCCTGCAGGTGGCCGGCCTCGCAGTCGAGCTGCACGAAGCGCGACCTGTCGCTCTCGGTGCCGTAGGCGAGGCGCACCCACGTCTGCGGCGTGCCGGCACGCCAACGAGAGGACCGGTAGGAGCAGGCGCTCTCGATGAGCGCAGCGACCTCCGCCGACGGCATCTCCGGTTCGTCACCCCCGAGAACGATGTTCGCGACGACCGGGATGCCCCGGTCCCGGCCGTGGGGAACCTCGAGCTCGGCCTTCTCCAGGTGCGGGTACGCCGACGGGCTCATGTTCTCGGCGGCGTACTCCTCCCAGGTGCCCGAGGTCGCGCCCGGGGTCGAAGCGCGTTGCCACCAGACGACCGCTGACCCAGCAAGTCCGATCACGATCGCCAGGGTGACCAGATAGATCAGGACGTGACGTCGCGCCGACCCGGTTGCTCCGGTCTCACGCGCGGACCGCTCCGACTCGGCGATCGCGAGGAACGGGAACACGACCAGATAGGCCAGCACGGCATACGCGACGAGTGCCCACACGATCACCCAGTGCAGCCATTCGTCGGTGAAGGAGAACCACGGAGTCTCCACCCCACAACGGCGGAGGCTACCGCCACCGGTGCAGGTCGCCTGGGACCATCGTGCATAGAGGACGCCGCTGGCCAAGGCCACGACCGAGACGGCCTGATAGAGCCATCCGGTCACCAGCATCAGCGCCGGCGGGAGGTCGTCCCAGCCCGCCACGATCCGTGACAGCGATCTCCGCGCCACGATGGCTGCGATCACCAGCAGCAGAGCGATCCCGCTCACCACCGCTAGGATCCAGGGCAGCTCGTTCGCCACCCAGATATCGGTCGCGCACGACGCGGATCCGGGGGCGCACGCGGCCAGCTCCGCTCGCACCCCGTCGTACTGGATCATCGCGATCAGCCCGATGCCGAGCGCGACGAGCCAGAAGAGCGCCCCGCAGACCCACAGCGCCAGCGCTGCTGTGCTCAACTGATCACGGAGGATCAACGCCTCATCCTCCGGCTGTGACTTCTTCCGCTTCGACCTCTTCTGCTTGCTTTTCTTCGGCTGCGACTCCTCCGGCTCCCCGACGTGACTCGCCATCCGGCCGAGACTCACCATGATGCCGATGGAGAGCAGCGCACCCGATGCGACCATGACCTTGCCGGTCCCGGTCGCATCGGCAGCGGTGTCGATCTCGGAACCTCCGCTCCGAGCCGGGATGTACCAGCCGACCGCATACTCCGGGTACAGCACCATGACCAGACCCCAGCCGAGCAGAAGGAGCCCGAAGCTCGACACGGTCAGGGCGAAGGCGGTCACGAAGACGGCCCGACGCTGCCGCTGCGTCGCACCGAATCCGGCCACGAGGAACGCCACGGGCCAGGCCACCGCCACGATGCCCGCGACGGCCCAGAACACGAACACGCCCCAGTCGCCGACGTTCGCGTGCAGCCGCTCGAGACAGCCGGCCAGCACCGCAACGCTCAGGGACGCCGCCAGGACACGCATGACGCGCAGGTTCGCCGTCGGGCGCTGTGAAGAAAGCCGGTCACCGATCACTGCGTCATCGTAAAGACGGCCTCGTCCTCGACGAGAATCTCGCCGGCTCACTCGCTCGCGGTCGGGGGCTCCAGCGGGACGTACTCGTGGGCGGTGAGGGCGCCGTTGGTCTCCAGCTCGACCGACTGGACACCGACGGGCTGCCCGTCGGCGTAGGTGATCAGGGTGACCTCGGCGGTGCGCCGGATCTTCCCCATCGCGAAGGCGTACGCAGCGCCGCCGGTGGTGCCGTTGGTGTAGGTCCAGCCGATCTGACCGTTCTCGCCGGTCACCTCGCTCGGCCCCTGGTGCACGTGGCGGTGGCCGCCGACGACGAGGGTCGCGCAGCCCCGGCGCAGGGTCTCGCGGCCCAGGGACGGGTCGTGGACGAGGAGGGTCGCGACCGGCTTGCCGTCGTCCATGGAGTCGCAGGCGATGTCGGCCAGCTTCTCGCCGGCCTCCTCGAGGGTGACGCCCTGAGCGTCGATCCAGTTGCCGAGGCCGCTTGTGCGCGGGTCGGGGACGCCGAGGAGAGTCGAGCTGCCCGGGCCGTCGACGACCTCGCCGTCGAGCATGGTCCAGCCCTTGTCGGCCAGATAGGTGCCGACCGTCGGGCCGTGGTCGTGGTTGCCGGTGACCGCCCACTTGTCCAGGCCGTCGCTGGCGTCGGTGAGGGAGTCGAGGGAGAAGGTCTCCCAGTCGGAGCCGGTCGAGGTGTCGTCCCCGGCGTCGAGGATGCCGGTCGCGCCGCCCTCGTCGGCGATCGCGCGCACCACGGAGTCCATGCCGACGTTGTCGTGACGGTCGGAGACGAGGACCGACACGGTCTCGTCCTCGGCCGGCTCGTGCAGCGCCAGGTCCGGCACCTTCGCCACCACCTTCTCGTAGAAGGTCCGGCTGGAGTTGTAGGTGTCGACGGCGCTGGCCACGAGTCGGCGGGTCTGGTTGGCGTAGGCGTCGCCCCGGACCTCCACGTCGGACAGCTCATCGGGCACCGGGATCTCCGTGCCGAGGAAGTCGGCCAGCGGGGTCCAGTCGCCGGCGACCGGACCGGCCTCCTTGTCCGACGCCGGTGCTCCGGACTCGCCCCAGGGCTGCCAGACCGCGACCGCGAGCACGGCCACCGTGACCACGCCGATGCCTGCGGTGGTCAGGCCGTGCCGTGTGCGGGCCGCTTCCTTGACACGTCTGCCCAGGTCGGCGCGGCGTCGGGAGCCGGGCAGCCACCACAGCAGGACGCCTCCGGCGACGATCGCCAAGGAGATCGCGGCGCCGCGGAGCACGGCCGCGACGAGCATCGACTCGACCTGCTCCACCACGACCGCGCGCTGACCGTCGGGGGCCGACCCGAGGACCGCGTAGCGCTCGAAGAGCTCGTCCATCGACCTCAGCTCGGTCTTCCCGAGGGTGACGTCGACACCGACCGGGCCACCGACGTCCAGGCGTACGTCGGGCAGCACCGGTCCGGTGTGGATGATCGCCTTCCCCGACAGTGTCGGGCGCAGGACCGAGTCGTGGCCGGCCAGGACCACCTGACGTTCGCTGGACAGGAAGAGCCACGTGCTCAGCGCCACGGCCAGCACGAGCCACAGCACTCCGAGCCCCGCCCAGACGGCGAGGCCCCGAAACAGAGTGCGGCGAGAGATCAGCGACGCGCCTCCGCGACCGCGTAGAGCACCACCGACGCGGCGACGCCGGCATTGAGAGACTCTACGGAGTTGGCCATCGGGATCGACACTATCTGGTCACAGGTCTCCTGGACCAGGCGGGAGAGCCCGCCGCCCTCGGCGCCGACGACGATCACCAGCGGACCGTCGGCGAGGCCGTCGGGGGCACCCAGCTCGGGCAGCGAGATGTCACCCTCCATGTCGAGCCCCACGACCATGCAGCCGGCCTCCTGATAGGCCTTCAGCTGCCGGGTCAGGTTGACCGTCTGAGCGACCGGGATCCGCGACGCGGCGCCGGCGCTCGTCTTCCACGCGGCGGCGGTCATCCCGGCCGCACGCCGCTCCGGGATCACCACGCCGTGGGCACCGAAGGCCGCGGCCGAACGCACGATGGCGCCCAGGTTGCGCGGGTCGGTGACCTGGTCGAGCGCGACGATGAGCGGCTTCTCGCCGATCTCGGCCGCACGGTCGAGCAGGTCGTCGGCGTGGGCGTACTCATAGGCGGGGATCCGCGCGGCGAGCCCCTGGTGGCCGTTGAAGCCGGTCAGCCGGTCGAGCTCGACCTTGGTCACCTCGAGCAGCGAGATGCCCTTCTCGGAGGCGAGCAGGAACGCCTCGCGCAGCCGCCCGTCGCGCTCGGCGCCCTCGGCGACGTAAAGCCCGTTGACCGGTACGTCCTCGCGCAGTGCCTCGACCACCGAGTTGCGTCCGATGATCCACTCGGCGTCACCGGCGGCCCGCTTGCGCGGACCCTTGCCGGCCCGCTTCTCGGCGGCCTGGGCCGCCTTGTGCGCCTTGTGGTACGGCCGGTCGACCGCCCTCGGCGTCGGACCCTTGCCCTCGAGGCCCTTGCGCCGGTTGCCGCCGGTGCCCACCTGGGCGCCCTTCTTGCGTCCCTTCGCGATCGCTCCGCGGCGCTGGGAGTTGCCTGCCATCAGTTAACGCTCCATTTCGGACCCTCAGGGGTGTCCTCGATCTCGATCCCGGCATCCTTGAGCCGGTCTCGCAGGGCATCCGCGCGGGGCCAGTCCTTGGCGGCGCGCGCCTCCGCGCGCTCGTCCAGTACCCCGCGAACCAGCACATCAAGTGCGCCGGTCAGTTTCTCGTCGTCGCCGCCGGCCGGACCCCACGACGGGTCGGCAGGGTCGAGCCCGAGGATGTCCAGCATCGCGCGGACGCTCGCGGCGACCCCACGCAGCGCCGGGCTGTCGCCGTCGGCGAGCAGCTTGTTGCCCTCGCGTACGGCCTCGTGCAGGGCCGCGACCGCGGCCGGGGTGCCGAGGTCGTCGTCCATCGCCTCGACGAAGTCGGCGCACGCGACACCGTCGGCGGGAACCTCTCCGATCACCGACGCGGCGCGCTCCAGGAAGCCTTCGATCCGCTGGAACCCGGCGGCCGCCTCCGCGAGCGCCTCGAAGGAGAACTCGACGTGGGACCGGTAGTGGGCCGCGACCAGGTAGTAGCGCAGCTCGATGCCGCGTACCTTCTTCAGGACCTCCGGGATGACCAGCGAGTTGCCCAGCGACTTCGACATCTTCTCGCCTGAGGTGGTGATCCAGGCGTTGTGCAGCCAGTAGCTCGCGAAGGGCCGGCCGGCAGCACGGGACTGCGCCTGCTCGTTCTCGTGGTGCGGGAAGCGCAGGTCGAGGCCGCCGCCGTGGAAGTCGAAGGCGGGACCGAGGTACTTCCCGGCCATCGCCGAGCACTCGATGTGCCATCCTGGCCGTCCCGGACCCCAGGGTGAGGGCCAGGAGGCGGTCTCCGGCTCGGAGACCTTCCGGCCCTTCCACAGCGCGAAGTCGCGCGAGTCGCGCTTGCCCCGCGGGTCGGCGTCGGCGGCGGCCTCCATGTCGTCGACCTTCTGCCCCGACAGCTCGCCGTAGGAGGGCCAGGAGCGTACGTCGAAGTAGACGTCGGCCGAGCCGTCCTCAGCCGCGTAGGCGTGGCCCTTCGTGATCAGCTCCTCGATCAGCGTGATGATCTCGGGGATGTGACCGGTCGCCAGCGGCTCGTAGGTCGGCCGGGCGACGTTGAGCGAGGCGTAGGCGGCGTCGAGCTCGCGGTGCATGTCGTAGGCGAGGTTGTACCAAGGTCGGCCCTGGTCGGCGGACTTGGCCAGGATCTTGTCGTCGATGTCGGTCACGTTGCGGATGAACGTGGTCTCGTACCCCGACGCCCGCAGCCACCGCTGCAGCACGTCGAAGTTCACCCCGCTCCGCACATGCCCGACATGCGGCTCGCTCTGCACGGTCAGGCCACAGACATAGAGCGACGCCTTGCCGGGCTGCAAGGGTGTGAAGTCACGTACTTCACGGGTCGCCGAGTCGTAGAGCCTGAGTGCCATACCCCAAGTCTAGGGACGTACGCGGGTTCCCTAGGTATCGCGACGCACGACGAGCGCGGTCGCGATCGCGGCGACGCCCTCGCCGCGTCCGGTGAGGCCGAGACCGTCGGAGGTCGTCGCGGTCACCGTGACCGGCGCGCCCGCCGCCGCGGAGAGCGACTGGTTCGCCTCGTCGCGCCGCGGACCGATCTTGGGCCGGTTGCCGATCACCTGCACGGCGACGTTCCCGATCTCGAAACCTGCCTCGCGGACCCGGCGCGCGGCCTCGGCGAGCAGGACGACTCCGGCCGCCCCGGCCCACTCGGGCTCGGAGGTGCCGAAGTTGGACCCCAGGTCACCGAGGCCCGCGGCGGAGAAGAGCGCGTCGCAGCAGGCGTGGGCCGCCACGTCCCCGTCGGAGTGCCCGGCCAGACCCTGCTTCTCGTCGGGGAAGGCGAGGCCCGCCACATGCATCGGGACACCGTCGGCCAGGCTGTGTACGTCGGTCCCGATGCCGACCAGAGGAAGCTGCACGCTCCGCAGTCTCCCAGACGCGCCTCAGGCGGCCTTCCGGTGCCCGACGTGGATGAGCCCGTCGACGACCCGGACCTCGTAGGCGGGGATGGCCACGTGCGGGTCGTCCAGGCACTTCCCCGTACGCAGGTCGAACCCGTGCAGGTGAGCGGGCGAGGCCACGAACGGCACCCCGTCGCGGACCCCGACGATGCCCTTGGCGATCACCGACGCCTTGGCGAACGGATCGTGGTTGCCCAGGGCGTAGACGACGTCGTCGGGCATCCGGAAGATGGCGATGGCCTGCCCGTGGACCAGTGCCGTGGCGCCGCGCTTCACCTCGAGCGCGTCGACCTGGCAGACGGACTGCCAGTCTCCCTGGTCGTCCCGCTGGGCGTGAGCACTCATGCCGGCGGCTCCGTGGAGGACGGCCAAAAATACGGACCCGCCGGCCTGAGGCCTCGGGTCGCTCGCTGGCGCTCGCTCATGACGTCGCCGGCCCGAGCCGCTTCGTCGACATTCGTCGGGTCCTCCCTTCGGTGGATTTTGAACGGTATGGGGCGTCGTGGTCACCTCCTGTTTCGGCTTGTTACGGGTGCGTAAACACCGACGCCCAGCCCATCGGCCCGCTTCTCCCGTCCAGTGGATAGCCTCCTGGGGTGCCCGCAGCTCTCGTACTCCTGGCCGCCGGATCCGGCACCCGCGTCGGAGCCGCCACCAACAAGGTGCTGCTTCCGCTCGACGGGTCCGACGATCCGGCCTCCTCAGCCCTCGGACTCTCGCTCCGGACCGCCCTCGAGGTGCCCGACGTGCAGCGCATCGTCCTGGTCGTACGCAGCGGCGACGAGGAGGCGGTCGCGGCCGCCGCCCAGCCCCTGCTCGGGGATCGTGAGGTCGTGATGGTCGTCGGCGGCGACACCCGCCATGCCTCCGAGCAGGCCGCGCTCGCCGTGCTCCGGCCCGACATCGAGGCCGTCGGCGACGAGGACGGGATCGACGTGGTCGCGATCCACGACACCGCCCGGCCGCTGGTGTCGCCCGACCTCTTCACCGCGGTCATCGGCGTCGCCCGCGAGCACGGTGGCGCCATCCCCGCTGCCCCGCTCACCCACCTCTCCACGCGCGACCTGCAGCCCGTGGAGGGCGCGCTCGTCGGCGTACAGACTCCGCAGGCGTTCCGCGCGGCCGACCTCCTGGCCGCCTACGCCCGGGCCGCGGCCGACGGCTTCGACGGCACCGACACCGGCGCCACCCTGGAGCGCTACGCCTCCGGCGTACGCATCGTCGCGGTACCCAGCACGCCGCTGAACCTCAAGGTGACCTTCGCCGACGACCTCGGCGCGGTGACGACGCTGCTCACCTGAGCGGTCCTGGGGGTGACACCGTGTTAACCCCGGACCGAGCCGTCGGACGACAGCGCCTCCAGCAGGCGTACGTCGTCGAGCGACCCCACTCGGCGGCCGACCGACGGCGCCTCGACCGAGACGACCGGGAACCGGCTGGCCAGCGCGCCGGCGATCTCGGCGAAGTCGCCCTCGGGCCAGTCGTCGAGCGCCGCGACGACAGCGGGCGGCAGCACGATCGGCGAGGCGACCGAGACGAGCGAGGACCGGTCGATGGTGGCGCCCAGGACCGGCACCCCGTCCTCGACGAGGAGGTTCTTGACCGTGTCGGTGACCGGGCGTACGCCGACCACGACCGCCTCGCGCGCGAGCGCGGTCGAGACGCAGTGGGCGATGAATGCCGGCGGGGTCATCGGGCACAGCGAGTCGTGCAGGACCAGCGGCTCCTCGGCCGCGACCATCCCTTCCCAGGAGGTGGTGAAGTCGACGGGGGTCACCCCGGACTCACCGAGGGACCAGGTCGCCGCGGCGACGAGCGCCTCACCGTGGATCAACGTGAACGGCAGCGAGCCTCTGCCTTCGTCTGCGACGATCCCGAGCGCCGGCGGAACCTCGACGGTCTCGTCGATCTCGTCGTAACCGGCGTAGGGATCCTCCATGGAGGTCACCGTATCCGCCCCAAGACGCGAAACAGGCCCCGGGATAACCCGGAGCCTGTAACGCAGACCGAAACCAGCTTCAGCTGGCCAGCACCTCGTCGAGGAGGACTTCAGCCTTGTCTTCGTTGGTGTGCTCGCACAGCGCGAGCTCCGAGACGAGGATCTGGCGTGCCTTGGCGAGCATGCGCTTCTCCCCGGCGGAGAGGCCACGGTCACGCTCACGACGCCACAGGTCACGCACGACCTCGGCGACCTTCATGACATCGCCGCTGTGCAGCTTCTCCAGGTTTGCCTTGTAACGACGCGACCAGTTGGTCGGCTCTTCGACGTGCTCCGCACGAAGCACCTCGAAGACTCGATCAAGCCCGTCCTTGTCTACGACGTCTCGAACTCCGACGAGCTCGAGGTTGTTGGCCGGAACACGCACCACGAGGTCCTGCTGAGCGATGATGCGGAGGACCAGATACTGCCGCTCCTCGCCCTTGATGGTGCGCATCTCGATGTCTTCGATGACGGCCGCGCCATGGTTCGGGTATACGACGGTCTCGCCGACGGTGAAAGTCATATTTTTAGGTACCCCTTCCTAGGTCCATAAGTCTACCACGGATCTTAGAATTCGGATTCCGTGTTTGCGCAGGTCAGGGGCTCAATCTGGGGTTGACAGATGGACAACTTGTGTGGTTCCGCGCGCGCAGGCCCGCCGGGCGTGGCAACATGGCTGATTTCGAAACGACTGCGAAATCTCGCCGTAGCCCGCCTGTTGTCCTGCGCGGCTCGGCCGCGTGCCCGATACTGCCGCCATGGCGAATGCATCGCAGAGCGCCCCCAAGACCATCTTCACCGTGTCGTCGCACGCCCAGGATCAGGACCCGGAAGAGACGCAGGCCAGTGCGTCGGCCGTTCCTGATGCCCCGGCGGGCAGAGAAAGCGTCATGGACAAGGTCGGCAACTGGGCCCCGTTCCTCCTCATCCGCTCCGCCCACCCCCGTCAGGCGGTGCTGACCGCGATCGGGCTGTCGGCCGCGGCCGTCCTCGCCGGGCTGACGACACGCGAGGTGGCGCTGATCGCGGTCACCGCGCTCGTCGGCCAGGCCGTGCTCGGCTGGCACAACGACCTCGTCGACCAGGTCGTCGACCGTCGACACGAGCGCGAGGGCAAGCCGATCTCGGACGGCCGCCTCGAACCCGGCGGCGTCTGGTTCGCGCTGTGCTGCGGCGTACTGCTCGTCATTCCGCTCTCGGTCACCTCGGGCACCGTCGCGGGGCTGTTCTACCTCGGCTCGCTGGTGATCGGGATGCTCGCCAACGTACTGCTGCGCAAGGGCCTCTTCTCCTGGGTCCTGTGGGCGGCGGCGTTCGCCTGCTACCCCGGTTACCTCTCCTACGCCGGCTGGGCGGGTGAGTCCGCGGGCGGACCGCCCCACTGGGTGTTGGTCGTGCTCGCCGCGGCGCTCGGTGTCGGTGTCCACTTCCTGACCGCACTGTGGGGCCTGGTCGCCGACCACGAGGACAAATGGACGTACCTGCCGCTCAAGGCCGGACTGAAGCTCGGGGCCGGCAGGCTCCTCCTCGTCACGCTGGTCTACATCGCCGCGGTGATCGCCGGGATGCTGTACGCCGCGGGCGCGGTCGGACTGCGTGCCTGACCCTTCCCCGATGCTGACCCTTTTTATTCCGGCGAGATCGGGCGGATAGAGTGTCGCGCGTGACGACCAAGGTTATGCAGAAGCGGCTCGCAGTGACGGGCGCACTCGTGGCTCTCGCCCTCCCGGCGCTCACCGCCTGCAACAGCTTCGACTACGCGACCGACCGGCCCAACGAGATCAGCCACGGTGGCTCGACGCTCGACGGCGCCGTCCGGATCAACGCCGCTCGCATCGTGACCGCGCAGGAGGGCTCCGGCGTCCTGGTCGGCACCTTCTCGCTCGACCCGGCGATCAACCCGGCGGTCGCCGGCAAGGAGCTGCCGTCGGTCACCGGGATCACCACCGCGGCCGACGCCGAGGAGACGGTCACGCCCGAGTCGTTCACCCCGATCGAGCTGCCCACCTCCGGCATCATCAACCTGGCCGACCCGACCGTCGGTGGCATCGCGGTCACCGGCGACTTCAAGCCGGGCGACATCATCCCGATGACCTTCACCCTCTCCGACGGTGAAGAGAAGACGATCTCCGTCCCGGTGGTCGCCCAGTGTGGTCCGTACGCCGAGGTCGTCGCCGCCGTCGACGAGACCACCAAGCCCGCCAAGAAGGGCAAGAACGCGGAGGCCCAGGCATCCGAGGGCGCCGAGGGAGCTGCCGAGGGCACCGAGGAGGCGTCGACCCTGCCGGCCGACGAGTCCGCCGAGGGCGAGCACGCCACCGAGGGCGAGTCCGGCACCGAGTCCGGCACCGAGACCGAGAGCCACGGCGAGTCCGCGGGCACCGTCTCCGAGGACCCCTACTCCTGCGAGTTCCCCCCGGCCGCCCTGCCCGGCGCCGAGGAAGCGCACTGATGACCTACAAGCTCGTCCTTCTTCGTCACGGCGAGAGCGAGTGGAACGCGCTCAACCTGTCCACCGGCTGGGTCGACGTCGACCTCACCGACAAGGGCCGGGCCGAGGCCGTCAACGGCGGAAAGCTGCTGGCCGAGGCCGGGATCCTTCCCGACCTGGTCCACACGAGCCTGCTGCGCCGGGCGATCAACACCGCCAACATCGCCCTTGACACCGCCGAGCGCCACTGGATCCCGGTACGCCGCGACTGGCGCCTCAACGAGCGCCACTACGGCGCGCTCCAGGGCAAGAACAAGTCCGAGACGCTGAAGAAGTTCGGCGAGGAGCAGTTCCAGCTGTGGCGTCGCTCCTACGACGTACCGCCCCCGCCGATCGATCCCGACTCCGAGTACTCCCAGGCCGGTGACCCGCGCTACGCCGACATCGAGGTGCCCGCCACCGAGTGCCTCAAGGACGTCGTCGCCCGGATGATCCCCTATTGGGAGTCCGCGATCGTGCCCGACCTCCGGGCCGGCAGGACCGTCCTGGTCACCGCCCACGGCAACAGCCTGCGCGCACTGGTCAAGCACCTCGACAACATCTCCGACACCGAGATCGCCAAGCTCAACATCCCCACGGCCCAGCCGCTGGTCTACGAGCTCGACGAGTCGCTGAAGCCGATCGTCGCAGGCGGCACCTACCTCGACCCCGAGGCCGCGGCCGCCGCTGCCGAGGCCGTCGCCAACCAGGGCAAGCAGTAGCAACAAACCCGCCGAGTCGGCTCGTCCTGACACGAATTCCGGTCGAGTCGGCTCGTTCTGACCAAGATCCTCGCCGAGTCGGCTCGTTATAACGAGCCGACTCGGCCTTGTTTTTGCCAGGACGAGCCGACTCGGCTTCTCAGGAGTCGGCGGGAGTCTCGCCGGTCACCACGAAGACGACCCGGTTGGCCACCGTGACGGCGTGGTCGGCGATCCGCTCGTAGTAGCGACCCAGGAGGGCCACGTCGACGGCGGGCTCGACACCGTGGGTCCAGTCCTGGCCCAGCAGCTCGGCGAACGACTTGCGCCGCAGCCGGTCCATCTCGTCGTCGTCGGCGACCAGGTCCGCAGCGGCGGAGACATCACGGCTGCGGAGGATCTCGCAGGTGCGCTCGACCATCTGCTCGGCGATCTCGGCCATCTTCGCGATGGTCGGCTGGGCCAGCTCGGGGACGGCCTTGTTCGGCGTACGCAGCCTGGCGATCTTGGCGACGTGGACAGACAGGTCCCCCATCCGCTCGAGGTCGGAGATCATCCGCAGCGCGGCGACGATGACGCGGAGATCGCCGGCGACCGGCGACTGGAGACCGAGCAGCTCGAGGGCGTTCTCCTCGATGCGCTCGCGCGCGTCGTCGATCTCGACGTCCTTGTCGATCACCTGCTCGGCGAGGTCGTTGCGGGCCTCGAGGAGAGCGGTGGTGGCGTCGCGTACGGCCACCGACACCAGCTCACAGACACTGGTGAGATCGGTGAAGATGGCATCGAGGTCCTCATGGAAAGCAGCGCGCATGCGCCGATCCTAGACACTCGACATGTACTGATCTTCATCCCGAGTGAACCGACGGTGAACGTTCGGCGCGGAGACGTCCAGAGGCGAAGTTTGGGTGTTTGATGGGCTTACCCTGATCGTGTGGACTCGACGACGCAGGCCTTTCTTGCTGCGCTCCTCGGCGCTGTCGTCGCCGGAGCGGCGGTGCTTGCGTGGGCGATGAGCGAGCGTTCCCGGCGCCGGATCCCCGAGGTCGAAGCCCCGAAGGTTCCCTCCGAGGTGGCCGCGGTCCTCTCGGTCCTGCGCAGCAGCGCGGTCGTCGTCGACGAGCACGACACGGTGCTCAAGGCCAGCGCCCCGGCGTACGCCCTGGGCCTGGTGCGCGGCACCTCGCTGGTCTCGCCCGAGCTGTCCGAGCTCGTCCACGGTGTGCGCCGTGACGGCCAGATCCGTGAGACCGAGCTGGTGATCTCACGCGCCAACGGGGCCTCGCGGCACGTCACCGCCCGCGTCGCTCCGCTCGGCACGCGCCTGGCGCTCGCCCTGGTCGAGGACCGCACCCGCGAGCGCCGCGTGGAGGCCGTACGCCGCGACTTCGTCGCCAACGTCAGCCACGAGCTCAAGACGCCGGTCGGTGCGATCAGGGTTCTCGCCGATGCGGTCACCGAGGCCTCCGACGACCCCGAGGCCGTACGCCGCTTCTCGCACCGGATGATCACCGAGTCCGAGCGCCTGACCGAGCTCGTCCAGCAGATCATCGAGCTCTCCCGGCTCCAGGGCGACGAGCCCCTGGAAGCACCGATCGCGGTCGATGTCGACAAGGTCATCGCGGCCGCCGTCGACGCCTCGACGGTCGATGCCGACGCCAAGGGCATCAACGTGGTCAGCGCCGGCACCGCCGGGCTGCACGTCTTCGGCAACGACGAGCAGGTCTCGACCGCCGTCACCAACCTGGTCTCGAACGCGGTCGCCTACTCCGACCCCGGCTCGACCGTGACCGTCTCGACCCGCGCGACCGACGGCTCCGTCGAGATCTCCGTCGTCGACCAGGGCATCGGGATCCCGTCCACGGAGATCGACCGGATCTTCGAGCGCTTCTACCGCGTCGACCCGGCCCGCCACCGCTCCACCGGCGGCACCGGCCTCGGCCTCTCGATCGTCAAGCACGTCGCCGCTACACATGGTGGCGAGGTCAAGGTCTGGTCGCAGGAGGGTCAGGGCTCCACCTTCACCCTCACTCTGCCCCAGCACCTACCAACTGCCGGGCAGTCCGGCACAAGCAAGGAGGAACGCCCGTGACCCGGGTACTCGTCGTCGAAGATGAAGCCAGCTACAGCGAGGCACTGTCCTACATGCTCCGCAAGGAGGGCTTCGAGGTCGCCGTCGCCGAGGACGGCACCGACGCTCTGAAGGAGTTCGACCGCAACGGGGCAGACATCGTGCTGCTCGACCTGATGCTTCCCGGCCTCTCCGGCACCGAGGTGTGCCGGCAGATCCGGGCCACCTCATCGGTCCCGGTCATCATGGTGACCGCCAAGGACGACGAGGTCGACAAGGTCGTCGGCCTCGAGCTCGGCGCCGACGACTACGTCACCAAGCCCTACTCCCCCCGCGAGCTCGTCGCCCGGATCCGCGCCGTCCTCCGGCGCGGCACCGAGCCCGACGCCGCCCCCGCCACGCTCGAGGCCGGGCCCGTCCGGATGGACGTGGAGCGCCACGTCGTGACCGTGGACGGCAACGAGCAGCGCCTCCCGCTCAAGGAGTTCGAGCTCCTCGAGATGTTCCTGCGCAACCCCGGCCGCGTCCTGACTCGCGGCCAGCTCATCGACCGCGTCTGGGGCTCCGACTACGTCGGCGACACCAAGACCCTCGACGTACACGTCAAGCGCCTGCGCGCCAAGCTCGAGCCGGACCCGTCCGAGCCGAAGTTCCTGGTGACGGTGCGAGGCCTGGGCTACAAGCTAGACCTGTAGGAAGTCGTTCCGACGTGGGAGTCGTGAGGTCACAGGCTGACCTCACGACTCCCACGATCTGTTTACGCGTACGCGGTTGAGCGTCCGAACTCATGTGCCGCATGTGGTTCTACCTGCAGGATTCGCGTGTGACTCCCACCGACGCCCGACCGCCCACGATCCCGGTGATCGCGATCGTCCTGATCGCGGCGCTCGCCTGGCTCGTCGGCTTCCTGCCCGGCGTACTTCCAGACGCATCACCGTTCGATGCCGCAGCCATGGGTGAGCTGGTCGCGGTCGCCATCGTCGCCGGTACGCTCGGCGGCGCTGCGGCCGCGGTCCGGCGCGACCGACCGGCGGCGGCGATCGCTGCCGCGAGCAGCGGGGTCGCTCTGATCGCTCTCGCAACCATCCACGTGCTGGGCGAGCGTGGCGTCTACCTCGAGCTCATGCTCCGGACACTGCAGCTGATCACCGTGCTCGTCGTGGTCGTGGCAGTCGCTCTCGGACTGGTTGCCGCGCTCGGCCCGTCCTGGTCACGCGGCCTCGCTCTCGCGCCGCTGGCCGGCGCCACGTACAACTGGTTCGGCCAGATCGTGCCGCCCACGTTGTCGACGACGCATTGGTGGGTCTGGCTGATGGTTCCGGTACTGGCCGGCGTGCTCGTGCTGAGCGTCGAACGCGGACCACGCGGACTATTCGCCCTCCTGACCTGGCCATTCGTGCTGGCCGGGGTGTGGACGGTCCAGACGGTCGTCATCGCCCTCACCGCGATCGGACCGATGATCCGGCCTGGATACGGCATCGAGGACCGCCCCGACATGCTGTTCGGCGAGTTCCTCGCGTACGCGTCCCAGATCTTCACGACACCCGGTGTCCACCAGGTCCCTCTCCTCGCATGGTCGGTCATGATCGCACTCCTGGTCGTCGCCTTCGTCGTCGCGGTGAGCGCAGTTCTGTTCGCCGTGCCCGCGATCGACTGGCAGCGGCCTTCCCCCGAGCGGCCAGCCTCCGAGCGGGTCGATTCCGAGCCCTCCCCCGGCGCGCATGTCTGCTACTCCGGCGGCGACAGTGACGAGTGCGCCGGCGGGTGAGTCCGCTACGCCTGGCCCATCGGCTCGCGCGGCACGACCAGCGACATCAGGGCGGCGGCTGCGCAGAGCGCGCCGGCGGCGTACCAGACCAGGTCGTAGGAGCCGGTGACGTCGCGGACGACGCCGCCGACCCAGGCGACGAGGCCGGCGCCGACCTGGTGGGAGGCGAGGACCCAGCCGAAGACGATCGGGGCGTCCTCGGGCCAGACCTCGCGGCAGAGCGCGAGCGTCGGCGGGACGGTGGCGACCCAGTCGAGGCCGTAGAAGACGATGAAGAACACCATCGGGATGTGCACCTCGGGCGCCAGCAGCATCGGCAGGAAGATCAGCGAGATCCCGCGCAGCGAGTAGTAGACGCCGAGCAGCACCACCGGGTTGAAACGGTCGGTGAGCCAGCCGGAGAAGATGGTCCCGGCGACGTCGAAGATCCCGATCACGGCGAGCAGCGAGGCGGCCGCGACGGTGGCCATCCCGTGATCGTGCGCGGCAGGCACGAAGTGGGTCCTGATCAGGCCGTTCGTGGTGATGCCGCAGATCGCGAAGGCACCGGCGAGGAGCCAGAAGGCCTTCGTACGCATCGCCATCCCGAGCACGCGCACGGTGCGTAGCGCGGCGCCGGTCACGGGCGCGGGCCGCGGCACGATCTGCGAGGCGCCGTAGGGCGCGAGGCCGACGTCCGCCGGGTAGTCGCGGAGCAGGAGCAGCACGAACGGGATCACCGCGGCGGCGACCAGGGCGATGGTGACCGAGGCGGCCCGCCAGCCGAACTCGCCGATCAGGATCGCCAGCACCGGCAGGAAGATCAGCTGTCCCGAGGCGCCGCCGGCGGTCAACAGGCCGCTGACGAGGCCCTGTCGCTTGTCGAACCAGCGGGTGGTGATCGTCGCGCCGAAGGCGAGCGCCATGCAGCCGCTGCCACCCCCGACCAGGACGCCCCAGCCGAGGACGAACTGCCAGGACTGGCTCATCCAGGCGGTGCCGAGCGAGCCGAGGGTGATCATGGTCAGCGCGACGCCGACCACCGGACGGATCCCGAAGCGGTCCATCAGAGCGGCGGCGAACGGCGCGGTCAGGCCGTAGAGCGCGAGCTGCAGCGTGATCCCGACGCCGATCGTGCCGCGAGACCAGCCGAACTCATCGTGCAGCGGACCGACCAGGAGGCCCGGCGCCGCGGTGAAGGCGGCCGCGCCGACGATGGTCACGAAAGCGATGGCGGCCACCCACCAGGCGGGGTGGATGCGGGGGCGGCGCGGAGAGGTACGGCCGCCGACCGGTGGGGTCGTCGTCTGGCTCATGGGGATGATCATCCCGAGTTCGCATCACTCCGGACAGTGGCCTGATTGACATCTATCGGTAAGATCCAGCCATGAGCGATGTATGGGTGGCAGCTCCCCATCGGGTCGCGGTGCTGATCCAGGACGGGTTCATCCCGTTCGAGATCGGCATCCCGCACCGGATCTTCGGCAAGGCCCGCGACAGCGAGGACCGGCTGCTCTACGAGGTCGTCACCTGCACTACCGACGGCCCCGGACCGGTGCAGTCGGACTCGGACGTGGTCGTGCTCGCGCCGCACGGGCCCGAGGCGCTCGCGGAGGCGGACACCGTGGTGATCCCGAAGTTCGGCCGCGACTACCCGACGGTCTCGGACGGGGTGCTGTCGGCGCCGTTGAAGGAGGCGCTCGACCTGATCCGGCCCGGCACGCGGATCATGTCGATCTGCACCGGCGCCTTCGCACTCGCGGCCGCGGGCCTCCTGGACGGCCGCCCGGCGACCACCCACTGGGCTCACACCGACGACTTCCGGACACTGTTTCCGCAGGTCAAGCTGGACCCTGACGTACTCTTCGTCGACGACGACGACATCCTCACCTCCGCCGGCGTGGCCTCCGGCCTGGACCTCTGCCTGCATGTCGTACGCAGCGACCACGGTGCCGCGGTCGCCAACCGCGTCGCCCGGGTGACGGTCGTACCTCCCCACCGCGACGGCGGACAGGCGCAGTTCATCCGGCACCATGCACCCGCTCCCGGCGACACCGGCATCTCGGCGGCGACCGCCTGGGCCCTCGACCATCTCGACCAGCCGCTCAGCCTGGAGACGATGGCGGCCCAGGTCTCGATGTCCGTACGCACCTTCACCCGGCGGTTCCGCGACGAGACCGGCGACTCCCCCGGCCGCTGGCTGCAGCGTCAGCGCATCGAGCTCGCCCGCACGCTCCTGGAGACCACCGATCTCTCGATGGAGCAGGTCGCCGCCCGCTGTGGTCTCAACACCGCCCAGTCCCTCCGCCTCCACTTCCACGCCGCCCTCGGCATCACCCCCACCGCGTACCGCCGCACCTTCCGCGGCTGACCCCAGCCGAGTCCGCACTTTTGGCGGCCGAGTCTGTAGTTGTGGGCGACGAAAGTAGAGGTTCGCCGCCCACAACTACAGACTCGCGCGACAGAACTACAGACTCGGCGGGGCTGGATGGCGGGATGTCGAACATCGATGACGGTTATCCGCTCGCCCGGAGGCGTACGGAGTTCTAGCCTTTTACCGTGACGACGACGATCGACCCAGCACCCGCAACCACGACACCGCTCTGGAAGCCACTGGTGGCCTGTGGGGTCACGCTGGTGCTCTGGGCGTCGGCGTTCGTGGGGATCCGTCATCTGGGCGACACCGTCCCGCCGGGAAGCCTGTCGCTGGGCCGGCTGGTGGTGATGGTCGCGGCGCTCGGCGCCTACCTCGCACTGAAGGGCGGGTTCCGGCTGCCGACCCGGGAGGAATGGCCGCTGATCGCTCTGGGCGGCGCGTCGTGGCTGGGCGTCTACAACCTGGCGCTCAACGAGTCCGAGCGCCGGATCGACGCGGCGACGGCGGCGCTGATCGTGCAGGTCGGGCCGATCGTGGTGGCGCTGCTGGCCGGCCTCGTGCTCAAGGAGACGATCCACCGGTGGATCCTGATCGGCACCGGCGTCGGCTTCGCGGGTGTCGTCGTCATCGGGCGCGCCTCGGCGAACGGTGACACCGGCGACTGGATCGGCGTCGCCCTCTCGGTGGTCGCGGCGCTCACCTTCGCGGTCGGCGTCCTCACCCAGAAGAAGCTGCTGCCGACGATGAGCGCGCTGCTGCTGACGTTCTGGTACGCCATCGCCGGCCTGGTCATCTGCCTGCCCTGGTCGTTCGAGCTGGCCACCACGATCCCCGACATCAGCGTCGCCAACGTCGGCTGGATCGTCTACCTCGGCCTCTTCCCGAGCGCTCTTGCCTTCGTGACCTGGGCCTATGCCCTCTCCCACTCCGATGCCGGCAAGTTCGCACAGTCGACGTTCCTGGTGCCGTTCATCACGGCGCTGATGGCGTGGCTGGTGCTCGACGAGGTGCCGCCCGCGCTCGCGTTCGTCGGTGGTGCGATGTGCATCGCGGGTGTGCTGATCACCCGCCGCCGCCCGCGCTGATCACTCCTTCTCGAGCCAGCCCCGGAACGCCTCGAGGTTGGCGGTGGACTCACCGCGCAGCTTGCGCCACTCCCACTCCTTGCGGATGGAGGAGGCGAAGCCGAGCTCGAGGATGGTGTTGAAGGACTCGTCCGCGTACGTCAGGACCGCGCCGAGCAGGCGGTCGAGCTCGTCCGCGGTGACCATCGCGAGCGGCAGCCGGCCGTCGAGATAGATGTCGCCGAGGCGGTCGAGTCCGAACGCGACCCCGTAGAGCCGCAGGTTGCGCTCGAGCAGCCAGCGGTAGACGGTCTCGAAGTTCTCGTCGGGACGGCGACAGACGAAGGCGTGTACGCCGAGGGCGTGCTGTCCCAGGTCGAGCCGGACCGGCGTCTGCAGCTTGCGCTCGCCCGGGAGCGAGAACGAGAACACCACCTCGCCTCCCGGCTGGGACGTCTCGTCCCAGGTCAGGTCGTTGGACTTCAGCCAGCCGCGTACGACCTCTTCCAGGTCCGCCCGCGAATCCGCACTCATGCCGTCAGCTCCTCACGCATCGACATCTTGGCCTCTTCGTAGACCTCGAGCGTATTGCGTGCGGTGAGATCCCAGGAGAAGTCCTGGGCGTGTCTGCGGGCGCCGTCGGCCAGCGCCGACCAGCGCGAGTGGGACGTGATGGCGTTGGTGAGGGCGTCGGCCCACTGGGCCGGGTCGTGCCCGTCGACCAGGAGCCCGCTGCGGCCGTGGTGCACCGCGGTGGTCAGACCGCCGACGGCGGCCGCGACGACGGGGGTGCCGCAGGCCTGGGCCTCGACGGCGACCAGGCCGAACGACTCGTTGTAGGAGGGGACGGCGACGACGGAGGCGGCGGAGTACCAGCTCGCGAGCTCGTCCTGGCGCACCGGCGGGACGAACCGGACCACGTCGGATATCCCCAGCTCAGCCGCCAGATCGGCCAGCCCGGTCGGATGCTCCAGACCGGATCCGGAGGGACCGCCGACGATCGGGACGACGAGGTTGCGGCGCAGGGACGGGTCGCGGGCGAGCATGACCGCGGCCGCCCGCAGGAGTACGTCTGGGGCCTTGAGCGGCTGGATGCGACCGGCGAAGAGGAGCACGTGAGCCCGGGCCGGGAGGCCGAGCGCGGCCCGCGCCGCGGCCCGCCCGCGCGGGCGGAAGACCCGCAGGTCGACCCCGGGATGCACGACGGCGACGCGACCCGGCTCCGCGTCGTACATGTTGATCAGCTGCTTGGCCTCGAGGTCGGTGTTGGCGATCAGCATGTCGGCCGCCTCGACCACCTGCTCCTCCCCGATCACCCGGGCTTCGGGCTCGGGGCTGTCGCCCTCGGCGAGCGCCTCGTTCTTGACCTTGGCCATGGTGTGCATGGAGTGCACCAGCGGCACCCCCCAGCGGTCGCGGGAGAGCGCCCCGACCTGGCCGGAGAGCCAGTAGTGGGAGTGCACAGCGTCGAAGTAACCCGGCGGGTTGGACGCCTCCGCGCGGAGCACCTCACGCGCGAACGTGCACAGCTGCCCGGGAAGGTCCCCCTTGGCCAGTCCCTCGAACGGGCCCGCGTGGACGTGGTGGACGGCCACGCCGTCGTACGCCTCCACGACCTGCGGCAGGCGCGAGGAGGTCGCGCGCGTGAAGATGTCGACCGCGATCCCCTGGGTGGCCAGCCGCCGGGAGAGCTCGAGCACGTAGACGTTCATCCCGCCGGCGTCGCCGGTGCCCGGCTGGTCGAGCGGAGAGGTGTGCAGACTGACCATCGCTACGCGGTGGATCATTCCTGCCCCTTTGCTCGTCGAGTTCACATCCAGGTCCTCAACACCGCGATGTCGCTCGTCATTCCCGCCCGCGCGAACATCTTCGATCGTGGGACCCGGTGAGCAATGTCGAGCGGACGAGGAGAGAATGGCCCCATGTCGTCCAAGAATGCTGTCGTCACCGGCGCCTCGAGCGGGATCGGCGCCGCAACCGCCCGCCAACTCGCCAAGGAGGGCTACCACGTCTTCCTCGCCGCCCGCCGGGCCGACCGGATCGAGGCCCTGACCGAGGAGATCGGTGGCACCGCGATCGCGACCGACGTCACCTCCGACGACTCCGTCGCCGCGCTCGTCGAGGCGGTCGGTGACCGTCTCGACCTGCTGGTCAACAACGCCGGCGGCGCCTTCGGCGTGGATCAGGTGGCCGAGGCCGACCTGACCAAGTGGCAGGCGATGTTCGAGGTCAACGTGATCGGCCTGACCCGCGTGACCAAGGCCCTGCTCCCGGCGCTGATCGCCTCCGGCGCGGGCGCGATCATCAACGTCGGCTCGATCGCCGGCCGGCGCGCCTACGAGGGCGGTGCGGGCTACAACGCGGCCAAGTTCGGCACCCGCGCGGTCACCGAGGCGTTGCGCCTGGAGATCGTCGACAAGCCGGTGCGGATCATGGAGATCGCCCCGGGCATGGTCCACACCGAGGAGTTCTCGCTCGTACGCCTCGGGGGCGACCAGGCAGCGGCCGACAAGGTCTACCAGGGCGTCGCCGACCCGCTCGTGGCCGAGGACGTCGCCGACGCGATCGTCTGGATGGCCACCCGTCCGGCGCACGTCAACATCGACGAGCTGGTCATCAAGCCGCGCGCCCAGGCAGCCCCGCACAAGGTGCACCGAGAGGGCTGATCAGCCCGAGGATTCAGCACCCGGCAGCCGACGGTGCCACACTCGATGTCGTGCAGACGATCGGACTCATCGGCGGCATGAGCTGGGAAAGCACCGCCGCTTACTACGAGGGACTCAACAAGGGTGTCCAGGAGCGGCTCGGCGGACTCCACTCCGCCAAGATCGTGCTGGCCTCCGTCGACCTGGCCGAGCTGACGGCACTCCAGGAGAAGGAGTCCTGGGATCAGGTCGCCGAGATCCTGGTCGCCGCGGCCCGCAGCGTGGTGGCCGGCGGCGCCGACTTCATCCTGCTGTGCACCACCACCTTCCACAAGGTCTACGACGAGGTGGCGGCCGCCGTCGACGTGCCCGTGCTGCACCTGGCCGACGAGCTCGCCGCGAAGGCCAAGGAGCTCGGCATCACCAAGGCCGGGTTCCTCGCCTCCCGCTACACCGTGGAGAACGACTTCTTCGCCCAGCGGATCTCCGACCACGGCGTCGACGTCAACCTGCCCGACACCCTCCACGTGGAGATGCTCGACTCGATCATCTACGAGGAGCTCATCCACCGGATCGTCGTGCCCGGGTCGCGCAAGCGGGTCCTCGAGGTCGTCCACGAGCTGTGGGACGCCGGCTCCGACGGCGTGATCCTCGGCGCCTCCGAGCTCAGCCTCCTGGTGCGGCCCAGCGACGTCGACGTACCCATCCTCGACGCCATCACCGTGCACGTCGAGGCCGCGCTCGACCGCGCCCTCCCGAAGTAGCCCACAGCAGCCGAGGCGCCGGCTACTTCTCGAGGAGCTCGTTGGCGAGGGCGTGCAGCTCGGGGGTCAGGTCGCCCTCGTGCACGACGACGGTGCGGCCGTCGACCTCGAACTCGTAGATGTAACGGTCGGCGCCCTTCGGCTTCGACGGGGCGGCGCCGCCGGCGACCAGGTTGCGCACCGTGGCGACCTGGGCGGCCGAGGGGGCGAGCTCGGCCGACCCCTCCCTGGTACGTCCCAGGAAACCGCCGCTGCGGCGTACCTTCACCAGGGTCGGCACCTCGCCGTCGGGCGCGGACGTCCCCGACGCCGGGGTCACCCCGACCTCGGACCAGGCGGTGGTCACGGCCTCGGCCTGGTCACCGGCCGCGGCGACGGTGGCCGCGGCGAACCCGGCGAAGTCGGTGTCGGTGGTGACCGCGCCGTTGGTCAGCGCCGCGTACCAGATCTTGCCGGCGCCGTCCCACGAGCTGCCGCCGATGGCCTTGGCGGCGAGGGCGAAGGCGCGGTTGGGGATGCCGGAGTTGATGTGGACGCCGCCGTTGTCGTCCGTGCCGTCGTAGATGTCATCCATGTGGGCCGGCTGCGGGTCCTTGCCGAGGGTCGGGTCGTCGTAGGCGGTCCCGGGTTCGAGCATGTGTCGCAGCCCGACGCCCTGGACCGACTCGGTGAAGAGGCCCTCGCCGATGATCCAGTCGGCCTCCTCGGCGCTCTGGCCGAGGAGACGCTGCTTGAGGCAGGAGCCGAAAACGTCCGACATCGACTCGTTGAGCGCGCCGGGCTGGCCCTGGTAGACGAGCCCGGCGGTGTGCTCGGTGACCGCGTGGGAGAGCTCGTGTCCGATCACGTCGACGGCCTTGGTGAAGCGCTGGAAGACCTCGCCGTCGCCGTCGCCGAAGACCAGCTGGGTGCCGTCCCAGAAGGCGTTGGCGTAGTCCCGGTCGTAGTGGACGGTCATCACGACCTCGATGCCCCGACCGTCGTAGGAGTCACGGCCGTAGACCTCCTCGAAGAGGGCCAGCGAGCCGGTGATGCCGGCGGCGGCCTCGTCGACGCTCTCGTCGCCCGACTCCGGCTCGCCTGCGGCGCGGACCTTCTCCCCGGGCAGGTCGGTGCCGTTGTTCGCGGTGTAGACCGTCCAGTCGCCCGTCTCGGCGGTGGTCTCGCCGGCTTCGGGGGCGGCGCTCTGGGCGAGGACCCTGGTCAGGTGCTCGGCCCGAGCGGCTCGAAACGCGCTGTCCTGGTCGATGCGGCCGGCGTCGAGCCGCTGCATGAGATACGGGGGCACGATCTGGCAGACGTGTTTCCGAGAAGTCATGGCCTCAGCCAACCGTCATCTCCGGATGCAGGTCAAGGAGGTCACGGCGGATAAGATCAGACGTCCCGTCCCGCGCCAGAAATCGAGCCTCTTCGCACATGTCCGAGACCCTCAAGGCCAATCTCCGCAACGTCGCCATCGTTGCGCACGTCGACCACGGCAAGACCACGCTGGTCGATGCCATGCTGCGTCAGGCAGGCACCTTCACCGAGCACGAGGCCGAATCGGTCGCCGACCGGGTCATGGACTCCGGTGAGCTCGAGCGCGAGAAGGGCATCACCATCCTCGCGAAGAACACCGCCATCCACTACACCGGGCCGAGCGCGCCCGAGGGGATGACGATCAACATCATCGACACCCCCGGCCACGCCGACTTCGGTGGTGAGGTCGAGCGCGGCCTGTCGATGGTCGACGGGATCGTGCTGCTGGTGGACGCTTCCGAGGGCCCCCTCCCCCAGACCCGGTTCGTGCTGCGCAAGGCGCTCAACGCCGACATGCCGGTCGTGCTGGTGGTCAACAAGGTCGACCGCCCCGACGCCCGCATCGAGGAGGTCGTCGACGAGACGTACGAGCTCTTCATGGACCTGCTCGACGACTCCCACAGCCAGGACGCGCTCGACTTCCCGGTGATCTACGCCTCGGGCAAGGCCGGCGTGGCGAGCCTCGAGCAGCCGGAGAACGGCACCCTGCCCGACTCCAAGGACCTCGAGCCGCTCTTCCAGACGATCATGGAGACCATCCCGGCTCCGACGTACGTCGAGGGCGCGCCTCTCCAGGCCCACGTCACCAACCTCGACGCCTCCCCGTTCCTGGGCCGCCTCGCGCTGGTCCGCATCCACCAGGGCACCCTGAAGAAGGGCCAGAACGTCGCCTGGATGCGGCGTGACGGCGAGGTCAAGAACGTACGCATCACCGAGCTGCTGATCACCGAGGGCCTCGAGCGCAAGCCGGGCGAGATCGCCGGCCCCGGCGACATCGTCGCCATCGCCGGCATCCCGGACATCACCATCGGCGAGACCCTCGCCGACCCGGAGAACCCGGTCGCGCTGCCGCTCATCCACGTCGACGAGCCGGCCATCTCGATGACCATCGGCACCAACACCTCGCCGCTGGTCGGCAAGGTCAAGGGCTCGAAGGTGACCGCGCGTCTGGTCAAGGACCGCCTCGACTCCGAGCTCATCGGCAACGTGTCGCTGAAGATCCTCAACACCGAGCGCCCCGACGCCTGGGAGGTCCAGGGCCGTGGCGAGCTGGCGCTGGCGATCCTGGTCGAGCAGATGCGTCGCGAGGGCTACGAGCTGACCGTCGGCAAGCCGCAGGTGGTCACCCGCGAGATCGACGGCAAGCTCCACGAGCCGTTCGAGCGCCTCACCATCGACGCCCCGGAGGAGTTCCTCGGCACGATCACCGAGCTGCTCGCCAACCGCAAGGGCCGCATGGAGGGCATGACCAACCACGGCACCGGCTGGGTGCGCATGGAGTTCATCGTGCCGGCGCGTGGCCTGATCGGGTTCCGCACCGAGTTCCTCACCGAGACCCGCGGCACCGGCATCGCCCACCACATCTCCGAGGGGTACGACCGCTGGGCCGGGGAGATCCGCTCGCGCAACAACGGCTCGCTGGTCGCCGACCGGGCCGGCGCGGCCACTGCGTACGCCATGACCTCGCTCCAGGAGCGCGGTGTCATGTTCGTCGAGCCGACCACCGAGGTCTATGAGGGCATGATCGTCGGCGAGAACTCCCGCCAGGACGACATGGACGTCAACATCACCAAGGAGAAGCAGCAGACCAACGTCCGCTCCGCCACCTCCGACAACTTCGAGAAGCTCATCCCGCCGAAGAAGCTCTCCCTCGAGCAGTGCCTGGAGTTCTGCCGCGAGGACGAGTGCGTCGAGGTCACCCCCGACATGGTCCGCATCCGCAAGGTCATCCTCGACCAGAACGACCGGGCGAAGATCGCGAGCCGGGCGCGCAAGGCCAACAAGTCCTGACCGACCTGCGTGACGGCCGCCGACCCTGTGGGGTCGGCGGCCGTTCTCGTTGTGATCCGTCTGCGCCACCGAAGCCGTCAGACTGGTGGTTCCCGTCATCAAGGAGCGCTGCATGACCCTCACGACCACCGCCTCGCTCATCGGCGCGGCCTACCAGGACGGCCGCGGAGTCGCCGCCTTCAACGCGATCAACCTGGAGACCGTCGAGGCGATCGCCACCGGAGCCGAGAGCGCGAACCGGCCGGTCATCGTGCAGATCAGCGAGAACGCGGTGCGCTACCACGGCGGTCTGGCCCCGCTGGCCCAGGCCGCGATCGCGGTCGCGTCCGGCTCGACGATGCCGATCTCGCTCCATCTCGACCATGCGACCGACGAGCGCCTGGTCGGGATCGCGGTCGACCTCGGCTTCTCGTCGGTGATGTACGACGCCTCCCACCTCCCCTACGAGGACAACCTCACCCGTACCGCCGCCGTCGCCCGCCGCTGCCACGACCGCGGCGCCCACATCGAGGCCGAGCTCGGTGAGGTCGGCGGGAAGGCGATGGATCGAGCTTGTCGAGATCATGGCGTCCACGCGGCCGGCGTACGCACCGACCCGGCCGAGGCAGCCGCGTTCGTCGCCAGCACCGGCGTCGACGCCCTCGCGGTCGCGGTCGGCTCGAGCCACAAGATGACCACCCGCGACGCGGCTCTGGACGAGGCCCTGATCGCGAAGATCCGCCGTGCCGTCGACGTCCCGCTGGTCCTGCACGGCTCCTCCGGGGTCAGCGACGACGGGCTGCGTGCCGCGATCGCCGCCGGGATGACGAAGATCAACGTCGCCACCCAGCTCAACAAGGCCTTCACCGCCGCGGTCCGCGAAGCCCTCGAGACCGACCCAGCCCTGGTGGACCAGCGCCGCTACCTCGGTGCGGGCCGGGACGCCATGGCCGCGGAGACCGCACGTCTGCTGACGGTGATTTCGAGCCGCTAGAAGTGGAAGCGCTCCCACACCAACAGAATCGTTACCACCGCGCCTCTTGACAGAGTCTTGTGAGGGCAATCACACTCTCCCTAATCCCGAGAGTGGAAGCGCTCTCACTCCCCACACAGACGTGCAGGAGCACTCCCGTGTCCAACAACTCCAAGCCCTGGCTCCGCCGGCCCAGGACCGCCCTGGCCGCATGTGCCGTCGCCTCTCTCGTCGCCGGCCTGACGGCCTGCGGTGGCGGCGACGGCGACGGCGACGAACAGTCCTCTCTCGGTAAGGACGACACGCTCACCATCACCACCTTCAGCGAGTTCGGCTACGACGACCAGATCGAGAAGTGGAACGCCGACCCCGAGCGTCCCTTCAAGATCAAGCAGACCAAGATCGCCGAGTGGGACACCTGGAAGGAGTCCATGACCAAGGCTCTCCAGGCCGGCACCGAGCTCCCCGACGTGATCGCGGTCGAGGGTGACGCCATGGCGGCGCTGGTCGCCGAGGGCGCGAACGAGCAGTTCGCCGACATCTCCGACCCCGAGCTCGACGGCCGCTGGGTCGAGTACGCCTACAAGGCCGGCCAGACCACCGACGGCAAGCAGATCGGCTACCCGACCGACATCGGTCCCGAGGCGATCTGCTACCGCGCCGACCTCTTCGAGAAGGCCGGCCTCCCGAGCGACCCCGAAGGCGCCGCAGCGCTCTTCAAGGACTGGGACACCTACTACAAGACCGGCGAGCAGTTCACCAAGAAGCTCCCCAAGACGAAGTGGTACGACGCCTCCGGCTCGGTCGCGCAGGCCATGCTCAACCAGGTCGAGTTCCCGTTCCAGACCGAGGACCAGAAGGTCAACGTCGAGAACGACGAGCTGAAGGCGGTCTACGACACGGTCACGAAGTACTCCCCGACCCTGTCCACCAAGGTCGTCCAGTGGGGCGAGGACTGGCAGGCGAACTTCACCAACGACGGCTTCGCCACGATGCCGTGCCCGGGCTGGATGTTCGCCAACATCAAGTCCTCCGCTCCGGACGTGACGGGCTGGCGGATCGCTGACGCCTTCCCGGGTGGCGGCGGCAACTGGGGCGGCTCGTTCCTCGCCGTCCCGGCCAGCGGCGCGCACACCGAGGAGGCCCAGGAGGTCGCCGACTACCTGACCAACGCTGAGTCGCAGGTCTCCGCGTCCAAGGCTGCCGGCAACTTCCCGGGCAACCTCGAGGCGCAGAAGACCCTCCAGGCCGAGAACGCCGAAGACCCCTACTTCGGCAACGCCAAGACCACCGAGATCCTGACCAACCGTGCCGCCGCGGTCACGCCGGGCGTCCCGTTCAAGGGCGACAAGTACTCCGACGTGCTCGGCCTCTTCCAGACCGCGATCCAGCGTGTCGACGAGGGCGAAGACCCCGAGACGTCCTGGACGACCTTCGTCGGGGCCGTGGACAAGCTCTGATCCGACGATGCTCAAGACATCCCCCCAGGCGAGCCGCTCGCCGCAGGGCCCCTCGGCCCTGCGGCAGCGGCTCAGCCGCTGGGACGTGAAGTACGCGCCGTACCTCTTCGTCGCGCCGTTCTTCATCGTCTTCGCGGTGATCGGCCTCTATCCGCTGCTCTACACCGGCTACCTGTCCTTCTTCTCCTGGCCGCGCTTCGGCGGCGCTGTCGGTGACCCGGTCGGCTGGGCGAACTACGTCCACGTCATCACCGACCCGGTCTTCCACAAGGCCCTGGTCAACACGGTCGGGATCTTCCTGCTCTCCTCGGTGCCGCAGGTGGTCGTCGCGACGATCATCGCGGCGCTCCTCGACACCAACCTGCGCGGACGCTCCTGGTGGCGGATGTCGGTCCTCCTGCCGTACGTCGTCGCCCCCGCCGCGGCCGCGCTCATCTGGAGCGCGATCTTCGCCGACAGGTCCGGGCTCGCCAACCAGCTGCTCGGCGTGGTCGGTATCGACCCGATCGGCTGGCACACCGACCGCTTCGCCAGCTGGACGGCGATCGCGACGATGGTCAACTGGCGCTGGACCGGCTACAACACGCTGATCATCCTGGCGGCGATGCAGGCGGTCTCCCGCGACCTCTACGAGTCCGCCTCCCTCGACGGGGCCGGCAGCGCACGCCAGTTCTGGAACATCACGCTGCCTTCGATCCGCCCCACGATGATCTTCGTGATCGTCACCTCGACGATGGGCGGTCTGCAGATCTTCACCGAGCCGCGGCTCTTCGACACCAACCTGCAGCACCAGGGCGGAGCGAACTACCAGTTCCAGACCCTGACGATGTACGTCTTCAACACCGCCAACAGCGCGACCGACCCCTACCCCCGGGCGGCCGCCGCGGCCTGGCTGCTGTTCCTGCTCATCGTCGGGATCGCCCTGCTCAACTACGTGGTCACCCGCGCGATCCAGAACAGAGGTGCTGCCCGATGAGCGGCAAGGTGCACAGCATCAACAAGCCGGGCTTCCTGGTCTACGCGCTGCTCGCCGCGTTCGTCCTCGGCTCCGTCTTCCCCCTCTACTGGTCGTACGTCATGGGCACGGTCACCAAGGAGAGGACCCTCCAGTCGCCGCCCCCGCTGGTGCCCGGCGGTCACTTCATCGACAACGCCAAGCGGGTCCTCGACCAGATCGACTTCTGGTCGGCGCTGCTCAACTCGGTCGTCGTCTCGAGCATCGGCGCATTCTCGGTGGTGGCGTTCTCGACGCTGGCGGGCTACGCGTTCGCGAAGCTCCGCTTCAAGGGGTCCAACATGCTGATGGCGTTCATCGTCATGACGCTGGCGGTCCCGACCCAGCTCGCGCTGGTGCCGATGCTGAAGCAGTTCAGCAACCTCGGCCTCGACGGCACCCTGACCGCGGTCACCCTGCCGTGGCTGGTGACCGCCTTCGGGGTGTTCTTCATGCGTCAGTACCTCGTCGACGCGATCCCCGACGAGCTGATCGACGCGGCCCGCGTCGACGGCTGCTCTCAGATTCGCATCGTCTGGACCGTTGCCGTCCCGGCAGCACGTCCGGCGATGGCGATCTTGGCGCTGTTCACGTTCATGAGCGTCTGGACGGACTTCATGTGGCCCCTGCTGGTGCTGCAGAACTCCGACGTCCAGACCCTCCAGACCGCGCTCGACAAGCTCAAGATCGCACCCGGGCAGGGGCTGAGCGACCTCGCTCTGCTCCAGGCCGGGACCATCATGGCGACGATCCCGTTGCTGCTGTTGTTCATCGCCACCGGACGCCACCTGGTGTCCGGCATCATGCAAGGAGCCGTCAAAGGATGACCACCCCGACCTACCCGGGCCGCACGTTCCCCGACAACTTCCTCTGGGGCGCGGCCACCGCGTCCTACCAGATCGAGGGAGCCATCGACGAGGACGGACGTACGCCCAGCAACTGGGACACCTTCTCCAAGGTGCCGGGGGCGATCCTCAACGGCGACACCGGCGAGGTGGCCTGCGACCACTACCACCGGGTCCCCGAAGACGTCGCGCTGATGAAGCGCCTCAACCTGGCCTCGTACCGGTTCTCGACGGCGTGGCCCCGGATCCGTCCCGATGGTGGGAAGGTCAACCAGGCCGGGCTCGACTTCTACAGCCGGCTCGTGGACGAGCTGCTCGAGGCCGAGATCGCGCCGTGGGTCACGCTCTACCACTGGGACCTGCCGCAGGCGCTGGAGGACCAGGGTGGCTGGACCAGCCGGGACACCGCCTACCGGTTCGTGGAGTACGCCACGACCGTCTACGACGCACTCTCCGACCGCGTCGACCACTGGACGACGCTGAACGAGCCGTGGTGCTCGGCGTTCCTCGGCTACTCCGGCGGCCAGCACGCGCCGGGTCGCCAGGAGGGCGTGGCCGGCATCGTCGCGGCCCACCACCTCATGCTCGGGCACGGCCTCGTGGTCAACGAGCTGCGCAGCCGGGGCGCGACGCCGGAGAACGGCAAGTCGCTCGGCATCACCCTCAACCCGACGGTCGTCGACCCCTACGACGCCGACCGCCCCGAGGACGTCGACATGACCCGGCGGATCGACGGCCTGCACAACCGGGTGTTCTTCGAGCCCCTGTTCCGCGGCAAGTACGCCGACGACCTGGCCGCCGACACCGAGGGGCTCACCTTCCAGGGCCGGCCGTGGCAGGACCGGGTGCTCGAGGGCGACCTGGAGGTCATCTCCGCACCGCTCGACGTGCTCGGGATCAACTTCTACTTCGGCAACGCCATCGCGGCGGAGCCGTTCGAGATCGACCCCGACCAGGTGCTGGGCAGTCGGCTCGTGCACTCCGACCTGCCGCGGGGAAACCCCTACCCCGGCGCCGAGTTCGTCACCCCGCGCACCGGTCGCCCCACGACCGCCCGCGACTGGGAGATCGACCCGGTCTGGCTGACCCGGCTGCTGACCCGGCTCAGCGACGAGTACGGCGCCCCGCCCATCTACATCACCGAGAACGGCGCCTACTATGACGACGTGGTCGAGGACGGGGCAGTGCACGACACCGCCCGGCTCGACTACATCGACCAGCACCTGCGCGCCACCCTCGACGCGATCGAGCAGGGTGCGGACGTACAGGGCTACTTCGCCTGGTCCCTGCTCGACAACTTCGAGTGGAGCTACGGCTACGCGCACCGGTTCGGGATCGTGCACGTGGACTTCGAGACCCAGGTGCGTACGCCGAAGGACAGCGGCCTCTGGTTCGCCGATGTCGCAGCGAACAACCGGGTTCCGGCGCGCGCGTGAACATGCCCACCCTCGACGAGGTCGCCCGGCTGGCTGGTGTCAGCCGGGCGACCGCGTCGCGCGCGATCAACGGCGGCTCGCGCGTCTCGGCGAAGGCGGCCGAGGCCGTCGCCGAGGCGGTCCGCACCCTCGGCTACACCCCCAACCCGGCGGCGCGGTCGCTGGTGACCCGGCGCACCGACTCGGTCGCCATGGTCATCCCCGAGGCCGACGAGCGGGTCTTCGCCGACCCGTTCTTCGCACGTACGCTGCGCATCGTCACCCGGGCCCTCTCGGCCCGCGACCTGCAGGTGGTCCTCCTGATCGCGCGTCCGGGTGAGGAGGAGGAGCGGATGCTGCGCTACCTGCGCGGTGGCCACATCGACGGCGCCATCGTCGTCTCCTCCCACCGCAGCGACCTGCTCGCCGACCATGTCGCCGACCTCGGTCTGCCGGCGGCCTTCGTCGGCCGTCCGTGGACCGGCGCCCACCGGGTCTCCTACGCCGACACCGACAACTTCGCCGGCGCCCGCGAGGTCACCCAGGTGCTCATCGACCGCGGCTGCCGCCGGATCGGCACCATCACCGGCCCCGCCGACATGAGCGCCGGCGCCGACCGCGTGGCCGGCTGGCGGGCCGCCCTGGACGCTGCCGGCCTCGCCGCCGACGCGGTCGTCGAGGGCGACTTCACCGAGGACGGCGGCGAGGCCGCTTGCGAGATCCTGCTGGGCAGCCATCCAGACATCGACGGTCTCATGGTCGCCTCCGACCTGATGGCCGCGGGCGCGCTCCGCGCCCTCGACCGTGCCGGCCGCCGCGTCCCCGACGACGTCGCGGTCGTCGGCTACGACGACCTCGGCATCGCCGAGCGCACCACTCCCCCGCTCACCACGGTCAAGAACCCGATCGGCGACATGGCCGAGGAGGCCGCCCGGCTCCTCCTCGCCCAGCTCGACGGCACCACCACCATCCCGCGTCGGGTCGTCTTCGAGCCCGAGCTGGTGCGGCGTACGTCTGCCTGATCGGGTTCGGTCAGCCCTTGCCCACGATGCGGCCGCGTGCCTCCCCGAACCCGATCCGGGTGCCGTCGGCACCGGGCGCGGTGGCGAGGAGCACGATCTCGTCGCCATCCTCCAGGAACGTACGTGGGGCGCCGTTGACCTCGACCGGCTCGGCGCCGCCCCAGGTCAGCTCGATGAACGCGCCGCGCTGGTCCTTGCCCGGGCCGGAGATGGTCCCGGAGGCGAACAGGTCACCGGTCCGGCTGGGCGCACCGTTGACGGTCTGGTGGGCGAGCATCTGCGCGGGTGACCAGTACATGGCGGCGTACGGCGGCCGGGACACGACCTGCCCGTTCCAGACCACCTCGAGCTCGATGTCCAGCCCCCAGGGACTCTGCATCTGCAGGTAGGGAAGGACAGCGGGCTCCTGTGCGGGCGTCGGGACCTGGGCGGGCTCCAGCGCGAGAAGCGGGACGACCCAGGCCGAGACGGTCGACCCGAAGGACTTGCCGAGGTTCGGGCCGAGCGGGACGTACTCCCATGCCTGGATGTCGCGCGCGGACCAGTCGTTGAACAGCACCACGCCGAAGATGTGTCGCTCGGCGTCGCCGGCCGCGATGCTGGTGCCCATCGCGCTCCCGGTGCCGACGACGAAGCCCAGCTCGGCCTCGATGTCGAGCCGGACGGAGGGACCGAAGACCGGCACCTCGTCGTCGGGACCCTTCCGCTGACCCGAGGGGCGGACGATGTCTGTTCCCGAGACCACGATGGACGAGGACCTGCCGTGATATCCGACCGGCAGGTGCTTCCAGTTCGGCATCAGCGGCTCGGCGACCTGCGGGCGGAACAGTCGGCCGAGGTTGGCGGCGTGGTGCTCGGAGGCGTAGAAATCGACGTAGTCGGCGACCTCGAACGGGAGGTGGAGCGTGACGTCCCGCAGATCGTGCACGGCCTCGTCGGGCACCTCACCCTGGATCCTCTCGGTGATCGATGCGCGCACCTCGACCCACCGTTCATGGCCCTGCGCCATGAACGGGTTGAGGCTGCCGGCGGCGAAGACGTCGTCACCGAGCAGGAGAGCCAGGTCGACCACGTGCTCGCCCAGACGGACCCCGACCCGCGGGTCCTGGCCGGGGACGGAGTAGACCCCGTAGGGGAGGTTGGCCAGGCCGAAGAGCGAGCCTTCGGGGACGCTGATTCTGGTCACGCGAGATCCTTCATGTATCGGGGGTCGAGCAGGCCGAGATCGACCAGCTCGGTGATGGGCTCGTCGACGGAGCAGGTGCCGAAGGAGCAGAAGGCATCCCGCACCGAGGGATCGAGCACTCGGACCTGCTCGACGAGACGGCCTCCGTCCCGCTCGGCGAGCAGCTCTACGACCTCGGCCTCGTCGGCGCCGTTGCGCGCGCGAGCGGTCGCCACCAGGACGTTGAGGAAGCCGTGCTGCTCGAAACCCGTCGCGGGATCCGTGTTGCGCACCGCGTGGTGCAGGCCTGCGGTCGCCTTGAACGGCACATCGAGGGCGACCGCGGACCTGATCGCCGCGGCCAGTTCCGTCTCGTCGGGGTAGAGGTCCGCCCGGACGCCACCGGTGCGGAGCTTCGCCCGGTATCGGGTGCCCGCCAGCGCTGCGAGGACGTCGGCACGGCGAGCGTCCCGGGGCACCTCGACGTACGTGGTCAGGTCGGAATCGAGGTCCGCGGCGTCGAGCGCCGCCAGGGCCTCCGCGGCGGAGGTCCCGTCCGGAAGCGCCACCTCGAGTCCGACGAGGCGTACGGACCGGATCGCTCGTGCGACGGCGGTCGCCGGGACGAGCCCCGGCAGCGGAACGGTCAGGGTGAGGTTCACGGAGTGCCCCGGTCGATCTCCCAGGACGACCTCGAGCTCGCCGAGGTCCTTGGCGGCCAGGACGAGCGGCCCGACCAGGCAGGCATGGACCGACCGCAGGTGACGTACGTGTCCGGCGACGGCTTCCTCGATCGACGCGTTCCCCGGCGGGAAGACGGCAGCGTCATCGAGCAGCTCGGCCAGGATCCTCATCGGTTGCGCACCCAGGAGTAGGCGTACTGGCCGTCGTCGGTCGAGCGGCCCGCCTCGCCGAGCAGCAACGGGCGGAAGGTGTCGACCATGACGGCGAGCTCGTCGAAGAACTCCGCACCGATGCTGCGCTCGTACGCGCCCGGCTGCGGGCCGTGCGGATGACCACCCGGGTGCAGCGAGATCGAGCCCTGGCCGATGCCGGATCCCTTGCGGGCCTCGTAGTCGCCGCCGCAGTAGAACATCACCTCGTCGGAGTCGACGTTGGAGTGGTAGTAGGGCACGGGGATCGCGAGCGGGTGGTAGTCGACCTTGCGCGGCACGAAGTTGCAGATGACGAAGTTGTTGCCCTCGAAGACCTGGTGCACCGGCGGCGGCTGGTGGATCCTGCCGGTGATCGGCTCGAAGTCCCTGATGTTGAACACGTACGGGTAGAGGCACCCGTCCCAGCCGACGACGTCGAACGGGTGGTGGGGCAGCACATGGACGCTGCCGGCGATCCCGTCCGGCCCGCGGTGCTTGATGTAGACCTCGACGTCCTCGCCCTCGCCCTCGCCGATCCTCGGCCCCTCGGGCAGCCGAAGGTCGCGCTCGCAGTAGGGGGCGTGCTCGAGCAGCTGACCGTGCTTCGACAGGTAGTTCCGGGCCGGCCCGATGTGCGAACTGGCCTCGATCGCGTAGATGCGCAGCACACCGTCGGGAACGACCCGGTAGGTCGTCGCGCGCGGAATGATCACGTAGTCGCCGTCCGCCACCTCGAGGTCGCCGAAGACGGTCTCGACCCGTCCGGCGCCGTCCTCGACGTAGAGGCACTCGTCCCCGAGCGCGTTGCGGTAGTAGGGGCTCGTCGAGTCCGCGACGACGTACGCCAGCCGGACGTCATCGTTGCCGAGCAGCAGGCGGCGGCCGGTCACCGCGTCGATGCCGGTCGCACCCTCCGCGAAGAGCTTGTGCGTCGACAGGTGTCGCGGGATGAGCGGGTGGTTGGGCACGAGGGACTGGTCGTTCAGCTCCCAGGTGCGGTACTCGCGCACGGCCGAGGGGATGTTCCGGTGGTAGAGCAGCGAGGAGTCGGAGGAGAAGCCCTCCTCCCCCATCAGCTCCTCGAAGTAGAGGTTCCCGGCTTCGTCGCGGTGCTGCGTGTGCCGCTTGGGCGGAACGGCACCAGCGGAGTGGTAGTACGGCATGGGGGCTCTCCTTGTGCGTTCAACGCACAATTATGTGCGCTCTAAGCGCAAACGTAAGACGATGCCGCACGGCACGTCAAGAGCGAGCCGGCTCAGTGCGAGCTGAGCTGTGCCAGCCGCCGAGCGATGGCACCCACCAGCGGACCGACCTCGTTCGGGTCGAGCTCGTCCATGGTGACGATGCCGACCGACGCCCGCAGCGGCCCGGGAGCCTCGAACCCGACAGCGATGCCGACCGCGCCGCGCTGCAGCTCGCCCGCGGTGTGGCTGTAGCCGAGCTCACGCGCCTCCCGGACCGCCGGCGAGTCCCCCGGGGACGGCTCAGCGAGCGCCAGGATCGCGATCCCGCTCGCCCCCTTGTCCAGCGGGTAGCGGAGGCCGATCCGGTAGCCGACCCGCACCGGCCCCTGGCCCACCTTCGGGTCGGCCTCGAGCACCGGGACGCACTCGTCCTCGCCGTGGGCGACCGTCAGGAACGCCGGGGCCCCGACCCTGTCGGCGAGATCCTGCAGGGAAGGCTCGGCCGCCTGGATCAGCTGGGACGAGAAGCGGCCCGCCAGCGCGATCACGCCGGCGCCGAGACGCAGCCGCTTGCCACGCCCCTGCGTGACGAGGGCGCGCGCCTCCAGCGTGGCGACGATGCGATATGCGATCGCGCGGTCGACGCCGAGATGAGCGGCGACGTCGGCCACCGTCACGCCGGCCGGGTTCTGGGAGACGAAGTCCAGCGCCGCCAACGCGCGATCCAAGCCCTGAAGCGTGGCCATGATCATCCTCTCGATCGGGTCGTCGACGGGGCGCCGCAGCCCCCGACGCACACTAGAGCACACCCCCGCACACAACGATCGCCACCGACGTGCACAGCGTCCGCCCGCATATCGGAGTGCGGACTCCTCCCGGGCCATACGTCCCTCACCCTGTTAGCGTCGTGTGGCGATGCCACATCGCAATTCGACTGGCAGCGTGCCCCGCCAGAAGTCGGCTTCCCGAGTCGACTTCCGCTCACCGGACCTCGAGGACGGTCAGCATCTGTGGCGGATGGCACGGGAATCTCGGGTACTCGACGTCAACACCTCGTACGCCTACCTGCTGTGGGCGCGCGACTTCGCGGCGACATCGATCGTCGCGACCGTCGATGACGATCCAGGAGGATTCGTCATCGGCTACCGCCGGCCGGACGAGCCGGAGACCCTGATGATCTGGCAGGTCGCCGTCGACGAGCGGCACCGCGGCCAGGGTCTGGCCCGCCGCATGCTGGACGAGCTCGTCGACAGACTCTCCGGCGACCCGGCAGTACGCCGCCTGGAGACGACGATCACCGCGGACAACAGCGCCTCCATCGCGCTGTTCACCTCGTTCGCGAACGCACGCAGCGCCCCGATCGAGCGTACGCCGCTCTTCGAGGCCGAGATGTTCCCCGACGGGCACGACCCGGAGCTGCTGTTCCGCATCGGCCCGTTCTCGACCGCACGACCCGAGCCCACACGCTCGGGATCGACGACACACGGAGGTGTCATGTCCATGACAACGACCACCGAACCCGCTACCGCGATCTTCGACTCCCTCGAGTCGCAGGTCCGCAGCTACTGCCGCAGCTGGCCGGCCGTGATGACCCACTCCCAGGGCTCCACCCTCACCAGCGAGGACGGGAGGGAGTTCCTCGACTTCTTCGCCGGGGCCGGCGCGCTCAACTACGGGCACAACAACCCCGCGCTGCTCGACCCGCTGCTCGACTATCTGCGCGAGGGCCGCATCGTGCACTCGCTGGACATGCACACCAGCGCCAAGCGGGACTTCCTGCAGGCCTTCTCGGACCTGATCCTCGAGCCGCGCAACCTCGACTACAAGGTGATGTTCCCGGGCCCGACCGGGACCAACTCCGTCGAGGCCGCGCTCAAGCTGGCCCGCAAGGCGACCGGACGCCAGCACGTGCTGTCCTTCACCAACGCGTTCCACGGGATGACCCTCGGCTCGCTGGCCGTGACCGGCAACTCGATGAAGCGCAAGGGCGCGGGCATCCCGCTGACCAACAGCTCGAAGATCCCGTACGACGACTACTTCAACGGTGCCGTCGACGACTTCATGTGGCTGGAGCGGGTGCTCCAGGACAGCGGCTCCGGCGTGGACAAGCCGGCCGCGATCATCGTGGAGTCCGTCCAGGGCGAGGGCGGTCTCAACGCCGCCCGGCTGGAGTGGCTCAAGGCGCTCTCGGACCTGTGCCGCGAGTACGACATCATCCTGATCGTCGACGACGTGCAGGCCGGCTGCGGCCGGACCGGCACCTTCTTCAGCTTCGAGGAGGCCGGGTTCACCCCCGACATCGTCTGCCTGTCGAAGTCGATCTCCGGCTTCGGCCTGCCGATGGCGCTGACCCTGATCCGGCCCGAGCTGGACCAGTTCGAGCCCGGCGAGCACAACGGCACCTTCCGCGGCCACAACCTCGCTTTCGTCACCGCCCGGGTCGCCTTGGAGACGTACTGGGCCGACGACTCCTTCCAGAAGGAGGTCCAGGCGCGGGCCGACGAGCTGCGCAGGGGGCTGAAGAAAGTCGCCGATCGGCACGACGGTGCGACCGTCCGCGGTCGCGGACTCCTGACCGGCATCGCCTTCCCGGACGCCAGCGCGGCCGGGAAGATCGCGGCGGCGGCGTACGAGCGCGGCCTGCTGGTCGAGACCTCCGGGCCCGAGGACGAGGTGCTCAAGACGATGCCACCGCTGACCGTCACCTCCGAGGAGCTCGCCCGCGGTCTCGCCGTCCTCGAGGAGGCCACCGCATCCGTCCTCGGTGACGGCACCCCGGTCTGACCACCCCGACACCCGAAACGGAGAGAACATGCGCGTCACCTATCTGGAAGACCTCGACGACACGGACCGAGACGTACGCGTCGAGTCCGAGCACGGGACCTGGCGCAGCCGCCGGATCGTCCTGGCCCGCGAGGGGGTCGGCTTCTCCTTCCACGAGACCAACATCCCCGCCGGCACGACGAACGAGTTCTGGTACGCCAACCACATCGAGTGCGTCTACTGCGTCGCCGGCGAGGGCGAGCTCCTCGACCGCGAGACCGGAGAGACGTACGAGATCCGCGACGGGATGTGCTACCTGCTCGACAAGCACGACAAGCACACCGTCACCGCCACGACCGACCTGCGTCTGATCTGCACCTTCAACCCGCCCGTCACGGGCCGCGAGGTGCACGACGACGACGGCGTCTACCCGCTCCTCACCGAGCCCGACGCCAGCAACCCGACCGAGGAGGTACCTGCATGACCGCTGCAATCGAACACGTCGAGGACGTGTACCCCACCCGTCTCGAAGAGGGCTTCAGCACGCTCCCCCGCCAGGACGAGGTCGTCTGGGGCACCGCGGCCGACGGGCCGATGGACCAGCAGGCGCTCGACTCCTACGACGAGCGCGGCTACCTGACCGTCCCCGACCTGATCACGCCCGAGGAGGTCGCGGAGCTGCGTGCCGAGCTGCACCGGCTCAGCAACGACCCGGCCACCCGGGCCGACGAGCGCACCATCATCGAACCCGCCTCGCAGGAGGTTCGCTCGATCTTCGAGGTGCACCGGACCAGCGACCTCATCGCCCGACTGGCGGCCGACCCCCGCGTGGCCGGCCGGGCCAGGCAGGTCCTGGGCTCGGACGTCTACATCCACCAGAGCCGGATCAACTTCAAACCCGGCTTCGGCGGCGGTGACTTCTACTGGCACTCCGACTTCGAGACCTGGCACGCCGAGGACGGCCTGCCCCGGATGCGGACCGCCAGCATCTCCATCTCGCTGACCGACAACCACTCCTTCAACGGGCCGCTGATGATCATGCCCGGCACGCACCGGACGTACGTCTCGTGCGGCGGCGCCACTCCTGAGGACAACTACAAGTCCTCGCTGGTGATGCAGGGTGCGGGCACCCCCGACCAGGAGACGGTCGCGAAGATGGCGGACGCCTACGGGATCGACGTCCTGGCCGGCGCTGCCGGCAGTGCGGTCATGTTCGACTGCAACTGCATGCACGGCTCCAACGGCAACATCACGCCGTACCCGCGCTCGAACGTCTTCCTGGTGTTCAACAGCGTGGAGAACACCGCGGTCGAGCCGTTCTCGGCCTCGAGCCCACGGCCCACGTTCATCGGGGCGCGCGACTTCACCCCGGTGGGCTGACCGCCCCCGGCGCCCGAGCTGGTGCGGCGTACGTCTGCCTGGTCTTTGCCTACCCCTAGGCTGAGCCCATGACACGCATCCGCGCCTTCTCGGGCGCCATGACCGGCGCGACCCTGCTGGCGCTGCCGCTCGCGCTGACGGCCTGCGGCTCGAGCGAGGACTACGTGCAGGAGAAGACCGTCGAGCGGATCGCGACCGAGCAGCTCACCAACGCCATCGGTGTCACCCCCGAGGGCCTCGACTGCCCCGGCGACCTCGAGGGCAAGATCGGCACGGAGATGACCTGCGTGCTCACCTCCGAGGGCGAGAAGTACGACGCGATCATCACCGTCGACGACGTCGACGGTGGCCGGGTCCACTTCAAGATCGACGTGCCGCCCAACGCCGCGGAGTAGTCCCCTAGAGTCCCTGGACCAGATAGCCTGTTGAATCGTGTCCCCTCATGCGAGGCCCTTCTTCGACCATGTCGCGCGCGTGTGCGACGGAACTCCCTACAAGGCGACCGAGACCGCGCGCGGCTTCGACGTGGAGCTCGACCTGGCCGACGAGCGCTGGCACGCCACCCTGGTGGCCGCCAAGCTGCACTGGGTCTTCACCTACCACGTCTCGATGCCGACCCGCTCCTCGTACGCGATCATCGAGGACACCCGCAGCCTCGTCTGGTTCGGCGACGTGCCCCACACGCAGAAGACCGGCGTACGCCGCATCGAGGCCGATGACGAGCAGACCGACCAGGGCGTGTGGACCGTGCACGACCCGGAGGCGGTCCCCGACACGGACCAGTACCGTTTCGACGCCGAGGAGGGGCGCACGCTGATCACCAGCGTCGCCCGGCTCTACGCACTTCAGCAGCGCGGAGCGCGGCACGAGGGTGCGGGCTTCTCCGTCGCGGTCGGGCTGGTCGTAACGCTCTCGGTGATCGCGACCGTCATCGGCGTGGCGGTGATTCTCAACCTGCTCGGAACATTCGGCGCGCCGTCGTGATCATGTCGTAAAGACATCTGTGTGATGCTGGCCCGCATGGATCCGATCCGCGAGGCGAAACGGCAGTGGATCGCGCACGGCTGGGCCGACGCCGCCGACGGGATGGCGCTGGTGACCTCGCTCGTGCGCGTACACCAGCTCGTCATGGAGCGCGTCGACGCCGCGCTGCGACCCCACGACCTCTCCTTCGCCCGCTACGAGGTGCTCCGCCTCCTCTCCTTCACCCAGGACGGCCAACTCCCGATGGCCAAGCTCGGCTCCCGACTCCAGGTCCACCCGGCCTCGGTGACCAGCGCCGTCGCTCGCCTGGAGAAGCAGGGCTTCGTACGCCGCAGCCGCACCGCCGACGACGGCCGCGTGGTCCTCGCCGCCATCACCGACGCCGGCAGGGATGCGGTCGAGGCGGCCACGGTCTCGCTCAACACCGAGGTCTTCGAGAAGCCCGGGATCGAGGGCGTGCACGACCTGACGGCGCTGCTCACGCAGGTCCGCGCGGCCTCCGGGGACACCGTCGGCTGAGACTTCACCGTCGCGTACTGGCGCGTAGGTGATGGACGACCTATCCTAGAAATACTTAGACGTCCAACTATTCCCTGGGAGCACCCGCCGATGTCTGACCTCCACATCCCCCAGCACCATGTGCGGATCGTGACCGCGAGCAGCCTGTTCGACGGTCACGACGCCGCGATCAACATCATGCGCCGGATCTTCCAGGCCCAGGGGTGCGAGGTGATCCACCTCGGCCACAACCGCTCGGTGACCGAGATCGCCGACGCGGCCCTGCAGGAGGACGCCCACTGCGTCGCGGTCTCGTCCTACCAGGGCGGGCACGTGGAGTTCTTCGAGTATCTGGTCCGCGCGCTCAAGGAGCGTGGCGCCGGGCACGTCAAGGTCGTCGGCGGGGGTGGCGGGGTCATCGTTCCTTACGAGATCGAGCGGCTGGCCAATTCCGGCGTCAAGATCTTCTCCCCCGAGGACGGCCAGCGGCTGGGGCTGCCGGGGATGATCAACTCGGTCGTACGCGACATCGACCGCGACCTGTGGCCCACCTTCGACTTCGCTGCCGAAGACGTGCTCGGCGGTTGCCCTCTCTCCTTCACGCGGTCCATCACCGCGGCCGAGCAGGGGCGGCTGCCGGCCGAGATCGCGGACCCGCTGCGTGAGGCCGAGCGGGCGGTCGTCCTGGGCATCACCGGCACCGGCGGCTCCGGCAAGTCCTCGCTCACCGACGAGCTGGTCCGGCGGTTGCGCACCGACCAGGAGGACAAGATCCGGATCGGCATCCTCGCCATCGACCCGTCTCGGCGCCGCGGCGGCGGCGCGCTGCTGGGCGACCGGATCCGGATGAACTCGCTCGCGCCCATCACCGACGGCGGCCCCTCCTCGACGTTCTACCGCTCCCTCGCCACCCGCGGCGGCCACGAGGTGCCCGAGCACTTCGAAGACATCCTGTCGGTGATGAAATCCGCCGTCGACCTCGTGATCGTCGAGACCCCCGGCATCGGCCAGGGCGACACCGGGATCAGCGACTTCGTCGATGTCTCGCTCTACGTCATGACTCCTGAGTTCGGCGCCGCGAGCCAGCTGGAGAAGATCGACATGCTCGACTTCGCCGACGTGGTGGCGATCAACAAGTTCGAGCGCCGCGGAGCCGAGGACGCGCTGCGCGACGTGTCCCGCCAGCTCGTCCGCAACCGCGAGGCGTTCACCTCCTCGCCCGACGACATGCCGGTCTTCGGCACCTCGGCCGCCGCCTTCGACGACGACGGCGTCACCGCGCTCTACCAGCATCTGCGCGGACTCCTCGCCGAGGCGGGGCTGGCGGTCGGTGAGGGTGTCCTCCCGCGCGTCGAGACCCGCCACTCCACGGGGCTGCACCCGATCATCCCCGAGAAGCGGGTCCGCTACCTGGCCGAGATCGCCAGCGACGTACGTGACTACCACGCGCGCACCGTGGAGCTCGTCGCCGCGGCGCGGAAGGAGCAGGCCTACGAGATCGTGGCCGCGGACCACCCCGAGCTCGAGTCCCCCGCCGACGAGATCCCCGATGACCTGCGGAAACAGCTCTCCTCGTGGGAGGAGACCAAGGAGACGTACGCTGCCGACGAGAGTGGCCGCACGTCGCTGGCGGGCAACTACATCCCCCGGGTGGCGACGCCTCGCTACACCGACCGCGGCGAGCTGACCCGGTTCCTGCGCAACGAGAACCTGCCCGGGTTCTTCCCGTTCACCGCGGGCGTCTTCCCCTACAAGCGGGCCAACGAGGACCCGGCGCGGATGTTCGCCGGCGAGGGCGACCCGTTCCGCACCAACCGCCGCTTCAAGCTGCTCTCCGAGGGCCAGCCGGCGACCCGGCTCTCGACCGCGTTCGACTCGGTCACGCTCTACGGCCGCGATCCCGACGTACGCCCCGACATCTACGGCAAGGTCGGCACCTCCGGTGTCTCGGTGGCCACGCTGGACGACATGAAGGCCCTCTACGACGGCTTCGACCTGCTGGCCCCGACGACCTCGGTGTCGATGACCATCAACGGGCCGGCGCCGACGATCCTGGCCTTCTTCCTCAACACCGTCATCGACCAGGCGCGCGAGCGCGGCGTCGACCCGGTCAAGGCGCTGCAGACGGTGCGCGGCACGGTGCAGGCCGACATCCTCAAGGAGGACCAGGGCCAGAACACCTGCCTGTTCTCCACGGAGTTCAGCCTGCGCTGCATGGCCGACATCCAGGAGTGGTTCATCGAGAACGGGGTGCGCAACTTCTACTCGGTGAGCATCTCCGGCTACCACATCGCCGAGGCCGGGGCGAACCCGATCTCCCAGCTCGCCTTCACCCTCGCCAACGGCTTCACCTACGTGGAGTCCTACCTGGCGCGCGGCATGGACATCGACGACTTCGCGCCCAACCTGTCCTTCTTCTTCTCCAACGGGATGGACCCGGAGTACTCCGTCATCGGCCGCGTCGCCCGCCGGATCTGGGCGATCGCGATGCGGGACCGCTACGGCGCCTCGGAGCGCGCCCAGAAGCTGAAGTACCACATCCAGACGAGCGGCCGGTCCCTGCACGCGCAGGAGATGGACTTCAACGACATCCGCACGACGCTGCAGGCGCTGATCGCGATCTACGACAACGCCCAGTCGCTGCACACCAACGCCTTCGACGAGGCCGTGACCACCCCGTCCGAGGAGTCGGTGCGGCGCGCGCTGGCGATCCAGCTGATCATCAACCGCGAGTGGGGCCTGGCGTTCAACGAGAACCCGCTCCAGGGCTCCTTCATCATCGACGAGCTCACCGACCTCGTCGAGGAGGCCGTGCTGAAGGAGTTCGACCGCATCTCCGAGCGCGGCGGTGTGCTCGGCGCGATGGAGACCGGCTACCAGCGCGGCAAGATCCAGGACGAGTCGATGCTCTACGAGCACCGCAAGCACGACGGCACCCTGCCGATCGTCGGGGTCAACACCTTCGTACGCGACACCAACGGCGAGCCGGCCGGCCCCGTCGAGCTCGCCCGTGCGACCGAGACCGAGAAGAAGTCCCAGCTCGACCGCGTCCACGCCTTCCAGGCCGCCCACGCGACCGAGGCGGAAGCCGCGATCGTACGCCTCAAGCAGGCCGCCACCTCCGACGAGAACGTCTTCGCGGCGCTCATGGACGCGGCTCGGGTCTGCTCGCTCGGGCAGGTCACCGAGGCGTTCTTCGAGGTCGGGGGGCAGTACCGGCGCAACGTGTGAGGCGTTCCCGCTGGTCGAGCCGGGCGGAGCGCCAGCGGAGCCGGCGGCTCGACCAGCGGAGGAGAGATATGGACGACCTAGGCACTCGATACGACGGGCCGCGGCCAGCGACACGGGTGGTCTCGCTGGTCCCGTCGCTGACCGAGGCGCTCGCCTCGGTCGCGGCGGACCAGGTCGTCGGCGCCACGGACTGGTGCACGCACCCGGTGGGCCTGGACGTGCCGCGGGTACGCGGCACCAAGAACCCCGATCTGGCCGCGATCGCGGCGCTGGCGCCGGACGTCGTGGTGGCCAACAAGGAGGAGAACCGGGAGCTGGACGTACGCCGGTTGCGGGATCGGGGCGTCCAGGTCTGGGTCACGGACATCGAGACGGTCCCCCAAGCGGTCGCGTCCATGGAGAGCCTCCTCGACGGCATCGGCTGGGACCGCCCGGACTGGCTCGTGGAGGCCCGCCGGCTGTGGTGCGGGCCGCTCCCTCGGGTCAGCCGCCGGGTCGCGGTGCCGATCTGGCGCGACCCGTGGATGGTGGTCGGCTCACGGACGTTCACCGGAGACCTGCTGCGGCGGCTGGGCTGGGAGAACGTCTTCGGCGAGCACGCGGACCGCTATCCGCACGTCGACCTGGCCAAGATCGACGGGGCCGGGGCCGATGTCGTGCTGCTGCCGGACGAGCCGTACGTCTTCACCACCGAGGACGGCCCGGAGGCCTTCGCGCGGACGCCGACCGAGCTGGTCAGCGGCCGGCTGATCACCTGGTACGGGCCGAGTCTCCTCGAAGCGCATCGGTGGGCAGCCGGCTGATCGCCGGCAGCTGAGCCAGGCCGTTGACGACGACCGAGAAGACCAGCAGGGCGAGCGCCCATTCGGGCCGGCCGGCTTCCCAGAGCGCCAGCGAGGCGAGCCCGAAGACGATCACCTTGGCGACCGGCCGGACGACGGGACCACCGCGAGGCGCCTTCGGCGAGGCGAAGGCCCACCAGACGAACATCGCCACCAGGGGCAGCAGCCAGACCAGCAGCCAGCGCGGATCGTGCTGCCAGCCCCATACGCCGAAGGCAGCCATCGCCAGCAGCTCGTCGAGGAACACCAGAGTCAGCACGGACCATCCGAACACCTTCATCGTCGGCCTCAGCCCGCCGTGAGAACGGCCAGGTCACGCGCGGCATAGCGGTGGTGCTCGGCCTCCTCCGCGAGCACGACCTTCAGACAGCGGCGCACGGTGTAGTCGGCCTCGGGGTCGTTGCCGATCGGCTTGCGGGTGCAGAGCCGGTCGAGGTCCGCATCAGTGACCGTCGCGACGTAGGCCCGCATGGTGTCCATCCGGGCGAGGCGGGGCTCGAGGATCTCGTCGAGGGACGGGTCGGCGTCGACGGTGAGTCCCTGAACTCCGTCAGGATCGCCGCCGGGGCCGAAGCCGAGCGGATGGTAGGGCTCATCCTCCTCGAGGACGGGGTTGCCGAGCCACTTGTCGCTGGCGTAGAGCAGGTGCCGCAAGGTCTCGACGAACGACCACTCGTCGTCGACCCGCCGGCGGTGCAGCTCCTCGGGCATCTCCCGCACCCGGGACACAGTCGCGGCCCAGGTCTCCTCGATCGCCGTCCACGCCGCCCGGATCTCGTCGGCGGTCCGCGCCTCGCGGGCCAGGACCCGGTTGGGCTCGACCCGATCGAGCTCGGCCTGGACGTACGCCGTCACGTCGACGTCGTTGACCACGATCCGCCCGATGGCCCCGGCGAGATAGACCTCGGGGCCCCAGCAGTCGACGATTTTCACCCGCTCCTCGAACCAGCAGTCCCGGATCTCCAGGCCGCTGAGATCGCTCTGCCGGATCAGCGCGTCGCGGAACCGGTCCGACTCGATGTGCTCGATCCCGTCGACCTGCTCCTCAACCATGGGGCGAGTCTCTGCCCTGTCGAGCAGCAGGTCAACGGGATTCGGGCAGCGCTCAGCAGTGGGCGTCCTCCAACCTGATGCCCTTGGTCTCCCGCATGAGGAACACGGCGATGCCGGTGCACACGCAGAGGATCATGATGTAGCCGCTCGACATCCAGCCGATCTCGAGGTTGTTGAACAGCTGGTTGAGGTAGGGCGCGGTCCCGCCGAAGACGGCGACGGAGACCGAGTAGGCGAAGCCGATCCCCTGTGTGCGGATCCGAGTGGGGAACGCCTCGGACATGATCGAGGACAGGATCGACCCGGGCGCGGCGATCACGACGATGGCGATGCCCGACGCGACGAGCAGCGTCCATCCGGCAGACCCGATCAGCGCGGTGAGCGGAAGCTGCAGCACGGTCATGACGACCGCGAAGCCGATCATGACCGGCCGACGCCCGATCCGGTCAGAGAGCCTGCCCCAGAACGGCAGCGCTGCCAGCCCGAAGAGCTGCGCGCCGACGGTCACCCAGTAGGCGGTGTTGGGAGCCATGCCCTGCCCGATGGCATAGGTCGAGACGTACGACGTCCAGGTGTAGTGCGCGGCGGTGATACCGGACGTCATGGCGACGACGAGGAGGATCGCCCGGACGACCCGACCGCGGGGCAACGGCGCCACCTCAGCGTCCGCCTTCTCACTGGACTCGAAGACATCGCTCTCGTCCATCGTGCGCCGCAGCCACAGCGCCGCGAGCGCGAGCAGCGCACCGAGCAGGAAGGGGATCCGCCAGCCCCACGCGGCGACGGCGCTCTCGGAGAGAACGGTGGTGACGACACCGCCGACGGTGTAGGCCACGACCGAGCCGCCGAAGATCGCGGCGAAGACGATGCTGCCCCACAGACCGCGTCGCTCGGACGGCGCGATCTCTGCGATATAGGTGTTCGCCGTCGCCGACTCACCACCATGGGCAAACCCCTGCGCGACGCGAGCGAGCAGCAGGATCGCGGAGGCGCCGACCCCGATCGAGGAGTACGTCGGCATCAGCCCGATGACCAGGCTGCCCGTCGCCATGGTGAGCATGGTCGTGACCAGGACGAACTTGCGGCCCTTGCGGTCCGCGATCCGGCCGAACACGATGCCGCCGAGCGGCCGCATCAGGAAGCCGACCGCGAACACGGCGAACGTCGAGAGCAGGGCCGAGACCGGGTCGGCGTTGTTGAACATGGCAGCGGCGATGAACGGTGCGAACACGGCGTACGCGCTCCACTCGTACCACTCCATGACGTTGCCGACGCTGCTGGCGAGCATGGACTTGCGCTTGGACCGGAGCGTGCCGCTCGTCGCCTGGGCCGGCGTCGTGCCGGCGGTCTGGTGGGTCACCGTTCTCTCCTCGGGATGGGGTTGGGGGCGGCGCTGCGAACAGCGCGGAACGTCATCGGCTGGCCAGGTCTGCGTACGCCTGGGCCCGCTCAAGCAGCAACGGCACGCCGGACCCGAGACCGGCGGCGTAGTCGTCGCCGGGGCGTTCGCCGGCGAGCCAACGGGTGTACATGGCCTCGCAGAAGATGGCGGCCTTCCACAAGGCGAGCGCCTGGTACCAGGGCAGCGGGGTCAGGTCGAGGCCGGTGCCTGCGGCGTACCGCTCGGCGAGCTCGGCCGAGGCGACGTAGCCGCGGCCGGCGGTCACCGGCGTCAGGTGGAGCGGCGTGGCCGCAACGCCCGGTTCCGACCACGAGGCGGTAAGATAGCCGAGGTCAGCGAGGGGGTCGCCCAGCGTCGCCATCTCCCAGTCCAGGACGGCCAGCACCCGAGCGGGCGCGTTCCGGTGCAGCATGAGGTTGCCGAGCCGGTAGTCACCGTGGACGAGCGCGGTGCCCTGAGTGCGCGGCACCCTGGACCCCAGCCAGCCCGCGAGGGCGCCGACCTCGGGGAGACTGCGCCGGGAGTTGACCTCCCACAGACCGGCGAAGCGGCGTACCTGGCGCTCGAGGTAGCCCTCGGGGCGGCCGAGTCTCGCCAGCTCGCCGCCGGCGACGTCGATGGCGTGCAGCTGGAGGAGGGTGTCGACCAGCGCGCGGCAGGTGGCGACCTGCTCGACCGAGGCGTTCAGCGCGTCGGGCACGCGGTCGGTGAGCACCTCACCGTCCAGCGCCTCCATGAGGTAGAACGGCACACCGAGCACGGACTCGTCCTCGCAGACCGCGAGGATCTCCGGCACCGGAACACCCTCGGGGCGGAGCAGCTGCTGGATCCGCGCCTCGCGGACCATGTCGTGCGCCGAGCGCGGGAGCGGCGGCCGCGGCCCGCGCCGAAGGACCATCTCGATGCCCCCACGGCGGAGCAGGTACGTCACGTTCGACTGCCCGTCGCCGATCCGCTGCCACTCGACCGGTCCCTCACCGAGGTGGTGCGTGTCCAGGAACGCGGCCACGGAGTCGAGGACCAGCAGCGGCGGGTGCGGCAGCGACACGGCGTCCTCGTGGCGCTGCACGACCTCGACGCCGTCGGGTTCGGCGCACGTCGCGATGACGGCGCTCACGCCGGCTCCTCGGCATGCACGGTCGCTTCGCCACGGAAGGGTTCCCCGGCCGCGACCTCCTTGCGCCGGTGCCCGGAGGCACGACGGGAGATCGCCCACTTGTGGGTCTCGTTGGTGCCGTCGTAGATGCGGAAGGGGCGGACCTCGTTGAGGTACTGCGCGAGCGGCAGCCCGTCGGAAACCCCGTCGCCGCCGGTCAGCTGCACGGCACGGTCGATGACCCGGTAGATCGCCTCGGAACAGTGCACCTTGGCGATCGAGGACAGCGCGGACCCTGCCCGCGGATCGCTCTCCAGCAGGCCGGCGGTCTTGGTGATGATCGCGTCGGACGTCTCGAGGTCGATGACCGACTCGGCGATCAGGTTCTGGGAGATCCCGAGCTCGTTGAGCCGCGACCCGAAGACCTCGCGCGTCTCCGCCCGGTCGAGGGCGATGTCGAGCGAGCGCCGGGCGAGTCCCAGCCAGCGCATGCAGTGCGTGAGCCGCGCGGGCCCGAGCCGCACCTGGGCGTGACGGAAGCCCTCCCCGACCTCGCCGAGCACTGCGTCGTCGCCGACCTCGCAGTCCTCGAGGTAGACGTGCGGGTGTCCCCCGTCGATGTAGCGGTCGACCGTGTGGATGGGCTCCCCGACACGGATGCCCGGGTTGTCCATGTCGACCAGCAGCATGGTCGCGCCACCGTCCTCGTTGCGAGCCATGACGATGCAGAACGCGGCACCGATCGCACCGGAGATGAATCGCTTGTGGCCGTTGATCACCCAGCGGTCGCCGCGGCGAACCACGGTGGTCTGCAGCGCAGCCGGGTCGGACCCGGCGCCCGGGTGCGGCTCGGTCATGCCGAAGCACGACCGCACCTCGCCGGCGGCCAACGGAGCGAGGTAGCGCCGCTTCTGCTCCTCGGTCGCGATCAGCTCCAGCATGTGCACGTTGCCCTCGTCGGGTGCCATACAGTTCAGGACGCTGGGGCCGATCGGCGAGTAGCCGGCCTCCTGGAAGATCGGCGACCAGTGCCGCAGCGGCACACCCTGGCCCCCGAACTCGACCGGGACGTGCGGCGCGAACACCGCGGCCTCGCGGGCCGCGGCCATCAGCTCGTCACGGACGTCTTGCGGCATCCGCTCGCCCGGCGCCGGCTCGCGCGGGATCACGATCTCGCGGATGAAGGCGCGGGTGCGTACGCGCAGGTCCTCCACCTCGGCGGGCAGAGCTGCGGCGTCGTTCATGGGGTTCCTCCCTGGTCACGCAGGACATTGCGACGGATCTTCCCGGTCTGGGTCTTGGGCAGCTCGTCGATGACGACAACCCGGCGGGGCGCCTTGTACGCCGCCAGACGCTCGCGGGCGAACGCGATCAACTCCTCGGGCGTCACCTGCGCGCCCGCCACCAGCGAGACGTAGGCGACCACGCTCTCGCCGCGGTACTCGTCAGGCTCACCCACGACCGCTGCCTCGCGGACCGAGTCGTGCTCGTAGAGCGCGTCCTCGACCTCGCGCGGCCAGACCTTGTAGCCGGAGACGTTGATCTGGTCCTTGAGCCGGTCGACCAGATAGACCCAGCCGTCCTCGTCGATGATGGCGACGTCGCCGGTGCGCAGCCGGCCCTGCGGCATCGCATGCTCGGTGGCCTCCGGCCGGCGCCAGTAGCCGGGCACCACCTGTGGGCCGGCCAGCTCGAGCTCACCCTGCTCTCCGGGCGCCAGCGGGTTCCCGTCGGCGTCGACCACCCGGGCCTCCATCCCCGGCAGCGGCACACCGATGGACAGGGTGCCGCTCGGCCCGTGCACAGGAGCGCGCGCTCCGGGCGGCACGGCGATCACGGCCGAGGAGGTCTCGGTCATGCCGTACCCGTTGTGGATGTAGTGCCCGAAGCGCTCCTCGAATCGCTCCACCGTGGCCGGCGGGATGGGCGCTCCCCCGGAGTAGAGCCGCTTGGCGGTCGCGAAGTGCTCGGCGCTCGCCTGCGGCAGCGCCGCGATGGCGTTGTACGCCGTGATCGACCCGATCGTGGAGGTGACGCCCTGCTCGGCGAATGTCTCGAGGGCGACCTCGGGGTGGAAGCGGCCGGCCAGCGCCAACGTCGCGTCCGAGAGCAGCGCGACGGCGGCGTTCACGACCGCGCCCGTGATGTGGAACAGCGGCGCCATCCCGAACACGACATCCCCGGGCTCGATGCCGGTCCAGCGGGCGTACGTCGAGGTGACGGCGAGCAGGTTGCCGTGCGTGTTCATCGCGCCCTTGGGTGGACCGGTCGTCCCGGAGGTGTACGTCAGCAGCGCGATGTCGTCGCGGGTCAGGTCGATCGCGGCGGGCCGTAGGCCACGGCACTCCTCGACCAGTGCGACCAGATCACCGTCGGGGGCAGCTGGAGCGCGTCCGACGGAGGGCAGGACTCTGGGGTCGTTACGGGTCTGATAGTCCGCCGGCGAGGTGCTCACCGTCCAGCTCACGCTGCTGCCCGCCAGCGTCGCGAGCGTCTCGGCGACGTCCTCGCCGGCACAGACGAACCCTGTCGCCTCGGCGTCATCGACCAGTCGGCGCAGCTCCTGGCGCCGGTACATCGGGTTCAGGACCAGCGCCGTCGCACCGAGCTTCCACAGAGCGAGCAGCACGACGGCGTACTGCGGGATGTTCTGCAGGTAGACACCCACCCGGTCACCGCGCCCGGTCCCGAGACCCGCGAAGGCCACGGCCAGCGCGTCGGACTCCTCCTCCATCTCGGCCGCGGTGAGGCGACCGTCGAAGTAGGTGAGCGCCACTCCGTTCGGGCGGCCAGCAACGCGCTCACGCCAGGCCGCGACCAACGACTCGGACCTCGACTCGGGGCGGGCTTTCTCGGTCTGCACGGATCTCTCCTTCCCGACCGATCGATCGCTCGGTCGGGTGCTACTGTGGTGTGCGTCACGCACGGTGTCAAGAGGGATATGGTTCGCAATCGGGAAAGGGGAACGCAGATGAGCCTGAGCGGGACCGTGAACGAGACCAGCGAGGCTGGCAGCGACTGGCGGGATTTCTCCCACCCACCGCTGCCGCCGATCCTGGACGCCGCGCTGATGACGTTCATCGAGCACGGCTACCACGGCACGACCATTCGCCAGCTCGCCGCCGCAGCAGGACTCTCCGTACCCGGCCTCTACCACCACTACGCGTCGAAGCAGGCGCTTCTCGTGGCCATCTGCGAGACCGCGATGGCGGACCTGTGGGAGCGGAGTCGATCCGCGCTCGCCCAAGCAGGAGACGATGTCGTACGCCGCCTGGACCTGCTGACCGAGTGCCTGGTCCTCTTCCACGCCCACCGTCCCGAGCTCGCGTTCATCGCGGCCAACGAGCTCCGCAGCCTGCAGGCCGACGCCCGCGAGACGCACATCGCCGCCCGCGACCGCCAGCAGCGTCTGATGGACGACGTCGTCGTCACCGGAACCGAGCAGGGCGTGTTCAGCACCCCGTATCCCCGCGACGTGAGCCGCGCGGTCGTTACGATGTGCACGGGCGTCGCCCAGTGGTATCGGCCCCGTGGCGAGCTCTCGCCCGCCGACCTCGCCACCAGGTACGTCATCATGACGCGGATGACCGTCGGTGCCCCGATGGACGTCGCGGCGAGGTGAGACGAGCCGCGACTATGCTGCTGCGGCGTGACTGAGAATCTGCGCATCGAGCGGCGCCCCGGTGTCGTCCACGTGACCTTCGAGCGGCCCGAACGGCACAATGCGTTCACCCAGGCGATGTACGCCGGGCTGCACGATCTCTGCGATGAGCTGGCCTCGGACACGTCGGTGAAGGTCTTGGTCCTGCAAGGGGCCGGCGGCCGCGCCTTCGCTGCCGGCAACGAGATCTCCGACTTCCTGAAGCAGGACGCCGTGGCGTACGAGGATTGGATTCGAGAGCTTCTCGGCAAGCTGTACGCACTGCCGCAGGTCACCATCGCCGCCGTCGACGGCGTCTGCGTCGGTGGCGGCCTCGCTGTTGCCACGCACTGCGACCTGCGTGTCGCGACGCCGCACTCGCGCTTCGGCTACCCCATCGCCAAGACGCTCGGCAACGCGCTCGCGGCACCGATCGTCTACCGGTGCGCAGCGGTTTTCGGAGAGCCGCTCACCCGGGAGATGCTCCTCGGGGCCCGCCTCGTGGGAGCCGAGCGCGCCTACTCCGTCGGCGCGATCACTGCCGTCACCGAGACCCTCGAGCAGGAGGTCAACGCGCTCGTCGACTCCGTGCTCGGGCTCTCCTCGGTCACTCTCGCGGCCACCAAGTCGCAGCTGGCGGACTACTCCACACGCGTCGAGGCCGCTCCTGACGGCGACGAAGATCTTCTCCGGGAGGTCTACACGGGTGAGGACTTCAAAGAGGGCGTCCGTGCCTTCCTCGCCAAGGAGAAACCCGCCTTCCGCTGACCCGCCGACCGAGCGCGACCCGGCAGCGCCCGGTGACCGATTGCTCGGAGCACCGGGCGCTGCCCGTCACCTGCCGGGGCAGGATCAGATGTGCGGCTTGACCTGGTCGGTGTAGATCTTCTCCAGGGCAGTCTTCAGGCTGTCCATCTCGGCCTGGACGTCCTTGTTCTCGGTGAGGATCGAGGCCATGTGGTTGGCCATCTCCAGGTCTCCACCGGGCAGGAAGACGCGGGCGTAGTCCTGCGAGCGGGTGTTGGGGAGCTGGTCGATCGCGACCTGCGCCTGCGGGGTCTTCTGCAGGATCGCCGCGGGATCGGCGGACTTGCGGATCGGCACGTAGCCGGTCGCCTCCGAGAACTTGATCGCCTGCTCGGGCTCGGTGAGGAACTTGATGAAGGTGCCGGCCGCGAGCTGCCGCTCGGGGCTGATGTCCTTCGGGATGCCGACGCCGGAGCCGCCGGTCGGGCAGATCTTCTCGGTCTCCGCCGGCCCCGCCGGGAGCGGGGCGACACCGACGTCGAACTTCGCCGAGGTGATCGCGTTGATCAGGTCACCGGTCGAGCCCACGGTGGCGCTGGCGACGCCCGCGGCGAAGTCCTGGATCTGGTCGACACCGGCGACCCCGGCGACCTTGTCCTGGTAGACCCAGTCCTTGAGGAAGGAGAGCGCCTCGACCGACTCGGCCGAGTTGCAGGTGATGTCGAAGGACTCCTCCTTCGACCAGCCGCTGCCCCAGCCCCACAGGTTGTTCTGCAGGGTCCAGCCGGCGTAGCCCGCCAGGGCCGGGAACTGGAAGGCGAACTTCGCGCCGCTGGCGTCGGCGAGCTTGGTCGTCCAGTCACCGAACTCCTCCCAGCTCTGCGGGCCCTGGTCGGACAGTCCGGCCTTCTTCCAGTGGTCCTTGTTGTAGTAGAAGAGCGGCGTCGAGCGTGCCCACGGAACCGCCCAGTGGGCGTCGTCGTAGAGGTAGTCACCCAGCAGCGAGTCGACGTAGTCGTCGGTGTCGAACTCGAGCGCCTCGAAGAGGGAGTCGAGCGGGATGATCTGGTCGTTCATCTTGTAGCGGAACCACCACACGTCCGACAGGTTGATGATGTCGGGCAGGTCGCCACCGGTCTGGGCGGTCTGGAACTTCTGCGCGATCTCCTCGTAGTCGGCACCGGCCGTGACGAGCTTGACGGTGATGTCGGACTGGGAGGCGTTGAAGGCGTTGACGATCTCGGTGCTGACCTTGATCGAGTCACCCGGGTTGGAGGTCCAGAAGGTGACCTCCTTGGCCGGCTTCACACCGCTGAAGTCGATCTGCTCGACGGCGCTCGCGCCGCCACCGCCGCCGCTGGTCGAGGGCCCGCCACCGCAGGCGGAGAGAGCCGCCGCGGAGATGCCCAGGGCGCTGAGGCCGAGGAACCGTCGTCGGTCCAGGATCAGACCCGAGCGATGCAGGTTGGACGAAGTGTTCATGGTGCATCCCTTCCCTGTTGTGTGGCGAGACGTCAGCCTTTGACGCCGCCTTGGGTGAAGCCGTTGACGATGTGACGCTGCAGGAACGCGAAGACGGCGAGGATCGGCAGCAGCACCATCACCGTGCCGGCCATCAGGACGCCGAACGAGCTGGCCGCGGACTCGCTGTTCTGCAGCAGCGTCAGACCTCGCGGCAACGTCATCATCTCGGGATCGGTGATGATGATCAGCGGCCACAGGTAGTCGTTCCACTCATAGACCACGCTGACCAGGGCGACGGTCGCGATCGACGGCAGCGACATCGGCACCACGCAGTGCCACAGTCTGCGCCAGTGGCCGGCGCCGTCGAGGTGAGCCGCCTCGATCACCTCGTAGGGCAGCTGCAGGAATGCCTGGCGCAGCAGGAACGTACCGAAGCCCGTGCCGAGCCCCGGCAGGATGAGGCCCCAGTAGGTGTTCTCGCCGCCGAGGCTGCTGATGAAGACGTAGTTGGGCAGGGCGGTGACCTGTGGCGGCACCATCATCGTGGCGAGCACGCCCCAGAAGACGTACTTCTTGCCGGGGAACTCGCAGAAGACCAGGCCGTACGCCGTCAGGATCGCCAGCAGCACCTTCAGCCCCGCGCCGACGACCGTGACGATGCCGGAGTTGAGGAAGAGCCGCCCGAAGGGGACCTTCTGCGCGGCCTCGGAGTAGTTCTCCGGCCGCCAGACCTCGGGGAAGACGACCAGGTCGGTGGTCGCCAGGTCGCCGGGGCCCTTGAAGGAGGCCAGCATCATGTAGCCCAGCGGCAGCACGACGACGAGCGCCGCGAGCAGGAGCACCAGGTAGTCGCGTACGGTCAGCGGCGTCAGCCGCAGCCGGCCAGAGGGGGCGGTCTGCGACCTCAGCCGCACCCTGCTGCGTGAGGAAGCCGTAGTGGTCATCGGTAGTGGACCCGCCTCTCCACGACGATCAACTGGACGAGCGTGAGCACCACGAGGATCGCGAAGAGCACCGTGGACAGCATCGCGGAGTAGCCCGCCTGGCTCTGCTCCTTGAAGCCGGTCAGGTACGCGTCGAAGATCAGGGTGCGGGCGCCGCGGCCGAGCTTGTCCATCGCGATCAGCAGGTCGAAGGCCTGCAGGCTGTTGAGGATCGTGGTGACCATCAGGAAGAACGTGGTCGGCGACAGCAGCGGCAGGGTGACCGTGAAGAACCGCCTCGCCGGGCCGGCGCCGTCGAGGTCGGCGGCCTCCAGCACATCGCCCGGCACCGCCTGCAGGCCGGCGAGGTAGATGACCGCGGCATAGCCGAGGTTCTTCCAGACGTAGACGATGATCACCATCGTCAGCGTCCACGGAGGCGAGTTGATCCACTCCGGGCTGTTCAGGCCGACATCGCGCAGGATCGCGGAGAGCGCGCCGATGTTGGGGTCGAAGATGTAGAGCCAGGCGAGGCCGACGCCGTAGCCGGACAGGATGTAGGGCGCGAAGACCGTCGCCTGCGCGAACCCCGCGCCCGGAAGCTTGCGGTTGAGGGCCAGCGCGACGCCGAGGCCCAGGGCGAGGGTGAGGCCGACGGTCGCGACGGTGAAGATCGCCGTCGTGCTCAGCACCTTGCTGGCCTCGCCGGAGGTGAAGAAGTCGCGGTAGTTGCCCAGTCCGACCGGGGTCGCGAACTTCGAGCCCAGCGTCCAGTTGAGCGTCGAGTAGTAGATGTTCTGGAAGAGCGGTCGATAGGTGAAGACCACGATCAGCGCGACATTGGGGGCCACGAACGCCAGAAAGATCAGCCACTCCCGCAGACGTCTTCCCGAGAGTGCCTGACGTGGTCGCTTGGTCGTGACGGCCGTCATACCTGGCACGATCGGTGAGTCAAGCGGTTGGTTCGGACCCCGTCAAGAGTAAAACTCTTGGTCTCAAGATTTCGTTATCGGAAACTGACCGTGAACATCAGGTGGTTACGAGCCATCGTCCGAGCAGCGTGCCGTCCTGCTCGATGAGGGACCCCAAGGACACCGGTACGTCGGTGGGTGGCCCGGTCACGATCCGCCGGCCGTCGCCGGCGAGGAGCTTGGGCGTGATCGTATGACAGAGCTCGTCGACCACGCCTGCCTCGAGCAGCGAGCCGAGGAGGCTCGGGCCGCCCTCGCAGAGCAGATGCCGCATGCCCTCCTCGTGCAGCCGGTCGAGGAGCGCCGACAGGTCGACCTCGGAGGTGGCGGTGGCATAGACGTACTCCTCCCCGAGCTCGTCACGCGCGGCCTCCAGGCCGGGCGCCTCGGCCACCGTGGCGAGCCGGACCGCGCCGGGCTCGCGGCCGCGGAGCTCGTCGGGGACCCGGCCGCGGCGGGAGACGACGACGATCGGCGCCCCCTCCCCCTTGGCGGTGTACGTCTCGGCGATGGCCGTGCCCGCGCCGACCAGGACGGCGTCGGCGAGATCGCGCAGGACGTGGAAGACGTCGACGTCGATGGCGTTGTTGACCGTGCCGGAACGGCCGTCGGAGCCGGTCGCCGCGCCATCCAGGGAGCTGACCATGTTGGCCCGCAGCCACGGCAGGCGGGGCGGGGCGTAGATGGCACGCAGGCCTTCGGGGGTCGTCGGGTCGCCGTCACCGTGCAAGAGCCTCACCCCGCAAACCTAACCGGTCGGGGCACCCCGCTATCTTCGTCGCATGAGTTGGTTGGTTACCGGAGGCGCGGGCTACATCGGATCGCACGTCGTGCAGGCACTGCTCGACGCGAGCATCGAGCCGGTCGTCATCGACGACCTGTCCTCGGGTTTCGCGAAGTTCGTGCCCGACAACGTCGCCTTCGTCGAGGCGACGCTGCTGGACAAGTCCGCGATCGAGCAGACGATCACCGACCACGGCGTCGAAGGGGTCATCCACCTCGCCGGCTTCAAGTACGCGGGCGTGTCGGTGCAGCGGCCGCTGCACACGTACGCGCAGAACGTCACCGGCACCGCCAACCTCCTCGAGGCGATGACGGACACCGGTGTCGACAAGCTGGTCTTCTCCTCCTCCGCCGCGACCTTCGGCACCCCCGACGTCGACCTGGTCACCGAGACCACGCCGACCAACCCGGAGAGCCCCTACGGCGAGTCGAAGCTGATCGGCGAGTGGCTGATCGCCGACGTGGCGCGTGCCGAGGGGCTCGCGCACACCAGCCTGCGCTACTTCAACGTCGTCGGCTCCGGAAGCAAGGACCTCTACGACACCAGCCCGCACAACCTCTTCCCGCTCGTCTTCGACGCGCTGGCCAAGGGCAAGATCCCGCAGATCAACGGCGACGACTACCCGACCCCCGACGGCACCTGCGTACGTGACTACGTGCACGTCGCCGACCTCGCCCACTCCCACGTCGTCGCCGCCAAGCGCCTCGCCGAGGGCAAGGACCTCGAGCCGGTCTACAACCTGGGCTCGGGCGACGGCTCCTCCGTGCGACAGATCATGGACGCGATCCGCGAGGTGACCGGCATCGACTTCGAGCCGGTCATCAAGCCGCGTCGCCCCGGCGACCCCGCCCGCATCGTCGCCACCGGCGAGCTCGCCCGACGCGACCTCGACTGGGAGATGCGCCACGACCTGCGTTCCATGGTCGCCACCGCCTGGGAGGCCCGCCAGGCCGCGGGTGCCGACTACCCGCGCTGACCTCGGGGCGGATGCTCACCGAGGTAACTCGGTCAACGCCCACCCCGGGCTGACCTCGGGGCGGATGCTCACCGAGGTAACTCGGTCAACGCCGACCCGGGGCTGACCTCCGGGCGGATGCTCACCGAGGTAACTCGGTCAGCGCCCGCTCTCCTCGTGGAACTCCACGAAATAAGCGACGGCTCACCGAGTTACCTCGGTGAGCCGTCGGGCGTTCAGGGCCAGGATCAGGCCTTCTTGGCGGCCGTCTTCTTGGCCGGGGCCTTCTTGGCGGGAGCCGGCTTCTCGGCCGGAGCGGCCTCGGCCGGAGCGGCCTCGGCCTTGGGGGCCTCGGCCTTCGGGGCCTCCGCCTTGGGAGCCGCGACCGGGGCCTCAGCGGCCTCGGCCTTCTTGAGCTTCGCGACAAAGGTCTCACCGCGGGTGGCGAGCTTGTCGTAGGTGCCGGTGGCGGAGTCGGTGGTCTCGTCGAGCTTGGCCTTGACGGTGGTCTTCAGCTTCTCGGGAAGGACCGTGTACTGCTCCTTGGCCAGGGCCGGGAGGGCCTTCGGGTCGAAGCCGCTCACGGTGGACTTGGCAGCGGTCGCCTTCTCGGTCGCCTGGGTCCGGTAGGCGGTGGCCTTCTCGGTCGCCTTGGTGCGGGCGTCGGTCAGCTTGGTGGTCGCCTCGGAGCGGTAGTCGTCGACCTTCTTCTGCAGGTCGGTGGCGTAGCTCTTGACGGTCTCGTAGGCGAGGTCGGCGACGCCGGCGACGGCGTTGAGCGGCTTGGTGGTCTCAATCTTGGGCAGCGTGGGCATCTGGGTTCTCCTCGTGATGTGGTTCAGCGGTTTCATCGGCGGCCGGCGCATCGTCGGTGACACGACTGTTGAGAGCAAGGAACGAGTGATAGACGTCGAGCAGCGAGTGCTTCTGCCGCTCGGTCAGGCTCGGGTCGGCGAGCACGGCGAGCTCCACCGACCCTCCGACGTTGGAGTCGGGGCTGAGGATCCCGGCACGGACATAGACCTGCTCCGCGGAGATACGCAGCGCCTTGGCGATCTGCTGGAGGACCTCAGCCGATGGCTTGCGCAGACCGCGCTCGATCTGGCTGAGGTAAGGGTTGGACACACCTGCTTGGTCGGCCAGCTGACGCAGAGACATCTCGGCCGAGATCCTCTGTTCCTTCAGATACTCGCCGAGCGTGCCGACCGCACTCGTGACCTTGCTCTTGACCATGCGTCCAGCATGCTAACAATTGCTAGCAATCACAAGTCCTGGGCAACCGAAGTGACACACATCACCCACTAGTTGCTTCATCAACCGGGGGAAACATGCCTGAAACAGGGAGTGCAGCCTCGCTAGCGGGCCGCTAGCAACTCACAGGAGCGCGCGGACCTCCCCCACCCGGCGCCCGCCGCCGAGGATCGGCGCTTCCCCGGTCGCCCGCAGAGCGTCGGCGTCGACCCCGTCCAGGTCGCCGACCCCGTCCCGCAGCAGCGCGGCGGCCATCACCACAGCTCGCACCCGGTCTCCACCGTCGTCGGCCTTCAGCGCCCAGGCGCGGCCGTCGGGAAGCGCGACGGCGTAGACCGCCTCGGCACCCAGCTTGCCGATCAGACCGGGTACGGCCCGGTGCAGCGCGACCTCGTCGCGCGTCGTGCCCGAGACGTACTCGGGGTGGGACCGGATCGCCTCGGCGACCCGCGCGGCCGGGCCGTCGAGCGCCGCCCCGATCGTCGAGAACGCCCGCGCCAACCCGGTCAGCGAGGTGGACAGGGCCGGTGCCCCGCAGCCGTCGACGGTGGCATACGCAGCCTCGCCGGTGCACGCCTCGAGCACCTCCTGGATCCCCTCCTGGAGCGGGTGCTTCGGGTCCAGGTAACCCTCCAGCGGCCAGCCGGCCGCGACGCAGGTGGCGAGCATCGCGGCGTGCTTGCCGGAGCAGTTCATCGCCAGCCTGGTCTTCGGCTCGCCGCGACGAAGAGCCTCCTCCCGCGCCTCGACACCGAACGGGTAGTCCTCGATGTTGCCGAGCGCGGACTCGTCCAGGCCGACGGTGGCGAGGATGCGGCGTACGCCTTCCTGGTGGAACGCCTCGCCCGAGTGGGAGGCGCAGGCGAGGGCGAGCAGGTCGGGTGGCAGGTCGAGACCGAGGATCACCATGGCGAGGGCCTGGACCGGCTTGTTGGAGGAGCGCGGCAGGATCGGGGATTCGACGTCACCGAGCGACCAGCTCACGGTGCCGTCGGCCGCCAGGGAGACGACGGACCCGTAGTGGTGTCCCTCGACGAAGTCGGAGCGGATGATCTCGGCGAACGGCACGGGTGCTGGCATGGGGGCGAGACTATGTGAGAGTTGCCCCGTGTTCGCCGACCTCCTCACCCAAGACGCGTTCAGCGTGCTCGTGGTCAGCTTCGGTATCGGCATCGTCGTCGGGCTGACTGGCATGGGCGGTGGCGCCCTGATGACGCCGGCGCTGATCTTCCTCGGGGTGCCCCCGACGACCGCGGTCGCCAACGACCTCGTCGCCGCCTCGGTCAACAAGTCGGTCGGAGCCGCCGTCCACTGGCGTCACGGCTCGCCCAACATCCGGCTGGCGACCTACCTGATCATCGGCTCGGTCCCGTTCGCGTTCCTCGGCACCTTCGTCCACAAGCTGGCACCGGGCGACACCGACCACTTCCTCAAGCTCGTCCTCGGCGGGGCCCTGCTGTTCGCGGCGGCATCCTACATGTTCCGGATGTACCTTCAGCTGCGCCAGGTCGCCGCCGGCAACGAGGCACCCGAGGACGATCCCCGCCTGAAGCCGCTGCTCACCATCGTCATCGGCGCGCTCGGCGGCCTCCTGGTCGGCATCACCTCGGTCGGCTCCGGCTCGGTCATCATGATCGCGCTGCTGCTGGTCTACCCGACGCTGTCCGCGGTCAAGCTGGTCGGCACCGACCTGCTCCAGGCGGTGCCGCTCGTCCTGGCCGCCGCGATCGGCCAGGTGCTCAACCACGGCGTCGACTGGGCGGTGCTGATCCCGCTCATCCTCGGCGGCACGCCGGGCACGTTCCTCGGTTCTCGGATGGCGCGCTGGGTCTCCCAGTCGGTCATCCGGCGTGGCATCGTCATCATGCTGACGCTCTCGGGCGCCAAGATGCTCGGCGCCGACGCCACCTTCCTGCTCCTCCTCGGCGGCGCGATGCTGCTCCTCGGCCCGCTCCTGTGGGGCTTCATCCGCCAGTCGCGCGGCCTGGACGCCTTCGACAACAACGCCGCCGCCTGGCGGGTGCCGGAGCGCTCCGAGAAGTAGCCCCCCGCCGAGTCGGCTCGTCTTGACGAGCTCCGTCACCGAGTCGGCTCGTTATAACGAGCCGACTCGACGAAGAACTCGGTCAAGACGAGCCGACTCGGCGTCAGGCCTTGAGGTAGCGGCGCAGCGCGTCCAGGTGGTCCTCGGGCTCGAAGCCGGTGGCAGTGATCTTGTCGAGGGACATCACCGAGTTGAGCGGTCGCGGCGCGACGCCCTCCTTGCCCGCGAAGTAGGCCTCGGTGGACGTGGCGCCCACATCGGCCCGGTCACGACCCGACAGCGAGAACACCTCGGCGGCGATGTCGCGCCACGAGCACGGCTCCCCGGCGTTGGTGCAGTTGTAGACCCCGTACGCAGCCCCGGACCGCAGCAGGTGAGCGGTGGCCGCGGCGAGCGTGTCGGTGAAGGTGAGCCGGCCGATCTGGTCGTCGACCACGGTGGGCGAGACGCCCTTCTCGGCGAGAGCCGCCATGGTGCGTACGAAGTTCTTGCCGTCTCCGACGACCCAGGACGTGCGCAGGATGTAGTGGCGGGCGGTGCCGGCGACGGCGATGTCGCCAGCGGCCTTGGACTGCGCGTAGACGCCGAGCGGCGAGACCGGCTCGTCCTCGGTGTGCTCGGTGGCGGTGCCGTCGAAGACGTACTCGGTCGAGTAGTGCACCAGGGTCAGCCGGTGCTCGGTCGCGGCCCGAGCGAGCAGCGCGGGAGCCGTCGCGTTGGCGGCCCAGGCGGTGCGCCGGCCGTCGGCGGTCTCGGCGACGTCGACGGCGGTGTAGGCGGCGGCGTTGAGGATGAGCTGGTAGTCAGGCCACGGCCAGGCCGCGACCGCCTTCTCGTCGGAGATGTCGAGCTCGTCGAGGTCGACGGCGTCCGCCTCCGGAAAGACCGACACGAGGGCCCGGCCGAGCTGGCCGTTCGCGCCGATGATCAGGGTCTTCTTCGGCTTCATCGGGGTGATCTCGGCAAGGCGTGGGTTGGCCTTGTCCTTCTCGGAGATCTCCGCGGACTCCAGCGGGATCGGCCACGCGATCGCGGCGGTCTCGTCGGCGAGATTGAGCGCCGGGTAGGCGAACCCGGGACGCCAGTGGTCGTTGACCAGGTAGGAGTAGACCGTGCGGTCCTCCAGCGCCTGGTAGGAGTTGCCGACCCCGCGCGGTACGAAGACCGCGGTCTCCGGACCGATCTCGACCGAGAAGGTCGTCCCGAACGACGAACCCTCGCGCATGTCGACCCACGCCGCGAACACCCGCCCAGCCGCGACGGAGACGAACTTGTCCCACGGCTCGGTGTGGATGCCCCGGGTCGCGCCCCGGGAGGCGTTGAAGGACATGTTGTTCTGCACCGGCCCGAAGTCGGGCAGCCCGAGCGCAGTCATCTTCGCGCGCTGCCAGTTCTCCTTGAACCAGCCGCGGGCATCGCCGTGCACGGGAAGGTGGACGACCAGCAGACCTGGGATCGGCGTCTCGTCGACGCGAAGCTCAGTCACCGCGGATCACTGCCCCTTCGCGGCGTACTTGGCTTCGGTCTCGTGCTTGAGCGGCGACCACCAGGCCTCGTTCTCCTGGTACCAGGCGATCGTCGCGGCCAGGCCCTTGTCGAAGTCCTGGTACTTCGGCTCCCAGCCCAGCTCGGTGCGCAGCTTGCCGGACTCGATGGCGTAGCGACGGTCGTGGCCGGCACGGTCGGTGACCCACTCGATGGCGTCCTCGGGCTTACCGAAGTGGCGCAGGATCGCGCGGACGACGTCGACGTTGGACTTCTCGCCGTCGGCACCGATCAGGTAGGTCTCCCCGATCCGGCCCTTTTCCAGGATCGTCCAGACCGCCGAGGAGTGGTCGTCGGTGTGGATCCAGTCGCGTACGTTGAGCCCGTCGCCGTAGACGCGCGGGCGGCGCCCCTCGATCACCTCGGTGATCTGGCGCGGGATGAACTTCTCGACGTGCTGCCAGGGGCCGTAGTTGTTGGAGCAGTTGGAGATCGTCGCGCGTACGCCGAAGGAGCGCACCCAGGCACGGACGAGGTGGTCGGAGCCGGCCTTGGTGGCCGAGTAGGGCGAGGACGGCTGGTACGGGGTGTCCTCGGTGAACCGCTTCGGGTCGTCAAGGTCGAGGTCGCCGTAGACCTCGTCGGTCGAGACGTGGTGGAACCTCACATCGTGACGACGGACCGCCTCGAGCAGCACGAAGGTGCCGACGATGTTGGTTTGGACGAACGGCGCCGGGTCGGAGAGCGAGTTGTCGTTGTGCGACTCGGCCGCGTAGTGCACCACGGCGTCCGACTCCGCCACCAGCGGCTCGACGACCGCGGCGTCCGCGATGTCGCCGACCACGAGCTTCACCCGGTCCTCGGGGAGCCCCGCGAGCGATGCCTCCGAGGACGCATAGGTCAGCTTGTCGAGCACCGTCACGTACGCGTCGGTGTTGGCCACGAGGTGGTGCACGAAGTTGGAGCCGATGAACCCGGCCCCACCGGTCACAAGAATCCGTCTCACCGGTTCATCGTAGGCAGAATTCACCACCCTGTGGTCGCCGAGTCCCGGCGGGTTACCTAGAACGTCGGGTGAACATCCGTAGGATCAAGTGACCATGAAGGGGATCATCCTGGCCGGCGGCACCGGCTCACGTCTGCACCCGATCACGCTCGCGATCAGCAAGCAGCTGATGCCGATCTACGACAAGCCGATGATCTACTACCCGCTGACCACGCTGATGCTGGCCGGGATCCGGGACATCCTGGTGATCACGACGCCCCACGAGGCCTCCGGCTTCCACCGGCTCCTGGGTGACGGCAGCCATCTCGGCGTCAACATCAGCTACGCCGAGCAGCCCTCCCCCGACGGCCTGGCCCAGGCGTTCACGATCGGCGCCGACGTCGGCTTTCTTGACGCGAGCGGAAGCGAGGACGACAACTGTGTCGGCCTCGTCCTGGGCGACAACATCTTCTACGGTCCCGGCCTCGGCACCCAGCTGGCCCGCTTCAAGACGATCACCGGCGGCGCCGTCTTCGGCTACCGCGTCGCAGACCCGCGCGCCTACGGCGTCGTCGAGTTCGACGAGTCCTTCAAGGCGATCTCCCTCGAGGAGAAGCCTTCGACACCCAAGAGCCCGTACGCCGTCCCCGGCCTCTACTTCTACGACAGCTCGGTCATCGGGCACGCCCGCAACCTGAAGCCGTCCGCGCGCGGCGAGCTCGAGATCACCGACCTCAACCGGATCTACCTCGAGGCCGGCACCCTCTCGGTCGAGGTGCTCCCCCGGGGCACCGCCTGGCTCGACACCGGCACCCTCGAGGACCTCAACGAGGCCGCCAACTTCATCCGCGCCATCGAGCACCGCCAGGGCACCAAGATCGGCGCCCCCGAAGAGGTCGCCTGGCGCCAGGGCTGGCTCTCCGACGAGGAGCTCTCCGAGCTCGCCCAGCCGCTGCTGAAGAGCGGCTACGGGAAGTATCTGCTCGGGCTGCTGGCCTAGCGGCTCAGGCCTCCGCGGCCACCTTCTGCTCGGCCTCCGCGCGGCCGAAGTCGTCCTCGAGCCGGACGATGTCGTCCTCGCCGGTGTAGCCACCGCGCTGGACCTCGATGATCGAGAGCGGCTCGTCGGTCTCGTTGCAGATCCGGTGGGCCTGGCCGACGGCGACGTCGACGGACTCACCCGGGCCGGCGATGGTGGTCACGCCGTCGATGATGCAGGTCGCCTTGCCGTAGATGACGACCCAGTGCTCGGAACGGTGGGTGTGGGTCTGGTAGGAGAGGCGGCTGTTGGGCAGCACCTCGATCCGCTTGACCTTGTAGCCCGGACCGATGTCGATGACGTGCCACGAACCCCAGGGGCGGGTCTCGGAGTCACCAGCCATGATGTTGCCTCATTCCTAGACACTGAACAGAAGACGCGACCATAACTGTACGTTTCCACGCGCGGTTCATCGAGAGCCGATGTTCACCGGTCCGTTACCCGCAGGTCGCCCACGGGAGCAGATCTCTTGACGCAGCGGCTCAGTCGCGGCCGTAGATGTCGCGCGTGTAGACCTTGTCGGCGACATCGGCGAGCACGTCGGTGCGCCGGTTGGCGATGATCACGTCGGCCCGCTGCTTGAACTCCTCGAGGTCCTTGATGATCTCGGAGTGGAAGAACTCCGACTCGTCGAGCTCGGGCTCGAAGATGATCACCTCGACGCCCTTGGCCTTGATCCGCTTCATCACGCCCTGGATCGAGGACTCGCGGAAGTTGTCCGAGCCGGACTTCATGATCAGCCGGTAGACGCCGACCACCTTCGGCTCGCGCCGCAGGATGTCGGTGGCGACGAAGTCCTTGCGCGTGGTGTTGGCCTCGACGATCGCCGAGATGAGGTTCTGCGGGACGTCTTGGTAGTTGGCCTGCAGCTGCTTGGTGTCCTTCGGCAGGCAGTAGCCGCCGTAGCCGAAGCTCGGGTTGTTGTAGTGGGAGCCGATCCGGGGGTCCAGGCCGACGCCCTCGATGATCTGGGTCGTGTTGAGGCCGTGGGTGGCGGCGTAGGTGTCCAGCTCGTTGAAGTAGGCGACCCGCAGCGCCAGGTAGGTGTTGGCGAACAGCTTGATCGCCTCGGCCTCGGTGGCGCCGACCATCAGCACGGGCACGTCCGGCTCGCGGGAGCCCTCGAGCAGCAGCTCGGCGAAGCCCTTCGCGGCCGCGGAGTCGTCGCCGACGACGATGCGGGAGGGGTGGAGGTTGTCGTGGAGCGCCTTGCCCTCGCGGAGGAACTCGGGGCTGAAGAAGAGCGTCGCGTCGGGGTGCTGCTGTCGCTTGGCCGTGATGTAGCCGACCGGGATGGTCGACTTCACCACGATCGCAGCCTCCGGCGCGTAGGTCACCGCGTCGGCGATCACGCCGTCGACGGTGGAGGTGTCGAAGTAGTTCGAGGCCTCGTCGTAGTTCGTCGGGGTGGCGACGATGACGTACGCCGCACCGGCGTAGGCGTCCTCCTTGTCGAGGGTCGCGCGCAGACCGAGCTCCTTGGTGGCCAGGAAGCTGGTGATCTCGGCATCCTCGATCGGGGTCCTGGCCGCGTTGACCAGGTCGACCCGCTCCTGGGAGATGTCCAGGACGACGACGTCGTGCTTCTGGGCGAGCAGGACGGCGAGCGACATCCCGACGTAGCCCACGCCGACAACGGTGATCTTCATGGTCGGACTGTAAGCACCGGTTCGAGCCGGCCACAGCCACTTTCGGCACGCGATGTTCCCGTACGGGAACATCGCGTAGAGTGTTCACCGTGCCGTCGCCGTACCTGACCTCACCGGCCGCCTTCGGGTCGGCCGTGCGGACAGCCAGGCGGCGCGCCGGCCTCACCCAGGAGGACCTGGCGCACCGCGCCGGCGTGGGCCGGCGGTTCGTGGTCGACGTCGAGTCCGGCCATCCGCGTGCCGAGCTGGGCAAGGCGCTCGCGCTGTTGGAGGTCCTCGACGTCTATCTCGCGCCCACGCAGCTCTCCCCGATCGCCCCGCCCCTGGAGGACGTCGACCTCGACGCCGTCCTCGCCCACTGCCTCTGATGCGCGAGCTTCACGCCTTCGCCGGCCGCCGTCGGATGGGCACCTTCCGCCAGGTCGGTGACCGGATCGACTTCACCTACGCCGAGACTGCCGGCCCGACACCGATCTCGCTCTCCCTCCCCCGCACCGGCCCGGCTCTCCCGGGAGCCGCCCGCGCCTGGCTGGACAACCTGCTCCCGGCCCGCGAGGACGTACGCCGCCGCTGGGCGCGCGAGCGAGGGCTGCCGGACACCGAGCCGATGACGCTGCTCGCCTCCTACGGCGACGATCTCGCCGGCGCGGTCTCGCTCTCGGCCGACCCCGACCTGCCCTGGCGCCGGGCGCCGCATCCCGTCGAGGTGCCGCTGCCCGAGATCGCGACGCGGCTCGCGGCGCTGCGCAACCAACCCACCTCGTGGCTCGACCAGCGCGCCCGTCCTCGGTTCTCCCTCGGTGGTCACCAGGGGAAGTTCGCGCTGCGGAGGGTCTCGGGGACGTGGTTCTGGCCGACGTACGAGCATCCCTCGACGCACATCCTGCGGCCGACGACGCCCGAGGAGGCGTCGGCGAGGATCGCGGACCTGGACCGGGCCCGCGCCGCCGGGATCCCCGCCGCCCGCACCGAGCTGGTGACCTTCGGCGCGCAGCCGGCGCTGGTCGCGGAGCGCTGGGACCGGCTCGGCGGCCGGCGCATCCACGCCGAGACGATCCGCCAGGCGCTGGGACTTCGGCCGGGCGAGGACGTCGACCGCGGCGGCGTACGCGATCTGTTCCTGCGCCTCGGGCTGGCCCGGGAACCGGCCGAGGACGTCGAGGGGATCGCCTTCCTGCTGGCCGGGGGCCGTGCCGTGGTGGCGCCGCGGCGTTGAGGCATCTCACCGTGCGGGTGGTGCGACCGGACGACACCCCGCTGCTGCGTACACTCGGATTCCAGCCCACGCGGGGATGGGACATTTCGCCGTGCCGTGGAAGCCGCCACTAGCATGGGCGCCTCAACCTGACGGAGAGGTCCTCTGGTTCCGTAATGACTGCAACACACGCCGACTACCGGCTCAGCCAGCTCGACCAGCTGGAAGCCGAGTCGATCCACATCTTCCGCGAGGCCGCGGCAGAGTTCGAGAAGCCTGTCCTGATGTTCTCGGGCGGCAAGGACAGCATCGTGATGCTGCGACTTGCGGAGAAGGCTTTCTTCCCTGCCAAGATCCCGTTCCCGGTCCTCCAGATCGACAACGGCCTCGACTTCCCCGAGGTCGCCGAGACCCGTGACCGCTGGGTCAGCCGTCTGGGCGTACGCCTGGTGATCGCGAGCATCGATGACGCCATCGCGCGCGGCATCGTCGTCGACGACGGCAAGACCTCGCGCAACCGGCTCCAGACCCCCACGCTGCTGAACGCGATCGAGGAGAACGGCTTCACCGCCGCCTTCGGTGGCGGCCGCCGCGACGAGGAGAAGGCCCGCGCCAAGGAGCGCGTCTACTCCCACCGCGACGAGTTCGGCCAGTGGGACCCGAAGAACCAGCGCCCCGAGCTCTGGTCGCTGTACAACGGCCGCCTGCACGAAGGCGAGCACATGCGGGTCTTCCCGATCTCCAACTGGACCGAGCTGGACATCTGGGACTACATCGGCCGCGAGGGCATCGAGATCCCGCAGGTCTACTTCGCCCACCAGCGTCGCGTCTTCGAGCGCGACGGCATGCTGCTGACCGAGACCCCGCTCAACCCGCTGCGCGAGGGCGAGGTCGTCACCGAGCGTACGGTCCGCTACCGCACCTGCGGCGACATGACGCTGACCGGCTGCGTCGAGTCGACCGCATCCACGATCCCCGAGATCATCGAGGAGGTCGCCGCCGCCCGGGTCACCGAGCGTGGCGCGACCCGCGGTGACGACCGGTTCTCCGAGGCCGCCATGGAGGACCGCAAGAAGGAAGGTTACTTCTGATGGACATGGACCTTCTGCGGTTCGCCACCGCCGGCTCGGTCGACGACGGCAAGTCCACTCTCATCGGGCGGCTGCTGTTCGACTCGAAGTCGATCTTCACCGACCAGCTCGAATCGGTCGAGAAGACCTCGCAGGACAAGGGCCACGGCTACGTCGACCTCTCGCTGCTGACCGACGGGCTGCGCTCCGAGCGCGAGCAGGGCATCACCATCGACGTGGCCTACCGCTACTTCGCGACGCCCAACCGCAAGTTCATCATCGCCGACACCCCGGGCCACGTGCAGTACACGCGCAACATGGTCACCGGTGCCTCCACCGCCGACCTCGGCCTGGTGCTCGTCGACGCCCGTCACGGCCTGACCGAGCAGTCGCGCCGTCACGCGGTGCTGCTCTCGCTGCTGCGAGTGCCCCACCTGGTCCTGTGCATCAACAAGATGGACCTCGTGGACTACTCCCAGGAGGTCTACAACAAGATCTCGGCCGAGTTCACCGCGTTCGCGACCAAGCTCAACATCCCGGACCTCGAGGTCATCCCGATCTCGGCGCTCCAGGGCGACAACGTGGTCCAGCGCTCCGAGAAGATGTCGTGGTACTCCGGCCCGACGCTGATCCACCACCTCGAGCACGTCCACGTCGCCTCCGACCGCGACCTGGTCGACGTGCGCCTTCCGGTGCAGTACGTCATCCGGCCGAAGTCCGACGACCACCACGACTACCGCGGCTACGCGGGCCAGGTCGCCGGTGGCGTACTCAAGCCGGGCGACGAGGTGATGGTGCTTCCCTCCGGGATGACCAGCAAGATCGCCGGAATCGACCTGTTCGACCAGGAGATCCCCGAGGCGTTCCCGCCGATGTCGGTGACCGTCCGGCTCGAGGACGACGTCGACGTGAGCCGCGGTGACATGATCTCGAGGGTCAAGAACGCCCCCGAGCCGAGCCAGGACATCGACGCGATGATCTGCTGGATGACCAACGCTCCGCTGCGCCCGCGGCAGAAGCTGGCCATCAAGCACACCTCCAACTCGGCGCGAGCGCTGGTCAAGGACATCCAGTACCGCCTGGACGTCAACTCGCTGCACCGCGATCTGGAGACCAAGGAGCTCGGCCTCAACGAGATCGGCCGCGTCCAGCTGCGCACCACCAAGCCGCTGCTGTGCGACCCCTACTCGAAGAACCGCACCACCGGCTCCTTCATCCTCATCGACGAGGCGACCGGCGTCACCGTCGGCGCGGGCATGATCAACGACTGAGTCGAAGCGTTCAGCCGACGCCGAGTCGGCGCAAACGGACCGGAGCGTAGCGAGGACCGGATTGCGCCGACTCGGCGTTGGCAGACGCCGCGGCCATCTCAACTGACCTCACCAGGTGATCTTGTGCAGTTCTCTCCCACGCCACGCGAGCTCGACGACATCGAGCTGATCGTCTCCGGCGCCCTCCCGGGTCCGCTGAACGCGCCCGGGTCACCGTTGACCCTCGACCTTCCGTCGCCGGTCGCCGCTGCGGCGGCCGAGGACGGCGCCGTCGAGATCGTCGACCCTGAGGGCCTCCCGCTGGCGCGGGTGACCTGGCCCGCCGGTGAGGTCACCGGCCTGTCCTCCCCTGCCTACGGTCCTTTCCGAAGGCTCTATCTGACCCCCGAGCAGACCCGGAAGGCGTACGCCGGGCGGACGGTCGTCCCGGTCACCGACGCGCTCACCACCCCCGAGATCGCGGAGATCGCAGCCCTCGGGCCGGTGCTGCTGCTCGCTCTCGTCGGCCATGGCACCCCCTCGCTCTCCCCTGTCGCACTGCTCCGCGCGACGTTGCTGGCCGCGGAGGCCCTGCCCGATGCGGCCGTCGTGGCGGTGCCGCTGGCCGCGCACGACGACCCCGAGATCGACCATGCGCTGGGCGTGGCGGTCGTCGAGGCGTACGCCGGGGGTGACCCGGTCCACGCGCTGGCCTCGGGCACCTCGACCGAGCCCGCCGACTACACCGAGGCGATCGCCGCGGTGATCGACCACGACCGCCCCGCACCCGAGGACCAAGGCCTGGTGGTCTTCTTCACCGGCTTGTCCGGCTCCGGAAAGTCCACCCTCGCCCGCGCCCTGATGGATCGCATCCTCGAGCAGGGAGCCCGCACGGTCACCTCGCTCGACGGCGATGTCGTGCGCCGCAACCTGTCGGCCGGGCTGACGTTCTCCAAGGAGGACCGGGAGACCAACATCCGCCGGATCGGCTGGGTCGCCGCCGAGATCTCCCGCCACGGCGGCCTCGCCGTGTGCTCCCCCATCGCGCCCTTCGACTCGACCCGCCAGGACGTCCGCGGGTTCGTCGCCGACGCCGGCGGCGCCTTCTTCCTCGTGCACGTGGCCACGCCGCTGGAGGAGTGCGAGCGACGCGACCGCAAGGGCCTCTACGCGAAGGCCCGTCGTGGCGAGATCCCCGAGTTCACCGGGATCTCCTCGCCCTACGAGGAGCCGGCCGACGCCGACGTACGCGTCGACACCACCGGCCGCTCGATCGAGGACGCCCTGGACGACGTCATCGAGGGCCTGCGCGAGGCCGGCTACCTCGACCTCTGAGATGCACACAGTCGTTGTGCATGTGACGTTTGAGGTGCCTCATCTGGGCTACCTCACCGCCGACTCGGCGCAACCTGACCAGGATCCGGGCCGAGTCGGCTCGTTATAACGCGCCGACTCGGCGGGATGGCTACCGCTTCAGGCCGAGGAGTGCCCAGGACTCGTCGGTGCTCATCGGTGCTCGCTGAGCGACCACGGCGGCCTCGACGGCTCGCTCGACGAGCTGCCGGTTGGCGTCGACCGGGACACCCTTGGCGAGGGTGAGGACGTCCTCCATCCCGACCCGCAGGTGACCGCCCATGGCCAGCGAGGTGAGCATGACCGGGAGGGTCGAGCGGCCGATGCCGGTGGCCGACCACGAGGTCACCTCGTCCGGTAGCGCGGCGACGCCGGCGACCAACGCGGCGGAAGTGCCGGGCATGCCGCCGGGCACGCCCATGACGAAGTCGACGTGGACCTTGCCGCCCGCGGGCAGCCCGTACTTCCCCAGCAGCCGCTGCAGCGATGCGACGTGGCCCAGGTCGAAGAGCTCGAACTCGGGCACGACCCCGCGTTCCTGGGTGAGCTGGTAGAGCTCGGTGATGAACGGCCACGGGTTGGAGAAGACGTCGTCGCCGAAGTTGGTCGTGCCCATCGTCAGCGAGCACGAGTCCGGCCCGGCGTCGAGCACCTTCAGCCGCTTGTCCAGCGGGTCATGGACCGAGCCGCCGGTGGAGAGCTGCACGATCAGCTCGGTCTTCTCGTGGAGCGCGTCGACGGTCTCGGTGAGCCGGCCGAGGTCGAGGGTCGGCGTGTGGTCGTCGTCGCGGATGTGGACGTGGATCATCCGCGCCCCCGCCTCCTCGCACTCGACGGCCGTCGCCACCAGCTCCTCCAGCGTCGTCGGCAACTGAGGGCAGTCTTCCTTCGCGGTCTCCGCCCCGGTCGGCGCCACGGTCACAAGCAGTCCAGACATAAGGACAACCTATCGTCATATCCCACTTGGACCGCAAGATTTCCTTTCGGCTGGAGGCTAGAGGTCGCCTGCGTACGCCGGCTGTTGCGGCGACTCGCCGGTTCGGGCCCGCCGAGGCCACGGGCACGACCACTGGCTCGAGGCGGCGACGAGCCCCAGGCAGCACGCGACGTACAGAATCAATCCGGCGAAGAAGGGCAGCGTCAACGGAATGCCGGTGTCACCCAGCGTCAGCACCGCAGTGACGGCGACGGAGCCCGCCGCACCGAGCAGGGTGACCAGCCCGATGACCGGCGATCGTCGGCACCGCCCGACGACGAGTCCGGCGACGACACAGGGCACGAACACCATCCCCAGACTGAAGAAGAGCAGCAGTCCCGGCACGGGCGCGAGCCGCCACCAGCGCGTACGTCCCGAGAGCCGAGCACCTCGGACGGCCCCGAGACCGATGAACTCGAGCAGCACGAGGCCCACGATCATGCCGGTCCCCTGCAGCGTGAACGAGGGATCGTCGCTGAAGAACCGCATGAAGAGCCGAGCCGCAGCCGCCCAGGCGAGCCCGAGCCCCACGAAGAGGAGGACGGAGCGGCCGAGCTCACCGCGCCTGGACACCCGGAGTCCTACCGCCGTGCCCGGGAAGGTTGCGAACGAAGTCACTGAGCCGCCTCACCAGGACGTAGACGCTGTCGGTGTGCTGATGCGTGGGCTTCGGAAGCCACTCGACGGGCAGGCCCGGGTTCTCGGCGTAGAGAGCCGCCTGCCGGGCGAGCTGTTCGGCGTACCTCGCCTGCCGACGAGCCTGCCGGGCGATCCGGAGCCGGTGCCGCGCCTGCTGCGCGGCGATCTCGCGGGCGCCGTGCTCCGCGGCCATCTCGATAGCCATCTCGGGGCTGTTCATGAAGGACATTGGACCCCTCCTTGGGAGTAGAGGTATTTGTAAACTCTGCTTCGAAGACGTCTGTGCCGGCCAGGGAGGGTGACCGGCCGAAGCAGTTCTTTTTTCGTCTCGGGGGCTGTCACCCCGATCGCCCGTCCCACTCGTCTAGAGAGTGATGGGACGAGTGCCATGGACGATGAGGACGTCGACGTCGCGATCGGCGACGGCCTGCTCGTGGCGCTCTTCGAGAGCGAAGGGGCGGCGCTGGTGCACATGGCTCGGTGGTATGTGGACGACAAGACGGCGGCCGAGGATCTCGTCCAGGAGGCCTTCATCCGGCTGGCCAGGCACGCCCATCGGCTTCGGGACCGCACCAAGGCGACCGCGTACCTGCGCGTGATCGTCGTCAACCTGGCCCGCGATCACAACCGTCGCGGGTTCGTCTCTCTGCGCCACCGACCACCGGCGGAACCGTACGAGGCCTCGGCCGAGGACCATGCCGTGGACCGCGCCGCGCGGGACGAGGTGATCGCCGCGCTGCGTGGGCTTCCCACCCGGCAGCGCGAGTGCATCAGCCTGCACTACTACTATGACCTCGGCGTCGCCGAGATCGCCTCCGCTCTCGGGCTGTCGGAGAACTCCGTCAAGACCCATCTCCGCCGCGGCCGCAAGAGCCTGTCGGAAACCCTGGACGGGTCCCGATGAGCCGGCTCGACGACCTGCTGCGAGATGCGATGGGAGACCCGACCGATCCGCCACCGCCGTCCGGCGACCTCTTCGCCAGGGTGGTCGAAGGGATCGCCGGGGACAGGGCGCGCCGCCGGGTCCGCCGCCGGGTCGTCGCCCTCATCGTCCTCGCCGCCGTGGTCACCGGCGCGGCGGCGTACGTCAACAAGATCCGTGAACTGAACGGGGAGGACACCATGCCCTGGTGGACGCTCGAAATCCTGACGACCGCGATCCTCATCGGGCTCGCCCTGTGGCTCGGGCCGCTGATCAAGCGGTTCGGCCGTGCGTACGCCGCCGACGTGTTCCACGACAACCCGCGGACCGGCAAGAGCTACATCGTGCTGACCGACATCGTCTACTACCTGATCTTCATCGCCTACATCCTCTTCACGATCCGGTTCGAGCCGGCCGACTCCTGGCTCGGGTCCGCTGGCTCGATCTCGGCCGATCAGCTCAGCGACGAGCTGGCGAGGATCGCCGGGATCCTGCTGGTCATCGGCATCCTGCACGCGGTCAACATCGTGCTCATGCCGGTGCTCGGCCGGCTGTTCTCGCTGAACCGGCGGCTCCCACCGGGCACCTCGGCCCCGTCGTCCGCGATCGGCCGAAATGCCGACCGGCCCGCCCTGCCGAAGCAGGACGGGCCGGCAAGCATGGAGCGGCGCGAGTGATCAGCCGATCGGGATCGTCACCTCGGCGACGTTGCCGACCGCGGCGTGGACCTTCTTGTCGACCGGCTCCGCCTTCGGCGCGAGCGTACGCAGCGTCCACTCGCCGTCGCCGGCGAAGAACCGGAAGTGGCCGGTGGCCGAGGTGGGCACCTCGGCGGTGAACTCGCCGCTGCGGTCGAGCAGCCGGACGTAGGCACCGTGGACCGGCTCGCCACCGCGGGTCACCTGACCCTGGATGACTGCCTCCTTGGCGACATCGACGCCGGCGAGCGAGAGCCCACCCTCAGTTGCTCCGCACATGCTCAGGCCTCCCCGGGCTCGTCGCCGAGCGCCACGGGCACGCCGACGAGCGAGCCGTACTCGGTCCACGAGCCGTCGTAGTTCTTCACGTTCTCGTGGCCGAGCAGCTCCTTGAGCACGAACCAGGTGTGCGAGGAGCGCTCACCGATCCGGCACAGGGCGATGATGTCCTTGCTGTCGTCGAGGCCGGCCTCGCCGTAGATCTCGCGCAGCTCGTCGTCGGACTTGAAGGTGCCGTCGTCGTTGGCCGCCTTGCTCCACGGCACGTTGATCGAGGTCGGCACGTGGCCGGCACGCTGAGCCTGCTCCTGCGGCAGGTGTGCCGGCGCCATCAGGCGGCCCGCGAACTCGTCGGGGCTACGGACGTCGACCAGGTTCTTGACGCCGATGGCCTCGACGGTCTCGTCGCGGAAGGCGCGGATCGAGAGGTCCTGGTCCTGGGCGGTGTAGGTCGTCGCCTCGCGGGTGACGGCCTCGTCGGTCAGCTCGCGGGAGTCGAGCTCCCACTTCTTGCGGCCGCCGTCGAGAAGCTTGACGTCCTGGTGGCCGTAGAGCTTGAAGTACCAGAAGGCGTACGCGGCGAACCAGTTGTTGTTGCCGCCATAGAGCACGACGGTGTCGTCGTTGGCGACGCCACGCTCGGAGAGCAGTGCGGAGAACTGGTCCTTGCTGACGAAGTCGCGGCGCACCTGGTCCTGCAGGTCGGTGGTCCAGTCGAGCTTGATCGCGCCCTTGATGTGGCCCTTGTCGTAGGCGGTGGTGTCTTCGTCGACCTCGATCAGCACCACCTTCGGGTCATCGAGGTGCTCCTCCACCCACTGGGCGGAGACGAGGGAGTTCTCGCGGGTCATCTAGGTACCTTTCGTTGTGCCATAAAAATGGTTCAGTCTTGCGTTCAGGGGAGTCAGGCCGACGGGGTGGGAGCCAGTCGCCTGATCAGCAGGTAGATCTCGCAGCCGAGGCAGAACCGGAAGACGGCATTGAGCACGGCCGCGACCAGCGCGAGGCCGAGGGCGATCTGCGCCACGAGGGTGGCGCCGAGGAGGTAGCCCACGAGCGCGACCAGCAGGAAGGCGAGGCCTACCCCCTGGGCGAACCGGGGCGGGGCCGGGTCCTCGAGCTCGTCCGGCGCACCGAGGCGGGGACGTACGAACTTCTTGAAGAGCCAGGCGTGAGGGGTCCGCTGAACGCCGAGACCTGCCCCGATCGCGAAGAGCACCGTCTGGATCACCGTGACCACCAGAGCCCAGGGCTGCGGAAGCAGCAGGGCCAGGATGAGCACGACAACGGTCACCGCTGCAGTGAACTGCGGGCCGCGGGGGTCGATTCCGGTCTGTGTAGCCGTCGTGCTCGAGGTCTCGGACATAGGTGTGCTCCTGCGAGAGTGGAGGGGAGGTCGTCAGGAACGAGCCTGACAGGCGAAAGCGATCCCCGGGGTCGACCAGGTCGACAAATCTCAGGGAATCAGCGGCAGGAACGACACAGCGCCGAGCGCACGCGGCAGTGATCCACTGCGCGGCGCTTGGTCAACATGGTCGAGAACATGCGAAGACAGTAGCGCGATGCTCGACGGCGACGAAACGAATGTCTCGGAATGCGGACGCGAGTGTCACGATTCGAGATCGTAGGTCGGGATCGCGCTCAGGACCTGCTCCTTGCGAGGTGCACCGGACGCCCGGGCGACCTCGTTGCCGGCACCGTCGAGCACCAGCGTCGTGGGCGTGCGCAGCACGTCGAGGCGGCGGACCAGGTCGAGGTGGTGCTCGGCGTCGATCTCGATGTGCACGACGCCCGGAACGATCTCGGCGACCTCACCAAGGATCCTCCGCGTTGCCCGGCAGGGGGCGCAGAAGGCACTGGAGAACTGCACGAGCGTCGCACGCTCACCGAGCTCGAACTCCCCCAGCGCGTCGGTGACCGCATCCCAGGCACGCGGCTCCGGGGCGTGCTCCTCATGGGCCACGTGCAGCTCCTTCGTTCCTCGGAAGCGGCCATCGGTGAACAGCCGGAACAGGCCGAACCCGAGGGCGGCGACGACCGCGATGACGGCGATCCAGGCTCCAGTGCTCATGGAACTATTGAACCGGCAATCCGCTCCGCTCATTCCCTCGAGGTGCGCCGAAGCCTCTGATTGACCGCCTCCAGGCGGCGTACGTCCTCCTCCAGGGCCAGCACGCGGGCGATCCCGGCGAGGTTGAGACCGTCGGCGAGAAGGTCACGGATGCGGACCAGACGCTCGACGTCGGCGCGGGAGTAGAGCCGGGTGCCACCCGAGGTCCGCGCAGGGTCGACCAGCCCCCGCCGCTCGTAGACGCGGAGGTTCTGGATCTGCATCTCGGCCATCTCTGCGGCCACCGAGATGGCGTAGACAGCCCTGGTTCGCTCCGTCATGCGATCAATTCTGACACGAGGGCTTGAAATCATCTAGCGTTTGGGGTATATGAAAGGTGTAACCGCTGATATAGATCCCGTCAGGAGGGAAACCATGCTGATCCGAAGCACCGATCCGTTCCGCGAGTTCGACCGCATCACCCAGCAGCTCCTGGGCGGCACCACCAACCGTCCGGCCGTGATGCCCATGGACGCCTGGCGCGAAGGCGACCGGTTCGTCATCGAGTTCGACCTTCCCGGCGTCAGCCCGGACACGATCGACCTGGATGTCGAGCGCAACGTCCTCACCGTCAAGGCCGAGCGGGTCGCCAAGAACGGCGACTGGCAGATGCTGGCCAACGAGCGCGTCCGGGGCAGCTTCAGCCGTCAGCTCGTGCTCGGCGACAACCTCGACCTCGAGCACATCGAGGCTGCGTACGACGCCGGCGTGCTGCGCCTGGTCGTGCCGGTCGCCGAGAAGGCCAAGCCGCGCAAGATCCAGATCGCCACCAGCCCCCAGTCGGAGCCGGCCGCGATCGAACGCTGACACACGTGCCCGCCCCGGCAGGCCCTTGCGCAGGTGAGTCTCCGGGCGCGGGCTCCCCAACCCTCTGCGACCTAACCGCCCGCGAACGGCGGGAGGAACTCGACTGTCGACCCCGGTGGGACCTCGATCCCGCCGGGGTCGCTCGTACCCGCCGGACGGTCACCGATGAGTGCCGAGCAGACCTTCAGCACCTCCGGGAGGCGGGTGTCGGCGTGCAGCTCCGCGGCGCGGCGTACGACTTCTGCCAGCGTCAACGGGCCGTCGACCTCGAACCGGTCGGACGGCGTCCCGGCCGCCGACTTGGCCGCAGCCCAATAGCGGACCTCTATAACATTCGTCACTTTCTCGCGGCCAACCTTCCTATGTCACCGTGAGGTTTCGTTAATATGGTGCAACGATCACCTCACCGAGGCTCAATGTTGCGTTTCGGTGCTCCTCTTTCTCTGACCGAGAGGCACCCCCCAATGAGCTCGCTTCTGTTGCTGACCAGTTCGCTCCAGCCTTCGGCAGACGTCCTTCCGGGGCTCTCGCTCCTCGGCCACCAGGTGAAGATCCTTCCTGCTGAAGGTAGCGCGCTCCTCGAGGCGCCCGACTCCGACCTGCTGCTCGTGGACGGTCGGCAGGACCTCGCGCAGGCCCGCGACCTGTGTCGTCTGATCCGCACGACCGGCACCGACATCCCCGTCCTGCTGATCGCCACCGAGGGTGGTCTCGCCGTCGTCGCCCACGACTGGGGCATGGACGACGTCGTGCTGCACACCTGTGGTCCGGCCGAGCTCGAGGCCCGGATCAAGCTCGCGATCGGACGCATCTACGCGGCGCGCGACGCCTCCGACCCCGAGGCCCACGTCATCCGCTCCGGCGAGGTCGTCGTCGACGACGCCACCTACACCGCCAAGATCGGCGGCCGCCCGCTCGACCTGACCTTCAAGGAGTTCGAGCTCCTGAAGTTCCTCGCCCAGCACCCGGGCCGCGTCTTCTCCCGCCAGCAGCTGCTGCAGGAGGTGTGGGGCTACGACTACTTCGGCGGCACCCGCACCGTCGATGTCCACGTACGTCGCCTGCGCGCCAAGCTCGGCCCCGAGAACGAGACCCTCATCGGCACCGTCCGCAACGTCGGCTACCGCTTCGTGCTGCCCTCGAAGAGCAACGAGGCCGCCGCCGACGGCGCCCGGCTGACCCCGTCTCCTCGCCTGGGGGCCGACGCCTAGGCTGACCCCATGGCACTCACCGTCGAGCAGGTCCTGGCCATCGCGAAGGCGACCGAGGCGTACGACGGCGTGGCGCCGCTCGACGAGGCAACTCTCCTGACGCTGCGCAACCGTCCGGAGGCCGCGACGATCTGGGGGGACGTACGTGGCTTCGGGCTGTTGGTCTCGACAGGCTCGACCACCCGAGGAGAGCTGTCGCTGGTCGTCCTGACCCAGCATCGTGGGGTCGGCCTGGGGCGTCAGCTTCTGCTCCGGGCACCGTCCTTGGAGTCCGGGACCACGGCCTGGTCCCACGGGGACAACCCGGCGGCCGCCCGGCTGGCCGCCACCCAGGGTTGGGAGCGGACCCGCGAGCTGTGGGTGATGCGGCGTCCGGTCGACGGTCTCCCGCCTGCCCCGGAGCCCGCGGACGGCATCGTCGTACGCGGCTTCGAGCCCGGCGACGAGGCCGAGCTGCTCCGGGTCAACGCCGCCGCCTTCGCGCACCACCCCGAGCAGGGGTCGCTCGACGAGGCCGGTCTGCGGGAGCGGATGGCGGAGGCATGGTTCGAAGCGTCGGGGCTGGTCACCGCGTGGGAGGGCGAGAAGCTCCTGGCATTCCACTGGACCAAGCGTCACAGCGAGACGGAGGGTGAGGTCTATGTCGTCGGCGTCGATCCCGCCGCTCAAGGGCGCGGTCTGGGCCGCCTGGTCACGCTGCTCGGCCTGAACCACCTGGCCTCTACGGGGATCGAGCGAATCCACCTCTATGTCGAGGGCGACAACACCCCGGCCGTACGTCTCTATGAGGGGCTCGGTTTCACCCGCGCCGCGGCGGACACCCACGTCCAGTACACCCGTCGCTAATGTCATCGCGTGGGGCTGACCGAAGCACAGAATGACCGGGCCGTCGGGGCCGTCGTCGGGACCGCAGTGGCGGATGCGCTGGGGGCTCACTACGAGTTCGACCGGCCTCCGCTCGGCGCCGACGAGAACGCCCAGATGCTCGGCGGCGGGCTCGGCCCGTTCGCGCCCGGGGAGTGGACCGACGACACGACCATGGCGTGGTGCATCCTCGACGTCGCCGCGAGCGGGCTCGACCTGCGCACCGAGGAGGGGCTGACCGCGGTCGCCCGCAACTTCCGGGCGTGGTCGGAGTCGGAGCCGAAGGACATCGGCAGCCAGACTTCCCGGGTGCTCGACGCCGCCGGTCCCGCGCCGACCGCCGCGGAGCTACGGCTCGTCTCGGAGAAGCTGCACGAGACGACCGGCCGCACCGGAGGCAACGGCTCCCTGATGCGTACCGCTCCGGTCCCGCTCCGCTATCTCGGCGACCGTCCGGCCGTCGCCGAGGCCGCCGCCGCGGTCAGCGCGCTGACCCACTGGGACGAGCACGCCCGGTCCGGCTGCGCGCTGTGGTCCCTGGCGATCGAGCACGCGGTGATGCACGGCGAGCTCGACGTACGCTCCGGCCTCTCCCTCCTCTCCCCCGCCGAAGCGTCCTTCTGGACCGAGAAGCTCGACGAGGCCGAGACCACCCCGCCGTCCACGTTCAACCCCAACGGCTGGGTCGTCACCGCGTTGCAGGCGGCCTGGTCGTCGATCGCCCAGACCCCCGCGACCGGGCCGGAGCACTACGTCGAGGCCTTGGACACCGCCATCCGGATCGGCAACGACACCGACACCGTCGCCGCCATCGCCGGCGGCCTCCTCGGCGCCCGCTGGGGCGCCTCCGCCATCCCGGCCGAGTGGCGCGCCCTCAGCCACGGCTACCCCGGCATCCCCGGCGACTTCCTCGCCACCCTCGCCCTCGACACCGTCGCCGCCGGGTTCGCTGATTCCTGAACGTTCAGTCCGACCCCGCCGAGGACCAGCATCAATGCCAGCGCACTGAGAACTCCAGTGATCAGGAGCGCCGCGCCCAGCCCGGGCAGGTAGTTCAGTAGATGATCCGAACGAGCGACCCAGACCGCGAACAGGCCCGTTCCGACAGCGGAGATGATGCCCATGACGGTCCCGACGCCCTTGAGGAACATCAGCAGAATCCCGACGAGCACCAGACACCCGAGGAGCATCGACGGAAGGTAGACGTCCACGGTCACCGCGAACCCGTGACCAGCCTCGAGATCCAGCAACGGGTCGCTCGTCGGCGTCAGGAAGTACAGGCCGCGTACGAGGGCGACCCATGCCATCGCGAGCAGCAGCGCAGCCACCACGCAAAGGCCCCGCCCTGGATCTCCCGATCGACTCGGCGTCGCCCGGGGGTCCATGATGCCGCTGGAATCAGTCTCGGACATCACCGGAGCATTCCAGATCCACCGACGCCCCATGCGGGTTTCATCGCAGTTCGACGGCCGCCGCCGGGCATCAGCCTTACCGCAGCGGGCGGATGTGGAGGCCGATCTCGGGGTCGACGAGGACCTCTTGGGCGACCGGCATCCCGTCGACGACGAGCTGCGCCTCCACAGGTACGTTGCGCTTGACCAGTCCCAACGCGATCGGTCCGAGCTCGTGGTGCCGAGCCGAAGACCCGACGAAGCCGACAGTCTTCTCCCCGAAGGCCAGATCCGATCCCACGGCCGGCAGACGGTTCTCGGAGCCGTCGAGGTGGAGCAGCGTGAGGCGCCGCGGCGGACGGCCCAGAGTGTGCACGCGGGCGACCGTCTCCTGGCCGCGGTAGCAGCCCTTGTCGAGGTGGACGGCGTACTCGGCACCGACCACGTCCGCGGCACCCGGCACCCAGCCGACCTCGTTGGGGATCGTGCGCGCATCGGTGTCCACGCCGAACCGGGGCTCGCCGCGCTCGATCCGGAGCGCCTCGAACGCCCAGAATCCGCAGGCGGGGCCTGCGGCAGCGGCGTACGCCTCCAGGGACTCGCGCGGAACGAAGGAGTAGCCCTGCGCGGGACGCCAGACAGAGGCCTGCGACGGTTCCGCAGAGATCGTCACGTCGGACCAGAACTTCATCCGCTCCAGATAGGCGACCAGGGCCTCACCGGCACCCGGCTCGGTCCACGCCAGGAAGGCGGTGCCGTCGTCAACGCCGGAGAAGAAGTGCTCGACATGACCCTGCGGCGACAGGATCAGGGCCGAGGTCCAGACCCCCGGGGCCAGTCCCTCGAAGGCCTGCGAGGTCAGCGAGTGCAGCCAGGTCAGCCGGTCGGGACCGGCGATCCGGAGGACGTCTCGGTGGGAGAGGTCGACGAATCCTTCGCCGGAGGCCAACGTCCGCTGCTCCAGGTTGAACGAGCCGTAGTGCGCGGCGACGGGTGCGTCGGTGCCGTCGCCGGCGACGGCACCGGGCAGGGACAGAAGCGGGCTGGCAGTCATCATGCTGTGCTCCTACAGGGGCTCGGAAGAACAGTCGACGCACGCCCCGAAGACGGTCAGATGAGCGACATCGACCTCGAAGGCGTACTCCTCACGCAGCCGCTCGCAGATACCGTCGGCCACCGAGGGGTCAACACTGGTGACCTTCTGACACTTCCTGCAAACCGCATGAAAATGTGGCCGCCCGGAGACCGAGTGATAGGTCGAGGCCCGTTCGCCCAGGTGGGCGTGGCGCACCAGCCCCAGCTCCTCGAGCACCTCGAGGTTGCGGTAGACGGTGGAGAGGTTGATCGCCGAGGACGACTCGCGTACGACCGCGAGCACCTCCTCGGGGGTGGCGTGCCGCAGCCGCTCGACGGCGCCGAGCACCAGCTCGCGCTGGGGCGTGAGTCGATAGCCCTTCGCCCGAAGGGCTTCGCGCCAGTCCTCTGCCGCCTCGGTCATCGCGCCTACTTGGTGACCCGCTTGAGCCGCGCCCACAGGTGCGGCTGCAGGGCCTGACCCATCGCGGCCATGTCGAAGGCGTAGAGAAGATCGCCCTCGACGTTGCCGTAGAGACGCTTGCCGGCGGTGTACTCCTTCGCCGTCTCCGTGCGGGCGACCGCGTCGGTGGTGAGGTCGAGCTTGCCGGCCTCGGCCTTGCCGTACCACACCTCGACGATGCCGGTGTTGTGCGTCATCACCCACTCGACCTCGCCCTCGGGCCGGAAGCGGACGAAGCCGGTCTCCAGCGCCGCGTCGCGCACCTTCTCCCCCGTCTCCGGGTCGATGATCCACGAGCGCGCGAAGTAGTGGAAGAACGGCCGCCCGTCGTGGGTGAAGATCAGCTCCTGCCCGAACTCGAACTTGTCGATCGTCGGATAGTCACCGTGTCCGTTGCCCTGCCAGGTGCCGAGCATCCACGCACAGGGACCGGCATCGGGGTGAAGGTTCTCCGGAAGTTCGAAAGCCACACCCCGAGTTTAGGCCGTACGTCGCCTACGACCCGAAACGCAAGCGCTAATGTGCTCGGCATGCAAGAACTCGTGGTGAAGGTGACCATCGGCGCCGAGGCGCCCGAGCGTACGAACCAGGCCTTCACGGTCGCTTCGGCGGCCGCGACCGCCGGCGCGAAGGTGTCGCTGTGGCTCACCGGTGAGGCGACCTGGTTCGCGGTACCCGGGAAGGCGGAGGAGTTCACGCTCGAGAACGCGGCGCCGCTGCAGGAGCTGATCGGGCTGGTCCTCGAGGCCGGCCAGGTGACCGTGTGCAGCCAGTGCGCCTCTCGTCGCGATCTCACCGAGGACGACCTGATCGACGGTGTGGTCATCAAGGGCGCGTTCGTGTTCGCCGAGGAGATCTTGCGCGAAGGCGTACAGGCGCTCGTCTACTGAAGTCGGCACCACGCAGAATTACATAAGTGTAGTTCCAGGTAGCGGACGTGTTAATCCTCTCGGAGACTCCACACACCACCTACTTCGCCGTTAGCATTCACCCTCGTGAGCACGCAGACCCCCAGTGGCAAGTGGTGGAGCCGGGACTCGGCCGCCCAGCCGGGTGACGACGAGGACCTGACGGCGCGCGCTGCGGAGTTGGCCCGCGCCGCTGCCGCAGCCGAGTCACTTCGCATCGCAGCCGAGCAGGCGGCCGCCGAGCAGGCGGCCGAGCGGCTGGTGGCCGAGGAGTCCGCCGCCCAGCAGGCGACCGCGCGCGCGAAGGCCGACGAGACCGCCAAGCTCCACGCCGAGCTGGCCGCCGACGCCCATCAGGCGCGTGAGGTCGCGGAGAAGGCAGCCGAGGAGTACGCCCGCGCCCGGGTCGAGGCCGAGAAGCTCGCCGACACCCGTGCCAAGGAGCGCGCCGAGGCCGAGGAGGCCGCGGTCGCGAGGGGTAAGGAGCTGGAGGCGGCCGAGCGCCGCCTTCTCGAGGCGGCTCGTGTCGCCGAGGAGCAGGCCAGCGCCCGCACCGAGGCCGAGGAGGCCGCCCGCGCCAAGGCCGAGGAGGCCCACACCGCGGCAGCCTCCGCCGCGGAGGCCCACACCAAGGCCGCCGAGCACGCCGAGCTGGCCCAGGCCGCCTACGCCGCGCGCAGCGTCGCCGAGGCCGCCGCCGAGGACCGCCTCGAGGAGATGGACGAGCTTCGCGACGCGCTGGCGGCAGCCGAGAAGGCCGCCCGCAAGGCCGCGGACGAGGCCCGCGCCGCCTACGAGGCCCGCAGCGAGGCGGAGGCCGCCGCCGAGGCCGCCTACACCGCCCGCGCCGCGGCCGACACCCGATCCGAGGAGCTCGCGCGGATGCGCGAGGAGGCCGACGCGGCCGCAGCCGGCCGGGCCGACGAGGCGCTGGCGGCGTTCACCGCGCGCCAGGCTGCCGAGCAGGCCGCCAACGACCGGGCGACCGAGGCCGAGAAGGCAGCCGCCGCGCGGATCACGGCCGAGGAGGCCGCGGTCGCGATGGCGACCCAGGCCGAGCAGGCCGAGCAGGGCCGCAAGGAGGCCGAGGCCGCCGCCGAGGCGGCCTATGCCGCGGCCGAGGCCGCCGCGACCGCCCGCGCCGAGGCCGAGGAGGCGGCGAAGGAGGCCTTCGAGGAGCGCAAGGCCGCCGACGCCAACGCCGAGGACCACGCGATGACCCGGGCCGCGGCCGAGGCCACGGCAGCCGACCAGTACGCCGTGGCAGCCGAGGCGCTGGCCGCCCGCACCGAGGCGGAGGAGGCCGCGCTGCGCGCCTTCAAGGCCGCCGACGCCGCCAACGACGCCCGTCTCGAGGCCGAGAAGAGCGCGAAGCAGTACGCCGAGTTCGCCGCCGCCGCCGCGCACGAGGCCAACGAGAACGAGGAGCGCTACCGGCAGCTCACCGAGCTCGCCTCCCAGGCCGAGCAGGCGGCCGAGTCCGCCAACCTCGCCCGGATGGCGGCCGATCAGCGCGCCTCCGAGCACGCCGATCTCGCGGTGCAGGCTCTGGAGGGTCGGCGTGCGGCCGAGCGTGCCGCCACCGAGGCGAACGAGGGTCGTCGCGCGGCCGAGTCCGCGCTGCGTGCTGCCCACGAGTCGATGACCGAGCTCATCACCGGGCAGGCCAGCGAGCGCGAAGAAGCCGAGCGCCGGATGACCGAGATGATGAACCGTCTCGCCGACGTCCAGGAGCAGGCCGCCGAGGCGGTACGCCTGCGGACCGAGGCCGAGGAGGTCGCCGGCCAGAAGGCGATCGACCGTCAGGCCGTCGAGGCCTCGATCCTGCACAACACCCAGCTGGTCGAGCAGGCCATCGTGGACCGGCAGATCGCCGAGCGCCGCAGCGCGCAGCTCGCCAAGCAGCTCGCCGACCTGCGCGAGGCCGTCATGCTCGCGGTCAAGGGCGGCAGCACCAACAAGCGTGCGATGCAGGCCCTCGAGCTCACCCTCGCCGCGACCCCGTCGCCCCCCGAGGCGCAGTTCCCCATCCCGGATGCTCCTGACGAGCCGCTCGTGGTCGAGCCCCTCGAGGCTGCCGAGCCCGCGCAGGCCGTGGCGCCCGCACCGGTCGACTCACCGGCCGCGCCGACGGCCGGTCCCCCGACCGCGCCCGTGACGCTGCCCGAGCGGCCGACCGGCAAGAAGCAGGCCGGCAAGAAGCAGTCCGAGGACTCGCGCACCGCGCCGGCCGACCTGCCCGACACCCCGAGCGACTCCCTTCCGCAGCGATCGAGCGGCTGGCTGGCGGCGGTCAAGCTCGCCGAGTCCGGAAAGTTCCCCGGCGCCAAGATCCCCGGCGCCGGCAGCGCCGCGCCCGAGGCCGCCACGGCCGCCGACGACGCGTCAGCCGACGAGTCGGCGGGCGAGCCGACCGGCGCCAAGAGGCTCACCGTCCGCACCTTCCGTCCCGAGGACGGCTCGCTCATGACCGAGAGCACCGTCACGGTCACCGAGGAGGGTGTGCTCGACGTACGCAAGGACGAGCAGACCCACACCTACGACCTCTACGACACCCAGACCGGCATCACCATCAAGGGTGAGCCGGCCACCGACGAGTGGGTCGTCGAGTTCAACACCGACGAGGCCGGCGCCGTCAAGGTCGACAAGTCGATGGTCGACCCCGAGGCGTTCCAGCGGGAAGTTCTCCGCTGGCGCCCGGATATGGCCGGCTGAGTCAGCCTCAGAGGTTGTCGCGCAGGACCTGCGCGAGCTCCAGCACGGCAGCGCGTGAGGTACGTCCGGCGCCGACCACGTTCAGGAACCCGTGGATCTGGTCGGCGAAGCGCTTGTGCGCGACCTTGACCCCGGCCTCCTCGAGCTTGGCGGCGTACGCCTCGCCCTCGTCGCGCAGCGGGTCGAAGCCCGCGGTCGCGACGTAGGCCGGGGCGACCCCGCTCGTCGGGATCTCCGCGTACAGCGGGGCGTGGCGCGGGTCGCGGCGGTCGATGCCCGCGGGCAGGTAGTTGTCGGTGGCCGCCGCGATGAAGTCTGAGGTCAGGTAGAAGCCCTCGCTGAGATCCTGGCGGCTGCGGGTGTTCGGCTCCGACTGCGTCACCGGGTAGATCAGCAGCTGGAAGGCGCAGGCCTCGCCGACCGCGAGCGCGACCCCGGCCGCCAGGTTTCCGCCGGCCGAGTCACCGCCGACCCCGATCCGAGCCGGGTCCGCGCCGAGCTCGGCCGCGTGCTCGACCGCCCACCGGAACGCCGCGACCGAGTCGTCGTACGCCGCCGGGAACGGCGACTCCGGCGCCAGCCGGTAGTCGATCGAGAGCACCTTGACCCCCGACTCGCTGGCCAGCAGCCGGCAGGGAGCGTCGTGGGAGTCGAGGTCGCCGAAGATGAAGCCACCGCCGTGCAGGAAGACCAGCAGCGGCGCGTTGCCCGAGGCACCCTCCGGGACGTAGAGCCGTGCCTTCAGCCCGGCGGCCCAGAGCTCGCGCACCGAACCGATCTCCTGGCGGCCACCCCCGAGCTGCGACTGCCGCAGCAGCGCCACCCGCCCCTTCGGGATCGACAGGGTCGACGGGTCGGGCTCCCCCGACACCTTCATCAGCGCCAGCATGGTCTGCGTGTCCACCGCGAGCGTCTGCCCGTCGTACGTCACCGGCTTGCCGACCAGCCGCCGCTGCACCGCGGCCGGAAGGTTCAACGCCGTCGTGAACGCGGGCCGCTTCAACGGCACCAGCAACGGATCGATGAGGGACGACACACGCTCGAGAATCGACATGAGCCAAAACTACCCGCTAGTAGGGACATCGTGTAGCAGGTAGTTCACCAGACGACCGCGAGTTGCGGAGACGGCTCCGGCGCGATCCCGGGTGGGACGTACCTTGGAATCGAGGGTTTCAAAACCACCCTCGGATGAAAGACTGGACCCATGAGTCTCGACCCGCAGGCCCCCACCCGCTCGGCCGAGGACACCGTGAGCCTGACTGCGGTTCCCGACCAGCCGTTCGACGTCGAGCCCGAATACATCCCGGACCACGAGGCGCTGGCCGAGGTCGAGAAGTACGACGACCGGTTCCTCGACCGCGAGCTGTCCTGGCTGCGGTTCAACGAGCGGGTCCTGGAGCTGGCCGAGGACGAGACGCTGCCGCTGCTGGAGCGCGTACGTTTCCTGGCGATCTTCACCTCCAACCTGGACGAGTTCTTCATGGTCCGCGTCGCCGGGCTCAAGAGAAGGATCGCGGCGGGGGTGGCGGTCAAGGCGGCCTCCGGCCTGATGCCGCGCGAGGTCCTCGAGGTGATCTGGCGGACGACCCGGGAGCTCTCCGAGCGGCATGCGGAGGTGTTCCGCGGCCAGATCAAGCCGGCGCTGCTCGAAGAGGGCATCCAGCTGCTGCACTGGGAGGACCTCACCCCCGAGGAGGTCAAGGCCTGCAAGAAGCTGTTCAAGGAGCGGGTCTACCCGGTGCTGACGCCCCTCGCGGTGGACCCGGCCCACCCGTTCCCCTACATCTCCGGCCTCTCGCTCAACCTCGCCGTCCGGCTGCGGGACCCGAAGACCAAGAAGAAGCACTTCGCCCGGGTGAAGGTCCCGCCGATCTTCAGCCGCTTCGTGCCGCTCGGCAACGACCGCTTCGTGCCGCTCGAGGAGGTCATGAGCGAGCGCCTCTCCAAGCTCTTCCCGGGCATGGAGATCCTCGAGGTGCACACCTTCCGGGTCACCCGCAACGAGGATCTCGAGGTCGAGGAGGACGACACCGAGAACCTCCTCACCGCGCTGGAGAAGGAGCTGCTCCGGCGCCGCTTCGGCCCTCCCGTACGCCTCGAGGTGCAGGAGTCGATGACCGACTCGACGCTCGACCTGTTGGTCTCCGAGCTCGGCATCTCCGACAAGGAGGTCTTCCGGCTGCCCGGCCCGCTCGACCTGCGCGGGCTGCACGGCATCGCCGACATCGACCGCGAGCAGCTGAAGTATCCGGCCTTCGTGCCGAGCACCCACCCGGCGCTCGCGCCGGTCGAGAGCGCCGCGCCGGTCGACGTCTTCAAGGCGGCCCGCCGTGGTGACGTACTCCTCCAGCATCCCTACGACTCGTTCGCGACCAGCGTGCAGCGCTTCATCGAGCAGGCCGCCGCCGACCCGCGGGTGCTGGCGATCAAGCAGACCCTCTACCGCACCTCCGGCGACTCCCCCATCATCGACGCCCTGATCGACGCGGCCGAGGCTGGCAAGCAGGTGCTGGTGCTGGTCGAGATCAAGGCGCGCTTCGACGAGGTGGCCAACATCCGGTGGGCGCGCAAGCTCGAGCAGGCCGGCTGCCACGTGGTCTACGGCCTGGTCGGCCTCAAGACCCACTGCAAGCTCGCGATGGTGGTCCGCGAGGAGCCCGACGGCACCATCCGTCGCTACACCCACATCGGCACCGGCAACTACAACCCGAAGACCTCCAGGCTCTACGAGGACATGGGACTGATCACCACCAACGAGGGGATCGGCGAGGATGTCGCCCACTTGTTCAACAACCTGTCCGGCTGGAGCCGGGAGGCGACGTACGAGCAGCTTCTCGTGGCCCCCGGCAACGTCCGCAGCGGCCTGATCGAGCAGATCCACGCCGAGATCGCCCACCATCTCGCGGGGCGGCCGGCGCGGATCCGGCTCAAGGCCAACTCCGTGGTGGACGAGGCCATCATCGACGCGCTCTACCTGGCCTCCCAGGCGGGTGTGCCCGTGCAACTGCTGGTGCGCGGCATCTGCGCGCTGCGTCCGGGCGTGGAGGGACTGAGCGAGACCATCGAGGTGCGCTCGATCCTGGGCCGGTTCCTGGAGCACTCGCGGATCTTCTGGTTCGAGAACGGCACCCCCGACGACGGCGACGGACCGAGCGCCTGGATCGGCTCGGCCGACCTGATGCACCGCAACCTCGACCGGCGTGTCGAGGCCCTCGTACGTCTCCCCACCCCGGAGCTCGTGGCCGAGGTCGGCGCACTGTTCGACCTGGCATTCGAACCGACCACGGACGCCTGGCTCCTCGAGCCCGACGGGACCTGGACCCGAAACCACGCTCCCAACCACCTGCAGGCGATGCTGATCACTCGACAGCGCCAGCGCAGGCGCGCCGCGACAGGCTGAACACACCCTGGCTTTCGCCGTGTCAAGCGGACTCGCCTAACATGAGCCCGCAGGTCTGCCTCATCCAGCCAGGAGCCCCCCGTGCGTTTCCGAATCCGCCCGGTCGACACGTCGTTCTACGACCTGTTCGCCGAGTCCGCCAACCACCTCGTCGGCGGTGTCTCGCTGCTCGCCGAGATGCTCAGCGACACAGCCGATCGTGAGGACGTCGCACGACGGATGCGCGACGCGGAGCACGCCGCTGACGAGACCACCCACGAGATCGTCAAGAAGGTCAACTCGACCTTCGTCACGCCCTTCGACCGCGAGGACATCTACGCCCTCGGCTCCGGTCTCGACGACGTGATGGACTCGATGGACGAGGTCGTCGACCAGATCTTCGTCTACGGCGTCAACGTCCTGCCCCCGGAGCTGTCCGACCAGGTCACCGTCCTCCAGCGCTGCGCCGAGCTGACCGCCTCCGCGATGCCCAACCTGCGCTCGATGAAGGAGCTCTCCGAGTACTGGATCGAGATCAACCGTCTCGAGAACCAGGGCGACAAGAACCACCGTCGCATCCTCGCCAAGCTCTTCTCCGGTGAGTACGACGCGATGGAGGTCCTCAAGCTGAAGGACATCGTCGAGTCCCTCGAGGACGCGATCGACGGCTTCGAGAAGGTCGCGAACACCGTCGAGCAGATCGCCGTCAAGGAATCCTGACACCGTGGAACTTGCCATCGTCATCGCGGTGGTCGTCGTCGCCCTGGTCTTCGACTACACCAACGGCTTCCACGACGCAGCCAACGCCATCGCGACCTCCGTGTCGACCCGCGCGCTCACGCCGCGCATCGCCCTCCTCCTCGCGGCGGTGATGAACTTCGTCGGCGCCTTCCTGGGCCAGAAGGTCGCCCACACCGTCTCGGACACCATCACGCCACCATCAGGGGCCCATGGCCTGACCGTCGTGATGGCCGGTCTCCTCGGCGCGATCGCCTGGAACCTCATCACCTGGTACTTCGGTCTCCCCTCGTCCTCCTCGCACGCCCTCATCGGCGGCCTGGCCGGCTCGGCGATCGCCGCCGGCGCGTTCGTCAACTGGATGACGGTGCTGGAGAAGGTCGTCATCCCGATGTTCGTGTCCCCGGTGGTCGCCTTCGGCCTCGGCTTCGGCGTCATGCTCGCGATCATGTGGATCTTCCGCCGCGCCAACCAGCACAAGGCCCAGAAGGGCTTCCGGATCGCGCAGACGATCTCGGCCGCCGCGATGGCCCTCGGACACGGCCTGCAGGACGCCCAGAAGACGATGGGCGTCATCTTCCTCGCCCTGGTCACCGGCGGTTTCCTCTCGGCCGACGACGACCTCCCGTTCTGGGTGATCGCCGCTGCCGCGACCGCCATCTCCCTCGGCACTATGTCCGGTGGCTGGCGCATCATGCGCACCCTGGGCCGCCGGATCATCCACCTGGACCCCTCCCGCGGCTTCGCCGCCGAGTCGGTCGCCGCCTCGGTGCTCTACACCACGGCGTACGTCTGGGAGGCCCCGATCTCGACCACCCACACGATCACCTCGGCGATCATGGGTGTCGGCGCGACGAAGCGGTTCTCCGCGGTCCGCTGGGGAGTCGCGAAGTCGATCGTGGCCGCCTGGGTCTTCACCTTCCCGGCAGCCGGTGGTGTCGCAGCCCTGACCTACCTGATCTGCCATTTCGTCTTCCAGCTCCCGTAGAACCGACGCCGAGTCGGCTCGTTCTGACTCAAAACCACGCCGAGTCGGCGCGTCATGACGCGCCGACTCGGCGGTTTTTCTTGTCAGGACGAGCCGACTCGGCGGCTCTTTAGCCGAAGCGACCCGAGATGTACGCCTCGGTGTCGGGGTTGTCCGGCTTGGTGAACATCTGCTTGGTGGGGTTGAACTCCACCAGGTGGCCCGGCTGGCCGGCGGCCTTCAGGTTGAAGAAGCCGGTGTCGTCGGAGACCCGGGCGGCCTGCTGCATGTTGTGGGTGACGATCACGATCGTGTAGTCGGACTTCAGCTCGTGGATGAGGTCCTCGATCGCCGCGGTCGAGATCGGGTCGAGAGCCGAGCACGGCTCGTCCATGAGCAGCACCTCCGGCTGGACCGCGATCGCGCGGGCGATGCAGAGCCGCTGCTGCTGACCACCGGAGAGCCCCATGCCGGGCTTACCGAGACGATCCTTGACCTCGTTCCACAGGTTGGCGCCGCGCAGGGCGCCTTCCACGATCGCGTCCGCCTCGGACTTCTTGATCCGCTTGGAGTTCAGCTTGTTGCCGGCGAGCACGTTGTCGTAGATCGACATCGTCGGGAACGGGTTGGGGCGCTGGAAGACCATGCCGACCTTGCGGCGTACGGCCACCGGGTCGACGTTCGGACCGTAGATGTCCTGGCCCGCGATCTGGATCGTCCCCTCGACGTAGGCGCCGGGGATGACCTCGTGCATCCGGTTGAGGGTGCGCAGGAAGGTCGACTTGCCGCAGCCGGAGGGCCCGATGAAGGCGGTCACCGACTTCGGCTTGATGGACATGGAGACGTCCTCGACGGCCTTGAAGTCGCCGTAGAAGATGCTGGCGTCCTTGACTTGGATGGACATGTGTTTCTCCTAGCGCCCGGTCTTGGGGGCGAAGATCGTGCCGACGATACGGGCGATGAGGTTGAGGACCATGACGAGGATGAAGAGCACCAGTGCTCCACCCCAGGCGTACTCGACGCCCTTCGCCGTGGCCTCGGACAGCTGGGTGTAGATGAAGACCGGCACGGTCATCATCGGGCTGTCCTCGAAGGCGTTGGTGTTCAGGTTCGGGTTGAAGCCCGAGGCGACCAGCAGCGGCGCGGTCTCGCCGATCACTCGCGAGATCGCGAGCACGACGCCGGTGACGATGCCGCCGATGGCGGTCGGGAGCACCATCCGGGTGATCGTGCGCCACTTCGGCACCCCGAGGGCGTACGCAGCCTCGCGCAGGTCGTCGGGGACCAGCTTGAGCATCTCCTCGGTCGAGCGGACGACCGTCGGGATCATCAGCAGCGAGAGCGCGACACCACCGCCGAAGCCGAAGCGCGTGCCCGGCCCGACGATCAGGGTGAAGAGCGCGAAGGCGAACAGACCCGCGACGATCGACGGGATGCCGGTCATGACGTCGACCAGGAAGGTGATCGCCTTGGCGAGGCGGTTGCCCTTGCCGTACTCGATCAGGTAGATCGCGGTCATGATGCCGATCGGGATCGAGATCAGCGCAGCGATGCCGGTGACGATCAGGGTGCCCATCAACGCGTGGTAGAGGCCGCCCTGCTCGTCGCCGGTGACCGAGCGCATCGAGTAGGTGAGGAACTCCGGGCTGATGGTCGCGGCACCGCGGGCGATGACCATGTAGACCAGCCAGATCAGCGGGATGACCGCGACACCGAAGGCCGTCCAGACCAGCCCGGTGACGAGCTTGTCGGTGGCCGAGCGCCGGTTCTCCACCAGCAGCGCCCACAGCGGGTAGCCGATCAGGAAGCCGAGCACGCCGATGACGACGGCCCCGACGATGCCCACGCCGAGCACCAGGGCCAGGCCGCCGAGGGCGACCGCGGCGACGCCGACCAGCCACTGGGCGCCTCGTGGGAGCGTGGCGTGGGAGAGCTTGGTCTCTTCCCGGGCCACGTCGTTCACAGAAGAGTTGCTCACTTGGCCCTCCCTCGGGCGACGATCCAGCGGGCGAGTGCGTTGATCAGGAAGGTGAAGGCGAACAGCACCAGGCCGGTCGCGATCAGCACCGACAGCCGGTCGGGCGTGCTCTCCTTGTAGCCCTGGGCGATGTGCGCCGCGATCGTCTGCGGGTTGTTGGTGCCGATGATGAACAGCGTGATCACCACCTTCGGCGAGGCGATCATCGCGATCGCCATGGTCTCGCCGAGCGCCCGGCCGAGGCCGAGCATGACCGCGGAGACCATGCCGGAGCGGGCGTAGGGGAAGACCGCGTAGCGGATCATCTCCCAGCGGGTCGCGCCGAGCGCGAGAGCCGCCTCCTCGTGCAGGCGCGGCGTCTGTGCGAAGACCTCGCGGCAGATCGAGGTGATGATCGGCAGGATCATCACGGCCAGCACGATCGCAGCGGTGAACAGCGTACGGCCGTTACCGGAGGGCTGGCCGTCGAAGAACGGCAGCCAGGCGAGGTTCTCGGCAAGCCAGGCGTGGGCCGGCACCAGGTAGGGACCGAGCGCCACCGCACCCCACAGGCCGAAGACGACCGACGGGACCGCGGCGAGCAGGTCGATGACGTACGCCACCGGGGTCGCGATCCGCCGCGGGGCGTAGTGGCTGATGAAGAGCGCGATCGCCACGCTGAAGGGGACCGCGACGATCAGTGCCAGAACAGCGGCGTACATGGTGGCGTACAGCAGGGGCACGACCAGGCCCAGGAACGAGCCCTGGCCGGCGTAGTTCTGCGGGTCCACGTTGAAGCCCGGGATGCCCTCGATGCCCAGGAAGATGAAGACGGCTGCCAGCGCCACCAGGATGAGAGTGGCGGCGATGACGGCGAGGCCTCGGAAGACGACATCACCCATCGAGCCACGGCCGGAGGAGAGCTCCGACTTCGGGTCAACGCCAGGGTCGGCGCCGGGGTCAGCGGCGACAGTCACAAGGCATTCCTCGACTTTCTTGTTTCGGTTCAAAGACAGCCGTACGGGCGGCGGCCGCAGCCACCGCCCGAACGGCGATCAAGTCAGACGTATCGGCACTTATTTGAGACTGGTCACTTGATCCCGGCGACGAGATCGAGCGCCTTGTCGGCGGTCTCGCGGTCGAGCGGCGCGGAGCCGGCCTCCTCGGAGGCGACCTTCTGGCCCTCCTCGGAGAGGATGTACTCCAGGTAGCCCTTCACGTTGGCCGCGTCCTCGGCGTTCTCGTAGGTCGGGCAGGCCAGCAGGTAGGACACCAGCACGACCGGGTAGACGCCGGCCTCGGTGGTGGTGCGGGCGACCTCGACAGCCATGTCGCTGTCGCTGGTGCCGACCGGCTTCGAGGCGGCCAGGATCTTCGCGGCAGCCTCGGCGGACGGCGCGACGTAGTCCTCGCCGACCTTGACGCTGACGGTCGCGAGGTCGTTCTCGCGAGCCGCGGACTCGTCCATGAAGCCGATGTACCCGGCGCCCTGCATGGCGGTCACGACACCGGAGGTGCCGTCGCCGCCCTCGCCGCCCTTGATGGAGGCGGGCCACTCACCGGACGGCTCCTCGGTCCAGCCACCGGCGGCCGCGAGGTAGTCGGTGAAGTTCTCCTGGGTGCCGGAGTCGTCGGAGCGGTGGACCGGGGTGATCGCGGTGTCCGGAAGCTTGGCGTCCGGGTTGGTCGCGGCGATCGCCGGGTCGTTCCACTTGGTGATCTTGCCGGAGAAGATGCCGGCGAGGGTCTTGGGGTCGAGGTCGAGCTCGTCGACACCCTCGACGTTGAAGACGACGGCGATCGGCGAGACGTAGCCCGGGACCTGGATCGGGTCGGCGCCGCACTGCTCCTTGGCCTTGGTCAGCTCGCCCTCGTCGTCGTTGAGGGCGGAGTCGGTGCCGGCGAAGAGGTAGCCGCCGGTGATGAAGCCCTCACGACCCGAGCCGGAGCCCACGGGCTCGTAGACGACGCTGAGGTCGGGGTTCGCGTCCTGGATGCCGGCGACCCATGCCGCCTGGCCCTTCTCCTGCGAGGAGGCTCCGCCACCCTTGATGGTGCCCGAGAGGGTGCCTTCCCCGTCGCTGCCGCTGTTCTGCTCGTTGGCAGCGCCGCAGGCGCTGATCGCAAGAGCAAGGGCCGCAGCCGTGATGCCCGGGACGAGTGCCCGGCGCAGCGAGGTGGTGTTCACGCAAGTCTCCTGATGATGGTGCAGTCGATTCGGAGTTGTCGCGATGACCGTAGGGAGCCGAGGTGGACGGGAAACTCGGTGAAGGTGAACACAGGCTGAACGAGGAACACAAAGTCGGTGGCAAATCAGTGTCAGTTCCGGGCACAGGAGATGAACAGGCAGGCCTCAAGCCTCTGTTAGACCTGAAATGCCTCGACAGCCCGCACTTCACCTGCGCGCACGTGCAGCACCATCAGCTCGCCCTTCGCCAGCTTCGGATCACGCATGCCCAGCCCGTCGAAGACCCACGGCAGCACCGGTCGGTGCGTGCAGATCACCGTCGGAGCAGCCAGGTCACGCAGGGTTTCCGCGGCCAGGACCGACACGCTACCTGCCTCCGCACCCTCCTCGCTCAGCAGTCTCATCTCCTCGGACGCGATGCCGGCGAGCCCGGCGTACGGCGCGACGGACTGGGTGCAGCGAACGCTCGGTGAGGTGATCACCCGGCGGATGTCGTAGGCCATCAGCAGGCCGGCGAGGGCGACCGCCTGGGCCCGTCCGGTGTCGTCGATCGGCCGCTCCTGGTCCGCACGGGACCAGGACGAACGGCCGACGGCCGAGGCGTGCCGGAGGATCACGAGGGGCGTGGTGGGGTCGCGTACGTCCTCGGCCTGCTGCAGCGTGGCCCGATCGTGCGGATAGGTGAGCCGATTGCGCGCCGTGTCCACCGGCAGCCACGCGACGTCATCGATCTCGTCGTTGATGAGGTAGCCGTCGACATCGTCGTCGGCGCCGGCGGCGGTGCGGCCGACCCAGTAGTGGACCACCTTCTGCCCGGCCTCGACGGGATAGCGCTGCGGCTGGAGCGGGCGGCCGAGGGCGACCCGCAGGCCGGTCTCCTCGCGCACCTCGCGGATCGCGGTCACCGGCACCGTCTCACCGGGGTCGACCTTTCCCTTGGGAAAGGACCAGTCGTCGTACTTGGGCCTGTGGACCAGTGCCACCTCCGGCAGGTCTTCGTGCTCGCGAAAAACCACTACGCCGGCGGCCGGGATCTCGGGCATGCGCACAGGGTATGTCGAGAAGGTGGCCGGTTCGTCTAAGGTTCGTCGGGATGTTCCGCACCCCGCAGCTTCTCGGCGGCCCCAGGATGTGGGTCGACCGATCATCCCGAGTCCTACGCGCCCACCCCTTGTCGACCATCGCGGTGGGCGTCGTCGTCGTTGCGCTCGTCATCTTCCTCGCCCGCGCCTGGGCGACCCGCGGCGGCGACCTCGACGAGGCGCTGCGGCTGGCCCCCGCCGAGGCGACGCGGGTCTCCTTCACCGACTGGACGGGAATTCGCGAGAGCACCGGCGCCGACCTCGATGCCGACTCCACCCCGGAGGAGGTGCACGAGATGATCGACGAGGCCTACACGAAGGACCTCACCTCGACCTCGGTGCTGCCGGACGCCTCGGGGCTCCTGCAGCAGCACTTCGGCTGGTCGCCCGCGACCCTCGACTGGGAGCTCTACACCCAGTCGACCGAGGGAGCGCTCATGGTCGGGCACCTCGAGGACATGGACGCCGACCACCTCGTCGACCAGCTCACCTCGATGGGGTTCACCGCCCCCGAGGACGACCCTGCGGACGGCGGCGTGTGGGACGGCAGCCTGGTCCCGTTCTCCACCTTCACCGACTCCGGGATCGACTCGACGATCAGCCCGCAGCTCACCTACATCTCCTTCCTGCCCGAGCACGACCTCATCCTGGCCTCGGACGGCCGGCGATATCTGAGCGATCAGGTCGAGAACCTCGGCGACGGTGACCTGCACGAGCCGATGACGGACGCCGCCGACCGGCTCGGCGACCCGCTCTCGGCGTTCGTCTACGACGGCGACTTCACCTGCACCGAGATCGGCCTGGGCGGCGCCTCGGCCGCCGACCAGGACCAGGCCGACGGTCTCGTCGACGCCGCCGGCGACATCAACCCGATCGCGGGCTTCGCCATGGCGGCGGAGCCGAACGGGGACGTACGTGTGGCGATGTCGTTCGAGAACGACGACCAGGCGCGTACGAACGCCGACACCCGGGCCAAGCTCGCCGTCGGCCCGGCGCCCGGTCAGGGCGGCACGTTCGACGAGCGGTTCGAGCTCGGAAAGGTCGCGGCCGAGGACGAGGTCGTCACCATGCAGCTGCAGCCGAAGGACGGCACCGCGGTGCTCTCCGACCTCGCGAACGGGCCGCTGCTCTTCGCGACCTGCTGACGCGTCCTCAGGGGATGATGCCGAGGATCCGGTCGATCTCCTCCTGGGAGAGGTGATCCTCGGACTCGCTGGCGGCGACGATGAGATTGGTCGTGAGCTCGACCTCGAGGAGCAGCTCGGGATCTTCCAGCGTCACATCGAACTGATCAGCCACGCCACCGCCTCCTCACGTCCACTCAAAGCTCGTCTTCACATCATCGCCCAGTCTTGGTGGATCCGCGCGCTGATCCACCAAGAACCATCAAAAGTTGTCACATCAAGCGTGACACAGGAGCCCGAGAGGGCTCCAATCAGACCACGAGGCCCCAGCCGAACGGCTGGGGCCTCGTTGCAGATGATCATTGTCGGCAGGTGCCGAACCCGAGATCGCCTTAGCTACTCATGAAGAGCCTTATTTCAGAGAGGACGAACGTTCTCCGCCTGCGGGCCCTTCGGACCCTGGGTGACGTCGAACTCGACCTTCTGGTTCTCGTCCAGCGACTTGTAGCCGTTGGTCTGGATCGCAGAGTAGTGAACGAAGACGTCGTCGCCGCCGTCCTCCTGCGCAATGAAGCCGAAGCCCTTCTCGGCGTTGAACCACTTAACGGTGCCCTGAGCCATCTGCTCGTTACTCCTTAGTCGGGGCGAGAGGCCACCAGGTTCGGTAGCCCCGCATCAGGGGCGGGTGACACGTCGCTCCGACCTGTGTTCCCGGACCGGGGTCCGGGCGGGCACAGAGCAGAAACGCCGTTGGATCACAAACTCCGCAGGCGTCAGACCTTCTGGAACTTGCACCTGTTGCGGGAGTGACACTAGCAACTCACGCGCCTGAGCGAACCCCCCTTGACCGATCGTTTTACGTGCGAAGCGGTGAAGGTTGCCCCACAGAGCGGTGAAACGGCCGCTCAGCGGGACGTACACGGGCGGTTTCCGGACCGGGTCTCCGGAAGCAGAAGACCCTCGCCCGGCCCGGGCGAGGGTCTGATCTGGTAGGCCGTGTCGGTCTCGAACCGACGACCCATGGATTAAAAGTGGACCGCTCGCCACACTCTGACCAGTCCAAACGCGACTGGACCTCCACATCAGGGGAGAGATAGGGGACGATCCGCGCGATTCGCTTCCCTAAGCCCTTGCCCATGCCGAGTGGCAGCTACTCGGAATCCTCCGCAAGGCGATCGGCCCACTCGTCCCTCGACATACTCCGAGCCTCCTGCTGCAACTGATTAAGGGCATCGGCGCGCTCGGCGTCGGCACCCGACCTTGGGGCGAAGGCCGAGTTCGTAAGAAGGTCGTACATCTCATCAGTCGTCACGTAGTGGCCACCCTTGAACCGACGGAGAACATTGGCAGCTCCCGCGCCTAGGGTTCCTAGTGCACCTTCGGCCACCGCGGTTAGATCCTGATTACTCGATGGGGCACTGGGTTCAACAACGGATGGCCACCGCACCGTCAGCACAATCGAGTCATCGAACGCCTGCCATGAGTGAGACGTGCCAGGACCGAAGACGACGAAATCACCTTCTCGCTTCATCTCCTGATCGCCGTCAGGGAGGCGTACAGCGAAGTGGCCACGCAAGAGCATGACCATGGTTGTGCGGACCTCCTACTCTGCGACAGTCCACTCGTGGCGCTCCTCCCCCGCCTGATGGGTGCCCCACTTGATCTCAACGTCGGTCGAGTGAAGTGGGCTGTCCTCAGAGTCGATGAAGTGGCCGATGAGCCAGCCGCGGCGCTCTGCGCCGTCGTCGTACGCGTTGCCGGTGGCGGTCGTCACTGGGTGATTCCAATCTCGAAGTGGGGCAGCGCTACGCGCTCTGGGTGCAGCTCGTGGAGACGTCGCAGGCCAAGGACGAAGGCGTAGAGTCCTTCGTCTGACCACGCCGGATTGTGAGCGAGAGACCGCAGGCCAGGCAAGGCGTGGACCGATAACGGCAAGCTCGGCGAAGAACGCGGGCTGAAGCATCGGGTTACGACCGCGACTCGGCCAGTGCCGCTCGTGCCGCCACTTGTGAAGCTGCTACGCGACCACCTCGAACGGTTCGAGACCGGCCCGGGAGGCTGGCTGTTCGTCAGCCGCGTCGGCAAGTTCGGGGGTCCGATGCCCGCAAGCCTCTCCCGCCCCGTTCCGCTCGCTGCAGTCGAGCGGGCATTCAAGGCCGCCCGTGAGGCAGCATTCACCGAGGCCGAACAGAAAATCACCCCTGGCTCAACGACCCTACGATCTGCGCCACGCCGCCGTATCGACCTGGCTCGCCGCCGGAGCCCCGCCAACCCTGGTCGCCCAATGGGCCGGACACGGCGTCGAGGTACTCCTCAAGGTCTACGCGCACGCCGTAGATGGCCAGGGTCCCGCCGCGATGAAGCGCATCGAGGATGCCCTCAACGACGAGAAGTGAACTCCCCAAATGTCCAAGGCCCCGAGACACCTGTCGACACACTGGCAAGCTCGACTCAAAGTTCCAGGAGGAGCAAGCCGTGCAAGCGTTCGCGGCTGTTGGTGAGCTCGACAAGGCACTGTTGCTGATCGAGCAGCAGGTGGATCCGGGCGCGCGTACGGCCCGTCGTAGCAGCTTTCGCAACCTGATCGCTTGCCCAGGCGACGACCGCCGGGAAGGCGGCATCGTGATGGACGGTGCTTTCAACCGTCGACATGACGTCGTCGAAATGGTGGGTCAACTCAACCCAGAAGGTGGCGACCGCAGAGTCGGTCACCACCCTACGCTCGTCAAAATCCTCGATCATGGCTCGATCCTCTCACCGAACCAAGGTGTGGGCCGGACACGGCGTCGACGCACTCCTCAAGGTCTACGCGCACGCCGTAGATGGCCAGGGTCCCGCCGGCGATGAAGCGCATTGAGGATGCCCTCAACGACGAGAAGTGAACTCCCCAAATGTCCAAGGCCCCGAGCTGCACACCGTGCACTCGGAGCCTTGGACGCTGGTAGGCCGTGTCGGGCTCGAACCGACGACCCAATGATTAAAAGTCACTTGCTCTACCAACTGAGCTAACGGCCCGGGGACAGTCTGCCGCACCCGTCAGATCCTGGCCAAAGCCAGGTCATCGGAGCGAGCCGAACGATCCATCCTCAGGGGAGAAATAGGGGACAAACACTCGTAGCCGCCCGCCGAACACCAGTGCGAACCGGACAGAATCAAAGACCCCTTGACCTGCTCGAATAGGTCGAACCGGCGCCGTGCCTGCGTGACCCGCGGTGCCGCATAGCGAGGATTAAAGTCCACTGCTCTACCAACTGAGCTAACGGCCCGCCGGGAGTCTACCGGAGCAGCCGCCATCTCCTATTCGTGGTCGCCCGGCGATGCGGTGGGCCGTCCACGCTCGCTGATGATCCGCGCGCATCTCTCCGCGGCAGCCGCGCCCGTCAGCGCATGCTCGAGCAGGAGCTGCGTCCAGCGCTCGTAGCGGGCGACCTCGACCGGATCGGCAATCTCGAGGTCGCCGGCGCTGGTCTCGAGGGTGACGATCCGGTCGCGCTGGTCCCAGCCGTGCTGGACCAGGACGGGGAAGCTCTCGAAACCGACGATGCCGATGGTCGCCTGAGTCGTGGTCGCCAGATGGGCGATGTGGTCGATCTGGGCACGCATGATGTCGGGCGAGCCCACCAGGTGACGGAGGGCCGCCTCGCCGACCAGGATGGTGATCGTGCGGCCGGCCTCGTAGAGGATCGCCGAGCGACGCAGCCTCGCGGCGATCACGTGGGACGGGTCCTCGGCAACGGCGTCCCGGTCCCGCGAACCACCTGCCAGCGCCAGCAGAGCACGCGCATAGTCGGGGGTCTGCAACAGCTCGGGGACGCTGTGCGGCTGGTAGCTGGTCAGGACCTTGGCGGCCACCTCGGTCGCTGCGTACGCATCCTGGTGCTGCTCGGCACCACCGCCGGTCGGATGGGCGTCGCGGAACGCCGCGTGCTCCTGGTCGGCGCGGGCGCGCAGCGCGAGCAGCATCTCCCGGTCGGCCCCCACCGCGGCGGCCCAGGCACGGACCTCGGCCTCGGAGATCGACTGCCGGCCCGACTCGATCTTCGACACCTTCGGCTGGGACCAGCCTGAGCCCAGGGCGTCCGCCAGGCCGGCTCCGGTCAGGCCGGCGGCGCGACGGGCCTCCCGGAGCGCCTCGGTCAGCGCCTCACGGGCTCGACGGCTTGGGCGGGACACGGCTAGAGCCTCCTTCGACGGATTCGACGAGCCACCATCGTGCCCGATGGGCATACGGTACGTCCAGATGCACATCATGATTGGCAGGATCAAAATATTATGCTCTACTGGATCCGGGGTCGACGTCGACAGGAAGGCAGGGCCTCGATGAGCATCCGACGAACCCACCCCGGACGACCGCGCCTCGTCCCCTCGAGCACGGCCGCCCCACCCCGCGAGCAGGTGCTCCATGCCGCGGCGCAGCTGTTCGTGACCAAAGGCTTCGCAGCCACGTCCACACGAGAGATCGCCGATAAGGTCGGAATCAGGCAGGCATCGCTCTACTACCACTTCACCGGCAAGGACGAGATCCTCGCCGAGCTCCTGGAGCGATCCGTCCGCCCCACCGTCGATCGGATCGACGAGATCGAGCGGCTGACCGCCTCCGCGAGCCCGGAGACCGCGCTCTACCTGTTGGCCCTCGTCGACGTCCACACGCTCGCCGAGGCCCCGGACAACGTCGGCATGCTGGCCACCCACCCCGATGTGACGAGCAGCGAGGCGTTCGACGCCTTTCGGAGCACTCGCGCCGAGCTCGCGGAGGCCTACGGGCGGATCGCCACCCGGGCCGCAGCGCCCGGCATCGCCACGACAGCCGAGCCGAGGCACCTCGGCGAGATGCTCATGCATCTTGTCGAGGTCACCACCACCCTCCGCGGCAGCGGCATGCCGATCGACGACGCCACCGCCGGCATCATCGCCTCGACCTGCCTTCGCGCCTGCGGAGTCCCCGACAGTCGGATCGCTCCGGCAGCCTCGGCCGCGGCGAATCTCGTCGACGGACTACCGGCCGAGCCTCACTCCCGCACGGCCTCGCCATAGGCACCCACGAACCGCTCGAGCAGCTCGAGGAACTTCCCGGACTCATCCCCGAGAGCGGCCAGCCCCTCCGCGTAGGCGCCCAGCGCTCGGGCCGAGGCCGCCTCGTAGACCGCGAGGCCTTCCTCGGTCGGCTCGATCAGCCGCGCCGAGCGTCCCGGTTCGGCGAACCGGCGCAGGTGGCCCGCCGAGAGCGCCGCGTTCACCTGGCGGTTCACGGTCGACTGCTCGAGGTTGAGGCCGTCGGCGATCTCCCGCAGCGTGCGCGGCCGGCCGTCGGAGAGAAACCAGAGCAGACGGCCGTCGGCCTGGCTGAGCGCACTGCGGTCCTCGGCGAGACGGCGGTGCACCTCGAGCCGGCCGACCAGCGAGGCCACGCGACGATCGGCGGACAGGTCCGGGCTGATCCGCTTGAAGAGAGGGTCCTCGGAGGAGGGCTTTGTGGACGGCATCACATCTCCAGGCATTGTCGTTCGAACCTCACGATGTGTAGCATACACACGTCAATATGTAGATTACACATCAGAGGTGCGTCTTGAGTTCCTCCCCCTCCACCACCCGCGAGCCGACCGCGCGCTCGACGGGTGGCGCCGTGGCCGTCATCCTGGTGCTCTGCTTCGGCAGCCTCTGCGCCGCGCTGATGCAGTCACTGGTGATCCCGATCCAGAGCGAGCTCCCCGAGCTGCTCTCCACCACGGCCAGCACGGCCTCCTGGGTGGTCACGGCCACGCTGCTCGGCGCCGGTGTGACGATGCCCGTCACCGGCCGCCTCGCCGACCTCTACGGCAAGAAGCCGGTGCTGGTGATCTCCGGCGTCGTGCTCGTGCTCGGCTCCGTCATCGTGGCACTCTCCGACGCCGTCGGCCCGGTCCTGGTCGGCCGCGTGCTCCAGGGCATGGCGATGGGCTACATCCCGGTCGCGATCAGCCTCGTTCGCGAGATCGCGCCCGAACACCTGCGCAACACCGCGGTCGCGGGCGTCAGCGCCACCCTCGGGGTCGGCGGTGCGCTCGGCCTTCCGCTGGCCGCCTGGATCGCCCAGGACTTCGACTGGCACACCCTCTTCTGGGTCTCCGCCGGCCTGGCTCTCGCCGTCACCGTGCTGACCGCGGCCGTCGTCCCGCACGTACGCGACGCGCATCCGGGGCGTCTCGACATCGTCGGTGCGCTCGGGCTCGCGGCCGGCCTCGTCGGCGTGCTGGTCGGCGTCTCCAAGGGCAACGACTGGGGCTGGGGCGAGCCGGAGACACTCGGCATGATCGTCGGCGGCGTCGCGATCCTGCTGCTCTGGGGCTGGTACGAGCTGCGCCACGACGACCCGCTCGTCGACCTGCGCACCACCGCACGCAGACCGGTGCTGCTCACCAACATCGCTGCCGTCCTGATCGGCTTCGGCATGATGGCGCAGTCGATCGTGGTCCCGCAGCTGCTCCAGATGCCCGAGGCCACGGGCTACGGCCTAGGCCAGACGATCTTCCAGGCCGGCATGTGGATGGCGCCGGCCGGGCTGATGATGATGCTCTTCACCCCGGTCTCCTCGCGGCTGCTGACCCGCCTCGGCGGCCGTGGCACGATGGCGATCGGCGCGGTCGTCCTGGCTGCCGGCTACGTCGTCGCGGTCTTCCTGATGGACGCACCCTGGCAGCTCATGCTCGCCTCCTGCGTCGCCTCGGCGGGCGTCGGGATCGGGTACGCCGCGATGCCCACGCTCATCCTCTGCAACGTCCCGGCCGCCGAGGCCGCCGCGAGCGTGGGGCTGAACAGCCTGATGCGCTCCATGGGCACCACGGTCGCCGGCGCGGTCATGGCGATCGTGCTGACCAGTCGGACCACGGTCCTCGCGCCCGGCGCGCCGGAGATCCCGACCGCGGACGCGTTCCAGCTCTGCTTCGTGATCGGGGCGCTCGCGGCCGGGGTCGGGGCGTTGATCGTGCTCCTCATCCCGAGGCCCCAGAAGGCCACCAACGACGACGCCGCGGAGAGCGCGGCACTCGCCGGAGCCCACTGAGCACCGAACATCCGGACCTCGAGACGACGAACGGGCCCGACCAGCTCAGAGCTGGTCGGGCCCGCTGCGTACGAAAGAAAGGTTTCTCTCAGTGGGTGCCGGTGATGCGGTCGAGCGCGCCCGGGGTGTAGGGCGAGCTGGTCTCCAGGTAGGCGGCGAAGGCATCGATGTCGAGGCCGCCGTAGTAGGGGTCGGTGCCCTTGGTGAAGGCTGCGAAGGCGTCGCCGCCGCCCTGCAGGAAGTTGTTGGTCACGACCCGGTAGGACGCGGCCTTGTCGATCGGCTGGCCGTTGAGCGTGACCGAGCCATCGACGGGACCCGAGGGGCTGATCTGGTAGGAGAAGCCCTTCGAGACCTGCAGGATCTTGTGGGACGCGGCGTTGGCGCCGGTGACCTGCTGGGTGAGCAGGTCGTAGATGTCCTGGCCGGTCATGGTCAGCGAGACCAGGTAGTTGTTGAACGGCTGGACCGTGAACGCCTCGTCGTAGGTGACGTCACCGACGGCCTCCCCGTAGGGCGAGTTGGCCGCGGTCAGGTCGGCACGGATGCCACCCGGGTTCATGAACGCGATCACCGGCGTCTGACCGTTGACGATCGTCGACGGGTCAGCGAGCTGGGCGTCGGCGATGAGGTCACCGAGGGCGCTCTCGCCGGAGGCGTTGGTGGTGCGGGTGACGTCACCGGAGATCGAACCGAGCACCCGGGAGGCGATCGGGGTGACCAGCTCCTTGTAGGTGTTGATCAGCGTGGTCTGCTCCGGGGCCTTGGCCACGTCACGGGTGACGAGCAGGTTCGACCCCTTGACCGAGGAGCGGACGATGTCGCGCTTCTTGAGGTCGTACTTCAGGTTGGTCTCGGTGTAGAGCCGACCGAAGGACGAGGCCGAGGTGACCAGGCGGGACTTGCCGTCGGGGTCGGGTACGTCGCAGACGTAGGGGTTGTGGGTGTGGCCGGTGACCAGCATGTCGATCTCGGGGTCGAGGTTCTGCGCGATCGGCACGATCGGCGAGCCGGCGACCAGCTCACCGCCGCCCTCGCAGGTGTAGTCGTAGCGGGCGTTGACGTCGTAGACCTTGCCGGTGGCCGGGTCGGTCCACTTCTCCTTCGGCAGGTTGGCACCCTCGTGGATCAGGGTGACGATCGCCTTGACGCCCTTCTTCTTCAGCTTGGGCACGAGCGCGTTGGCGGTCTCGACCTCGTCCTTGAAGGTGAGGCCCTTGACCCCCTCGGCGGTGACGATGTCGGGAGTGCCCTCCAGGGTCATGCCGATGAAGCCGATCTTGACGCCGTCGACCTCCTTGATCGCGTAGGACGGCAGGATCGTCTTGCCGCTCGCATCCTCGACCACGTTGGAGGCGAGGATGTCGAAGTCGGCGCCCGTGTACTCGTGGGCGGCGCAGGAGTTCTGGTTGTTCTCGCCGTCGCCGTCCTCGATGCAGCCGCCGTCGGCGATGCGCTGCAGCTCCCTGTAGCCCTCGTCGAACTCGTGGTTGCCGACCGCGGTCACGTCTAGGCCGAGCTTGTTGAGCGCCTCGATGGACGGCTCGTCGTGGAAGGCGGCCGAGAGCAGCGGCGAGGCCCCGATGAGGTCGCCCGCGGCGACGGTCAGGGACCGGTCGTGGCCCTTGCGGGCCTCGGCCAGGTGGGAGGCGAGGTACTCCACGCCACCGACGTTGACGGTCTCGTCGACCGGCGCACCGGTGGCCGGGTCGATGTGGTGGCCGGTGACCAGGCGCCCGCTCGAACCCGACGGCGCCTCGAGGTTGCCGTGGAAGTCGTTGAACGAGAGCAGCTGGACATCGACCAGGTGCTTGCCTGGCTTGGCCGAGGCGGAGTTCGCGACCGGGTTGGCGACTGCGGCGGCCGCGAGAGCGACGGCGGCAACGGCCACAACGGGGCGAAGCTTGCGGGTGTTACGAGGCATTGCGGGCTCCCCATCTCAGTGATCGACGAAGGGAACAATGCCCCTTCGGGTTCTTCTTGTGAAGAGGTAATCGGATTACCGCTGCCGAATCGTCATCAACCGTTAATCAGCCGAAAAATTCGGTAACATCCACCGTTCCACCGGCCTCCTCGAACTCCTCGCGGACCGTCTCGCGCAGCTTCGCGTCGGAGAGGTAGTCAGCCGCCACCCCGGCCAGACCGTAGGCGGCGTCGACGAGCACCCCGTCGGCGTACGGCGTGACCGCGGCAGCGGCGAACTCGCGGCTGTGCAGCGATACGTCGGGCTCGGCGATCTTGACCATCGCGTGCAGACCGGGGACCCGGAAGGAGACGTTGCCGAAGTCGGTGGACCCGGCGAGCAGGTCCGGGACGACACCGGGCGCCAGGACGGTGTGGTTGCGCTCCTGGTAGCGGCGGTTCCAGGCCTGCGCCAGCCCGCTGTTGTTGCGGATCGGCAGGTAGACGGGCGACTCGTCCCAGGTGAACTCGACCCCGCAGCCCGTCATCAGCGCCGCGCCCATCGCCATCTCCTCCAGCCGTTGGGAGAGGATCTTGAGCGTCTCGGGGTAGGCGGAGCGTACGTAGAACTCGACCGTGGCGTGCTCCGGGATCACGTTGGGGCGCAGGCCGCCGTCGGTGATGATCGCGTGCACCCGGTCGGTCGGCGGCATCTGCTGCCGATTGAGCGCGACGCCGGTGTAGAGCAGGTTGGCCGCGTCCAGGGCGTTGCGACCCATGAACGGCTGGATCGAGGCGTGCGCCGGCACCCCGACGTACGTCACCTTCAGCTGCCTGCGGCCGAGGAAGACGGGCTCGGAGTTGTCGTAAGTGAACGGGTGGACCATGATCGCCGCGTCGATGCCGTCGAAGGCGCCCTTCTGCGCCATCAGCTCCTTACCACCACCGCCTTCCTCGGCCGGGGTGCCGAGCCAGATCGCCCGGCCGCCGAGGCGCTCGATCACGCTCGCGATCGCCAGGAACGCGCCGACGCCTACCGTGGCGATCAGGTTGTGGCCGCAGCCGTGACCGATGCCGGGGAGCGCGTCGTACTCGGAGAGCACGGCGATCGTCGGACCGTCCTTGGTGCCACCCGCCGAGGCGTAGAGGGCGGTCGGGAGGCCGTAGGCGCCCCGGGCCACCTCGATGCCGTGAGCCTCGACGAACTCCGCCAGCCCGGCCGAGCTGCGGTGCTCCTCGAAGCCGGTCTCCGGGTGCTCGGCGAGGTCGTGGGAGACCGCGACCAGCTCCGGGCCGAGGTCGGCGAGCTTGTCGCGGATCGCGTCGAGGATGCCGCGCGGAGCTCCCGCGGCATCGGTCTCGACGGCCTTCGTGACAAGAGCCTTGGCGTCCGTCTCGTCGCGAAGCTGGTTGACCAGGAACGGGTTCGGCTGCTGCGGCTGGGTCATGCCGCCAGAGGCTATCGGTGCCTTGTCACCTGTCGCTGAGGACCCAGCCGTCGGCGACGATACGTGCCTCGTCGGCGGGCCGGGAGGAGTCGAACACCGTACGCCGTCCCTGGCTGACCACGATGCCGTCGACGTAGATCCCGCGGCCCTGGGAGGTCGAGTCCGTCTCGTAGATCCACCGGACCGTGGTCGTGCCCGCGGGCAGCTCGGCACGTCCGCGCAGCCAGCGGCGGCCACCGTAGCCATTGACCGCCTCGCTGGTCTCCCAGCTCCAGTCGCCACCCTCGAGCGTCCAGGGCAGGGGGCTGAAGGTGGTGCCGTCGGTGGAGTGCTGCAGCCGACCGACGTCGTAGCGCGGCTCGGTGTCGAACCAGTAGTCGAAGCGGACCGTCGCGTTGTCGGTGGTCGGCAGCGGCACGTCGAGGGTCGCCTTCTTGGCGTTCGTGCGACCCGAGAACCACGACGTACGCCCCTTCGCCGGCCGCACCGCCGAGGCCATGCCCAGCGCGTCGGAGACGGCACGACGGGAGGGGTTGTTGCTGCCCCAGTCGCGGCTGGGGTGGACACGGTTGGTCATGAGCACGACGAGCTGGTGACCGATCGGGTCCATCACGATACTGGTGCCGGTGTAACCGGTGTGACCGAAGGAGACCGGGGACCAGATCGGGCCGTGGTACCAGGTCGTGGCGAGCTCCCAGCCGAGGCCACGGGAGCTGGTGAACCGGGCCCCGGTGTAGTCGTACAGCGAGAGCCTGACCGTGTCCTCCTTCAGGATCCTGGTGCCGTTGTAGACGCCGCCGTTGAGGTACATCTGGCCGAACCTCGCCATGTCGGCCGCGGTCGAGAAGACACCCGCGTGACCGGCGACGCCATCGAGCGCCCAGGCGTTCTCGTCATGCACCTCGCCGCGGATCATCGGTCGGCCGGCCCACGGCTGGTACTCGGTGGCGGCGACACGGTCGAGGCGGTCGGCGGGCGGGTTGTACATGGTGTCGCGCATCCCGAGCGGCTCGGTGATGTGGTCGCGGACGTAGACGTCGAGCTTCTTGCCCGAGAGCCGCTCGACCAGCAGCCCGAGGGTGATCAGGTTGATGTCGGAGTAGCGGTAGATCTGCTCGGGGGCGTGGGTCGGCGTCGTGTCCATGATCGCCGCGACCCGCTCCGGGTAGGTGTCGTAGCCCGCCCACAGCGAGGGAGAGGGGCCGGCGAGCAGGCCGGAGACGTGGGTGAGGAGGTGGCGCACGAGGATCGCGCCCTTGCCGTGCGGCGCGAACTCGGGCAGGTAGAAGACGACGGGGGCCTCGAGGTCGAGGCTGCCCTGCTCCATCAGCTGGAGGATCGCGGTCGTGGTGAAGAGCTTGGACATCGAGGCGATGTCCCACATCGTCTCCAGCCCGGCCGCGACCTGCCGCTCCGCGGGGAGCTCGACGACGGTGGTTCCGTCGAGGCCGTAGCGGAGCGCCTTGCCCACGCTCTCGTGGGCCACGATGACGCCGTCCTTGACCGCGATCGCGGTGGCGCCTGCGTACAGGGGGTGGGCGGGGTTGTCCGTCGTCGGCTCGAGGAACCGGGTCAGCTCGCTGCGGATCCTCGCGATCGGCGCCGGGTCGAGGCCGACCTGGCGGGCGTGGCCGGGCCGCAGGACGGTGCGCGGGGTGAAGGTGAGCTCGTCGGGCGTGATCATCGGCGGCTGCCCGGCCAGGGAGGCGAGCGTCCGCCGGGCCGACCTCGTCGGGTCCTCCGGCGTCGTGGCCACCGCGGCACCGCCACCCAGGAGAGTCATCGCGACCCCACCCAGGGTGCTGCCGAGAAGGGTGCGCCGAGAGGTGATGAGCATGTCCGAGGACGGAGTCATACCTCGATACTGCCGCTCCGGCACCGGCTTCGTGCAGTGAAAGGAAATTTTCTTTCATGCCTCCGAGCTCAGAGCGTCGGCCAGTGCTCCGCCCACGGCTTCGCCTGCTCCAGCTGAGCAGCGACCTGCAGCAGCAGCGCGTCGTCACCGAGCTGGCCGGAGAGCTGGATGCCCAGCGGCAGTCCGGCGGCGGTCCGGTAGGTCGGCACCGAGATCGCCGGGCGCCCGGTGATGTTGGCGAGCTGGGTGTAGGGCACCCAGCCGAGGTTCTCGTCGACCAGCTGGTCGATCATCCCGGTCGCCCGCATGATCCGCCCGCCGTGCACCTTGTGAAGCACGCGCGCCGCGGTCTGCAGAGCCTTGGGCGTGGTCAGCTGCCCGACCTTCAGCGGCGGCTTCGCCAGCGTCGGGGTGAGCAGCAGGTCGTACGTCTCGTGGAACTCGCTCAGGCGGCGTACATGGTTGCGGCGGTTGATGTGCGCGAGCTCGACGGCGACCACTCCCCCGGCGCGGCCGAGCTCGGCCACGGCCAGGGTGTCGGCCTCGAAGTCCTTGTCGGTGGCTCCCACCCGGAGCTTCGCCTCGGCAACCTCGGCGGCCGCCGAGGCGAACCAGATGGTGAGGAAGTCGCGGCCGAGCTCGGCGGCGTCGTAGGGCGCCTCCACCTCCTCGACGTCGTGGCCGAGCGCTTCGAGGGCCTTGGCCGCATCCTCGACGGCCGCGATCGCCTCCGGATCTGGCGCGGTGATCGAGGAGGTCGAGGTGAACCCGACCCGCAGCTTGCGCGGCGCGGTCGCGATCGCCTCGGAGAAGGCGGCACCGGGGCGCGGAGCGTGGATCATCGCCAGCGGCTGGTCACCGACGAGTGCGTCGTAGAGCCCGGCCGCGTCGCGCACCGTGCGGGTCACCACGCCCTGGACGACGAAGCCGTTGGAGGCATCCAGGCTCTGCGGGCCCAGCGGCAGCAGTCCGCGGGTGGTCTTCAGCCCGACCAGGCCGTTGCAGGCCGCCGGGATCCGGATCGACCCGCCACCGTCGTTGGCACCGGCGGCCGGGACGATCCCGGCGCCCACTGCCGCCCCGGAGCCACCTGAGGAGCCGCCGGGCGTGTGGTCGGTGTTCCACGGGTTGCGCGCGGCGCCGAACAGCTCCGGCTCGGTGATCCCCTTCGACCCGAACTCCGGGGTGTTCGTCTTGCCGAAGATCACCAGGCCGGCATCGAGGGCGCTCCGGGTGAAGTAGGAGTGCTCGTCGGCGACGTCGTCGACGAGCGACCGCGAGCCGTAGGTCGTCGGGTGCCCCTGGTACTCCTGGGCCAGGTCCTTCACCAGGAACGGCACGCCGGCGAACGGCCCGCTGGGGCCGTCGCCGGCGACCTGGGCGTCGGCCTCGGGGATGTCCGCGACGATCGCGTTGATCCGCGGATTCACCGCCGCTGCCCGTTCCCGTGCCGCGGCCAGGACCTCGGCCGCGGTCACCTCGTGGTCAGCGACCAGCTTCGCCAGCCCGGTGGCGTCGTACGTCAGATACTCATCGACCCGCATGAGCGCAGGCTAGCGGTGATCGCGCCGGTGCGGAGGCCTCAGTTGAAGATCTCTCGGTAGTCGCCCTCGACCCGGTCGCGCTTCCACAGGTCGATGCCGGTGGAGGCGGCGTACTCGTCGATCCTGGCCAGCTCCTCGGTGGTGAGCTCGGGACCGGAGAGCGCGCCGAGGCAGTCGGTGACCTGCTCGGGGCGGGAGGCGCCGATGACGACCGAGGTCATCCGTGGATCGCGCAGCGCCCAGGCGAGCGCCATCTGGGCGAGGCTCTGGCCGCGGTCGGCGGCGAGGGCGTTGAGCGACTCGAGGCCGGCCAGCGTCTCGGGCGTGAGTGCCTCCGGGGTCAGGAACCGTGCCTTGGCGGCACGGGAGTCCTCGGGGACCCTGCCGCCGAGGTACTTGTTCGTCAGCAGACCCTGCGCCAACGGCGAGAACGAGATGGCACCCGCCCCGACCTCGTCGAGCGTGTCCAGCAGGCCGTCGGTCTCGAGCCAGCGGTTGAGGATGGAGTAGGACGGCTGGTGGATCAGCAGCGGGGTGCCGAGGTCGCGCAGGATCGCGGCCGCCTCTCGGGTCAGCGCCGAGGAGTAGGAGCTCAGCCCGACGTAGAGCGCCTTCCCGGACCGCACGATCTGGTCGAGGGCGCCCATCGTCTCCGCCAGCGGCGTGCTGGGGTCGGGGCGGTGGTGGTAGTAGATGTCGACGTAGTCGAGCCCCATCCGCTTCAGCGACTGGTCGAGGCTGGAGATCAGATACTTCCGAGAGCCGCCGATCTTGCCGTACGGCCCCGGCCACATGTCCCAGCCGGCCTTGGTCGAGATCACCAGCTCGTCCCGCAGTCCGGCGAAGTCGCCGCGCAGGTGGCGGCCGAAGTTCTCCTCGGCGGAGCCGTAGGGCGGGCCGTAGTTGTTGGCCAGGTCGAAGTGGGTGATGCCCGCGTCGAAGGCCGTCCGCAGGATCGCCCGCTGCCGCTCGAACGCCAGGTCGTCGCCGAAGTTGTGCCACAGCCCGAGGCTGACCGCCGGCAGGTCCAGTCCGCTGTGCCCGGTCCGCCGGTACTGCATCGCCTCGTAGCGGGACTCCGCAGGAACGTACGTCATGCGTCGGTCCTCTTTCCGGCGCGCAGCGCCACCTTGATCATCGGCCACTGGAGCGGCAGCCGTGCGACGGTGCCCGCGAAGAATCCGGCCGACTTCGCGGTCCGCTTCCGGTTCGCCCGCTTCCCTGCGTCGACGCTCATCTGCACGTTGGCCGGGAAGACCCCGACCAGCAGCGCAGCACTGGCGAGCCCCGCGATCCGGCGGGTCCTGGGGTGCAGCAGCCCCAGCCCGCAGACGATCTCCGCGACCCCGGAGATCTCCACCACCTTGCGCGCCTCCGGCAGCTGCGGCGGCACGATCGGCTCGAAGACCTGCGGCCTCACCAGGTGCAGGGTCCCCGACCCCAGGAACAGAGCGGCGAGGCCGGCGAGCGGCAGGTCGAGAGACGATTTCGTACGCACGCCCCGACTCTTTCACGTCGCTGGTTGCCGCGCGCGGCCCGATAGCCAGGCTGGACCGGGAGTTCCGAAGTCACCCAGCGACCCTTCGACAAGCTCAGGACACCGCCCCAGAACTTGCGGGTCGACCAACTGGATCGCCGGTACGGAGATTTCGTACGAAGGTTGCGATGTCTTGCTGGAGCCCCGGGTGCGCGCCCTGCAGCGGGTCCTCTTTCCCGACCACTTCCGCAATGTCCGCCAGGCAGTCGGCCACGATCGAGTCGGCACGACGTACGCCCCACTTCGTGATCTCGGCGACCAGATCAGCCGTCGTGAGACCGGCGTGGCGGTAGGTCCCGTCGACAGCGAGAGCCATCTTCCCGTCGATGTCGGCGATGTGGGTCTGAGGCACTACGTCGTAGGCGGGCGCAAGGCGAGGCTCGTCGTCGAGCGGGTGGAGGATACCGAGGTTCTTGGCGTGCATGTCGAGGTTGCCCACGGCGACCGCGAGCACGACCATCCGCGCGAGAGTCACCATGTCAGCCGACTGCGTGGTCCGCTGGAGCGTGTCGGCGATACGACGCAGGCTCACCAGACCGCCGTACTCCTGATACTTCTGATCCCCCGATGCTCCCAGCGCCTGGCTGAAGTCCTCCTGATGGATCCGTCCGGCGGCCGAGCGGTCGAAGCGCTCGATGATCAGTGTCGGCAGACCGTCGAAGTCGTCGATCCAGACGTCGTGACGGGCCAGCCCGAGCGCTCGCGAGATGCGGGCGCCGTACTCCTCGTCGAAGATCACGCTCGGACGCCGCTCCAGCCGCGGCTTGAGGATGTGGGTCGTCGGATGACCACCCAGCGCCCGCGCCCACCCGCCGTCCTGACGAACGAGAACGACCTTCGGCTGCACGCCCGCGAGAGACGACTTCCCGAGCAACGACTCGTTGGCCAGCGGCGCACCGACCGGGTCCTCGAGCAGTTGTCGGACTCCGGCATCGTCGACGGGTCGAAGCGACGGCGTCTTCGGCTCCGTCGGGTCGTCGAGATCCCAGATCTGGAGCGCTCCCGCGACATCACGACCATAGCGAGCGAGGAACCCCAAGGTGTCCCCGCGCCGCAGCCCCGCCTGACGCAGCATGTAGTCGTACTGGTCGCCCTCGGGCAACAGCTCAGCGAACCAGTTGCGGCGCCGTGAGGCCTGATGCTTGCGCGACACGACGACCAGCGGAACCGCCACCGAGAGCACGGAGCTGTTCGCGCCGAAGCGATCGACTCCGTCACTGCTCGGGATGAAGTCGTACGTCGCAGGCTGGCCGGTCAGCTCGCCGATGACCGTGCCGTAGAGCTCAACCGCCAGACGCATCGCGCTCGTCCTCCCAGGTCGCGGTCAGCTCGACTCCTGTCGCACGCATCATGTCGAGCAGGCGGCGTACGTAGATCGTCGACTTGCCCGATTCGACGTCGCTGACCGTGCTCTGCGGCACGCCGACCGCAGCCGCCAGATCCGTCTGCGTCATGCCGCTGGCCAGCCTGGCCTGCTGAATCGCCAGCCCGAAGTCCGCGGGCGCCCGCAATCGCGCACGACTCATCTCACTCGCTCCTTCTATCGCGATTCCACGATACAACCAGAGTATCGCGAAATCGCGATAGCGCAACGGTATCGGGATTTCGCGATGCGGCGGGAAGATCGGTCTCGGCGCAGGCATCGAGCCGTCTGCATTCGCGACAAGCTCGAAGGTCGCAGCCACCAGGTGACTGCGACCTTCGAGTCAACCGTCCGGTCAGGCGCCGGCGGCCTCGCGCTCTTCAAGCTTCGTGAGGCAGATGTCGACGATCATGTCTTCCTGGCCGCCGACCAGACCCCGGCGGCCGCACTCCATGAGGATGTCGCGGGTGTCGACGCCATAGCGAGCGCTCGCGTTCTCGGCGTGCCGGAGGAAGGACGAGTAGACGCCGGCGTAGCCCATCGTCAGCGTCTCGCGGTCGACGCGGACGGGGCGGTCCTGGAGGGGACGGACGATGTCGTCGGCCGCGTCCTGGAGCTTGAACAGGTCGCAGTTGTGCTTGAAGTCCGACAGGTTGGCGACCGCGATGAACGCCTCGATCGGGCAGTTGCCGGCACCGGCGCCATGACCGGCCAGGGACGCGTCCACCCGGTAGACGCCGTTCTCGACCGCGACGACCGAGTTGGCCACCGAGAGCGAGAGGTTCTCGTGGGCGTGGATGCCGATCTCGGTCGCGTCGTCGAGCACGGATCGGTAGGCGCGGACCCGGTCGCGTACGTCGTTCATCGTCAGCCGGCCGCCGGAGTCGGTGACATAGACGCAGTGCGCGCCATAGGACTCCATCAGCTTCGCCTGCTCAGCGAGCTGCTCGGGCGGGGCCATGTGCGAGAGCATCAGGAAGCCCGAGACGTCCATGCCCATCTCCCGCGCGGCGGCGATGTGCTGGGCCGAGACGTCGGCCTCGGTGCAGTGCGTCGCGACGCGCACGGACCGTACGCCGAGGTCGTAGGCCCGCTTCAGGTCGTGGATGGTGCCGACGCCGGGGAGCAACAGGGTGGTCAACCGGGCGTTCTTGATGACCGAGGCGGCCGCCTCGATCCACTCCCAGTCGGAGTTGGAGCCGGGGCCGTAGTTGACCGAGCCGCCGGTCAGGCCGTCGCCGTGGGCGACCTCGATGGCGTCGACGCCGGCCTCGTCGGCGGCGACCACGATCCGCTTGACGTCCTCGGGCGTGATCCGGTGACGTACGGCGTGCATGCCGTCGCGCAGCGAGACCTCTTGGACATAGATGGGAGTGCTCATCGCGCGGCCTCCTTGGACGAAGCGCTCTGCTGTTTGGTCGCTACCGCAACGTGCTCGGCCATCTGCAGCGCGGCCGAGGTCATGATGTCGAGGTTCCCCGCGTACGCCGGGAGGTAGTGCGCAGCGCCCTCGACCTCGAGGAACACCGACACCTGATGCGTGGGCCGGGCGTCGTCGGCCGAGGCGAGCAGCGTCTCCACCGGCTGGTCGTCGGGGATCTCCTGCACCTGGACCTTCTGCTTGAGGCGGTAGCCGGGGACGTACGCGGAGACGTCACCGACCATCTTCTCGACCGACTCGGTGATCTCCGCAGTCAGCTCCTCGAGGGACCGCGACCCGCCCTCGACCAGGGCATACACCGTGTCGCGCATGATCAGCGGCGGCTCGGCCGGGTTGAGGATGATGATCGCCTTGCCGCGCTTGGCGCCGCCGACCTGCACGATCGCGCCCGAGGTGGTCTCGGTGAACTCGTCGATGTTGGCCCGGGTGCCGGGACCGGCGGAGCGCGAGGAGATCGAGGCGACGATCTCGCCGTAGGCGACCGGCACCACCCGCGCGACCGCGGCGACGATCGGGATCGTCGCCTGCCCGCCGCAGGTCACCATGTTCACGTTCGGAGCGTCGATGTGCTCGTCGATGTTGACGGCCGGGATGACGTACGGCCCGATCGCCGCGGGGGTGAGGTCGATCAGCCGCTTCCCGTAGGGCTCCAGCGCGGCCGCGTTGGCGACATGCGCCTTGGCCGAGGTCGCGTCGAAGACGATCTCGATGTCGTCGAACCCCGGCAGGGCGATCAGCCCCTCGACGCCGTCCGATGTCGTCGCGAACCCGAGACGCTCGGCGCGGGCCAGGCCGTCGGAGGCCGGGTCGATCCCGACCATCGCGCCCATCTCCAGATGCTGCGAGGTACGCATCACCTTGATCATCAGGTCGGTGCCAATGTTGCCCGACCCGATGATCGCCACTTTCGTCTTGGCTGTGCTTCCCACTGGCATGAACCTCACTTCCCTACGCTGAAGGTCACCGAGCCGAGGCCCGACACGGTGGAACGAACGGTGTTGCCCGGGGCGATAGGCCGCATCGGGCCGAGCGCGCCGGAGAGGATGAGCTGGCCGGCACGCAGCGGCTCACCGAAGTCACGGGCACAGCGAGCCAGCCACTGGACCGCGTTGACCGGGTCGCCCAGGCAGGCGGCGCCGGTGCCGGTCGAGACCTCCTCGTCGTCGATCGACATCGACATGGTCACCTCGCGCGGCTCGAACTCGTCGAGCCGCCGGCGCTCGGTGCCGAGGACGTACGCCCCCGCGGAGGCGTTGTCCGCGACCGTGTCGCCGAAGGCGATCTTCCAGTCGGCGATGCGGCTGCCGCAGATCTCGATGGCGGCGACGGCGTAGTCGATGGCCTCGCGCACCTGGTCGTAGGAGAGGTCACCGTCGGCCAGATCGTCCGCGAGGACGAAGGCGATCTCGGCCTCGGCCCGCGGCTGCAGGATCGCCTCGGCGGGGAGCGTGCCCCCGTCGGCGTACGCCATGTCGTCGAAGAGCACGCCGAAGTCCGGGGTGTCCACGCCGATCTGCTCCTGCACCGCCTTGGAGGTGAGCCCGATCTTGCGGCCCACGATCGTGGCGCCACCGGCCACGCGGGCGGCGGTGAGCCGCTCCTGGATCGCGTACGCGGTCGCCAGATCGGTCGCATCGAGCAGGTCCCGCATCGGCGGCACAGGGATGCCCGTGGCGGCTGCGGTCAGCAGCCTGTCGGCAGCGGCCGCGACGGCGGCGTCACCGTCAGCGCCATCGGCGACAGCGGGCGAGGAGGTCACTTCGTTCATGCGACCACGGTCTCAGCAGACGGCCCCGGCACCAGCGTGCGCGTCCCGCTGACCGGTACGGTGATCTCATGCCGCACCAGCCTGCCGACCTCGACACCGTGCTCGGCAAGGCGGTGACCATCCTGCGTGCCTTCACGGTCGACGACCAGGTGCTCTCGCTGGCCGAGCTCGTCCGCCGCACCGGACTTCCCAAGGCGACCGCGCACCGCGTCGCCGGCGACCTGGTCACCAACCGCCTCCTGGACCGCACCAACCTCGGCTACCGCCTCTCCGGCGGTCTCTTCGAGCTCGGCATGCGGGCCTCGGTCGAGCGCTCGCTCCTGGAGCTGGCGATGCCGTTCCTCCAGGACCTCTACGAGCGCACCCACGAGACCGTCCACCTGGGCGTACGCGAGGGTCACGACGTCGTCTACGTCGCCAAGATCGGCGGCCATCGGCAGGCGAAGTCGCCCTCCCGGGCGGGCGGCCGGATGCCCGTCCACTGCACCGCGATCGGCAAGGTTCTGCTCGCCTACGCCGACCCCGAGGCACAGCAGGAGATTCTCAGCAGCCCCCTCGAACGACGTACCCCTCACACGATCGTCGCGCCCGGCCTGCTGGAGAGGCAGCTCGCTGCCGTGCTCGAGAACGGCGTCGCCTTCGAGCGCGAGGAGTCGGCCGTCGGGCTGCAGTGCATCGCGGCTCCGGTCCTGGCCGAGGGCGGCGACAAGGCGCTGGCCGCGATCAGCGTCACCGGCCCGGTCGGCCGCTTCCGGCCCGAGGCCCATGTGACCCTCGTCCGGGCCGCGGCCCAGGGCCTCTCCAGCCTGGCGAGCCGCCGCCGCTCCCTGTCCAACTGAGGCTGGTCAATCGGTGCGCGCCGGAGGCAGGTCGGCCAACCGGGCGTCCGGGTGCGCCCGGACCGCGTCGAGGAGCTCCAGCCAGGCCCGCCCGACCTCGTCGAGCCTGTCCTCGGACACGAGCCGGAAGGCCGCGGCTCGCAGCACCTCGACGTCCACCTCGGGCGTACGCCCGGCGGTGCGCAGACCGGTCAGCACCTCCTCGACCAGCTCGGTGGGCGCGGCAGAGTCACCGGCCAGCGCCCACTCCAGCTCGCCCTCGGTCGCGACACCGTCCTCCGTCACAGCTTGACCCAGTAGCGCCGGGTGGGGCCGTAGCCGTAGGCAGCCGCGTCGATGACGTCCTGGAGCTCGCCACCCTGGGACTCGATGGTGCGAGCAGAGGCGGCGTTGTCCTCGTCGCACGTGATCAGGACGCGCTCCAGTCCTAGCCCGCGGGCCTCGTCGAGCACCAGGCCGAGCGCTCGCCGGGCGTGCCCCTGGCGACGGGCGGAGGGCTTCACCGAGTAGCCGATGTGCCCACCGACGTTCTCCAGGAACTCGTTGAGCGCGTGCCGCAGCTGGATGAACCCGACGACCTCACCGTCGTCGGTGATCCAGAAGGACGAGGCGTGCACCCGCCCCGCGGGCGGCGGGACCGCGAGGTCCCGCTCCCGCGCCGCCTTGGCGACGAGCCGCTCGCACGCCTCCCGGCTCACGTCGGCGGCCTCCTCGTCGGGGATCCCGGCGCCGTCGAGGTGAGCCCCGCCGAACTCGGCGACGCACGCCGCCCAGGAGTCGTAGAGATCGATGGTGGGAGCAGCGAGGCCAGTCATATCGCAAGAACATCAGCCGGCGGTCGACCGAGCAAACCGTTATCCCGATCCACTCCCCGTCGTACCCAGATCAGCCGTCGATCACCACGGTCCCCTTCGCGCGCGAGACGCACAGGATCATGTGGCCGTCACGTTCGTAGTCGGCCAGCGCGTGATCACGGTGCTCGACCTCGCCCTCCAGGATCCGGACCCGGCAGGTGCCACAGAAGCCCTGCTGACACGAGTACGCCTGGGCCGGCCGCACCCGGCGGACCGCGGTCAGCGCCGACTCCTCCGCGCCCACCTCCACCTCGACGTCGGAGTCGCCGAGGCGTACCCGGAACGGGCGGCCGCCGAGCACCGGCGGCGGCGAGAACCGCTCGTAGTGGAGCGTATCGATGAGCGGGTCGGGGATCTGCGCGCGGATCGCGTCGATCATCGGCATCGGCCCGCAGCAGTAGAGCGCGGCACCCTCGGGCGCCATCGAGATGATCTTGGCCGCATCGGGCACGCCCATCTCGTCGTCCGGCCACAGCTGGACCTCGTGGTCCCCGACGATCTCCCGGATCTCCGCCAGGAACGGCATCGTCTCGCGCGAGCGACCCGTGTAGACGAACTCGTACGGCACGCCCCGCCGCACCACGTCGCGCAGCATCGGCAGGATCGGGGTGATCCCGATGCCGCCGGCGACGAAGAGGTAGCCGGCCGGCGAGTCGACGAACGGGAACGCGTTGCGCGGCCCCTTCAGGACGAGCCGGTCACCGACGGAGAGGTAGTGCGCCTCCACCGACCCACCGCCTCCGCCCGCGGTCGGCTCGATCCGCCGCACGCTGATCCGGTAGGCGGAGAGGTCGTCGGGATCGGAGTTGAGCGAGTACTGCCGCAGCCGCCCGCTGGGCAGCACGACGTCGACGTGCGCCCCCGGGTCCCAGGCCGGCAGGTCGCTGCCGTCCTCACGCTCGAACCAGATCGCCCTGACGTCGAGGCCCTCCTCGTCGATCCGGCTGACGCGTACGTGCAGATCGCGGTCGATCCGCCCGAGCGGCCTCCGGCGCCGCCAGGAGCGGTAGGCGGCCTTGGTCCAGTAACCCCCGACGATCGCCTCGAAGCCTCGGTAGAGCCGTGAGTCCGGGATGTCGGGGACGGTGTAGCGCGCAGGCTTGGTCACGCGCCCACCTCCGTAGCGCAAGCGCCAGGGTACGGACGCGGGCGCGTGATGTCTTGTTGGTTCGCTCGCTGACGCTCGCTCACTTGCCCTCCGCGCCGTGCTGCTCGGCGATGGCATCCGCCCGCAGCGCCGCGGGCGACTTGGCCAGATAGCTCACCGCCTGGGCGGTCGAGCCCTCCTTGGACGGGTCGTAGTTCGGCAGGAAGAACTTCCACGTCGCCCACCCGATGCGTACGACACCCGGCACCAGCCCACGACGCTCGGCGTCGATCAGCTGGAAGAGCCCAGCCTTCGGCCGCTTCGCCGGATCGGGCTCGGTCGGGTCGTTGTTCATCAGGTAGCCGGCGCCGCGCCACCACAGGACGAGCAGCGCCGTGCCGCCGAGCAGGTAGGAGCGGACCCGACGCAGGTAGCGCCCGTCGACGTGCTGGAAGACGTCGTAGGCCACGTTGCGGTGCTCGACCTCCTCCGCCCCGTGCCAGCGCAGCAGATCGAGCATCGTCTCGTCGGCGCCGGCCGCGTCGAGCGCGGGCGAGTTGAGCACCCAGTTGCCGAGCACGGCGGTGAGGTGCTCGAGGCCGGCGATGATCGCGGCACGCTCGATCAGCCACTCCTCCTTGGCCCGGCCGGTCAGGTCACGGTCGCCCAGGATCTTGCGGAACAGCGCCTCGATCTCGGCCGCGAACGGGCGTACGTCGAGGCCGTTGTCGGTGAAGTAGTCCTGCACCTCCTGGTGGGCGGCGGCGTGCACGCCCTCCTGCCCGATGAAGCCGATCACGTCCTCGCGCAGCTGGTCGTCCTCGATCAGCGGCAGGATCTCGGAGAAGACCTTGACGAACCACCGCTCGCCCTCGGGCAGCAGCAGGTGCAGCACGTTGACGTAGTGGGAGGCGAAGACCTCGCCCGGGATCCACACCAGCGGCAGCCTGCTCCAGTCGAACTTCACGTTCCGCGGGTGGAGAGCCACCTTGGCCGGCTCGTGCCCGCGCTTGCTCTCGCTGCTGGTCCTGCTCATCGCACACCCTCCTTCTCGATGAAGGCCACGATCTCGCCCGCGACCAGCTCGGGTTCGGCGGCCACCACCCAGTGTCCGCCGTCGATGACCTGGGTGACCAGCGACGTCGCGTACGCCCGGGGCGCCTCGGTCTGCAGCGGCACCGTCACGTAGTCGTCGCCGCGCGGGGCGATCACCAGCACCGGCACCTTCGTCGACCGCGGCTGCGGCCGGAGCAGCTTGCCGAGGAAGTTGGCGCGGTAGAGCTCGACTCCGTTGACCTGGTCCTTCGTCGGCCGCGGCCCGCCACCGACGAACCGGGCGAGCAGCCCCGAGCGCACCATCGCCTCGGGCAGCAGCGGCAGCTGAAAGGCGAAGACGTACCAGGAGTGGGCCAGCTGCCGCAGCGAGCTCCCCAGGTGCGCCCGCTCGCGCAGCCACGTGGTCGCCATCCCGAGGTCGGGCCCCGAGATCGAGACGTACGTCGCGATCCGGCTGTCCAGGGCCGGGTCGGTCACCGACTCCCAGGTCTGGATCGAGCCCCAGTCGTGCGCCGCGACGTGCACCGGCGCATCGGGCGAGACGGCGTCGATGACCGCCTGGAAGTCCGCGGAGAGCTGCGCCAGACGGTAGCCGGCGGTCGAGTCGGGAACCCCCGACTCACCCGTGCCTCGTACGTCATAGGCGACGACATGGAATCGCTCGGCGAGCACCTGTGCGACCCCGTCCCAGACGGAGTGGTTGTCGGGGTAGCCGTGAACCAGCACCACCGTCGGCGCATCGGCGGGCCCCCGCTCGTAGACCGCGAGATCCAGCCCATCGGTGGTCTCGACCAGCCGCTTCGTCACCTCGGTCACCTGGTTCACTCGCCGGCGATCGTTCACGCGTCCTCCTCCGATAGCAGGTGTCTCATCAACAGATTAATGAGACACCGTGTCCGCATACAATAGCAAGCACCGATCTCGGAGCGCGGAAAAGGATCGGCCCGCCGCAGACATCGTCTGCGGCGGGCCGGTCGGGAAGCAGCGGCTACGAGGCGCTGTGGGAGTCAGCGAGGCGCGACTCCTCGGCAGCATGCTCCTCGAGCTCCTTGCGGCGGCGCTCGACCTGCAGAGCGACCTCGGCAGGGTCGTCGATGAGGGCAGCCATACCGCCCGGGACGCGTTCGAGCGCTTCACGGGCGAAGATCTGCTGCATGGTGGTGGTGCGCTCCGAGCGGTCCTTGCCGATGAAGGACATCATCCAGTGCAGCGTCGCGGTGAGCCGGTTGCGGAACCCGGTCATGTAGGCCAGGTGGACCAGCAGCCAGCCGAACCAGGCCAGGACACCGGAGAGCTTGAAGCTGCCCATCATCAGGACCGCGTTGAAGCGGGAGATGGTGGCCATCGAGCCCTTGTCGAAGTACTTGAAGTCGCCGGGCTCCGGCTTGTTCTTCAGCCGGGCCTTGATCGTCTTGGCCGAGTGCTTGCCACCCTGGATCGCGACCTGGGCGACGCCGGGCAGGTGGTTGAGGTTGATCATGTCGCCGACCACGAAGATCTCGGGGTGGCCAGGCAGGGTCAGGTCGGGGTTGACCGCGATCCGGCCGGCCCGGTCGAGCTCGGCACCGGTCTGCTCGGAGAGCGTCTTGCCCAGCCCGGAGGCCTGAACACCGGCGGCCCAGATCTTCGCGATCGAGCCGATCCGCTGGGTCTTGCCGTCCTTGAACTTCATCTCGATGCCGAACTCGTCGACGTGGGTGACCATCGCGCCGAGGACGACCTCGACACCGGCCTTCTCCAGCGCCTTCTCGGCCTTGGCACCGAGCTTCTCGCCGAACGGCGGGAGCACCTGCGGCGCGGCGTCGACCAGGACCACCCGGGCCTTCTCGGACTGGATGTAGGTGAAGTCCTTCTTCAGCACTCGGCGGGACAGCTCGGCGATCTGGCCGGCCATCTCCACACCGGTCGGACCGGCACCGACGACGACGAAGGTGAGCAGGTCACCGATCGGCTCGCCGCGCGAGGCGGTCAGCTCGGCGATCTCGAAGGCGCCGAAGATGCGGCCGCGCAGCTCGAGCGCGTCGTCGATCGACTTCATACCGGGAGCGAACTCGGCGAAGTGGTCGTTGCCGAAGTAGGACTGGCCCGCGCCGGCGGCGACGATCAGCGAGTCGTAGGGAACGTGGATCTCCTGGTTGAGGATGCCCGCCCTGACCGTCTTGGCCTCGGTGTCGATCTCGTTGACCTCGCCGAGCAGCACGGTGGCGTTCTTCTGCCGGTGCAGGATGTCGCGGGTCGGCGGGGCGATCTCGCCCTGCGAGAGGATCCCGGTCGCCACCTGGTAGAGCAACGGCTGGAACAGGTGATGGGTCGTCTTCGCGATCAAGGTGACCTCGACGTCGTCACGGCCCTTGAACGCCTTCGCGGAGAAGAGCCCCCCGAAACCGGAACCGATGATGACGACCCGGTGCTTTGCCTGGTCCGCTGACATTGACTAATCCCCTACCTCAAACGAGACCTTTTGAACGTTCCACCTCATATTCTGAACCATTCCGGCGGATCTGTTCATTCCCGGGCACGACTACTTCGTCACAATTGCCGGACGGCCTCCGAGTATGCGCTCCGCCCGCGTGTCCGTTATCGAGTCGAAACCCATTGACTTTAATCTGTGAGGGCGACCGGGACCTTGTGCCCTAGTGGTCCATGGCTCGGATCAGACACCTTCAAGTGCGGAAAATTCTTGCAACGAACAGCACACAACGAGACCGTGTGTATGCCGAGCCGCGAGATCGGAGGAGGAGACATGCCGTTGAGCCGGCCGGCTCTCCTGCTTCGCACCGGTTCCCGCGCCGTCCAGGACGCCCGCGTCTGGGTCCGCGCGGCCTGCGAGGAGATCGATCGCACCGACCTCGTCGACTGCGCCGAGTTCGGTGTCTCCGAGCTGGTCTCCAACGCGCTGTTCCACGGCACCGCACCGGTCACGATCCGGATGCGCGGCACCGTCGACCACCCCCGCGTCGAGATCCGTGACGGCTCGACCGAGCCGCCCCTGCTGCCGGTCCCGCTCGCCCTCGACGACGAGGACGAGGTCCTGCTGACGGTCGGTCGCGGACTCTCGATCGTCGCCAGCGTCTCGGAGGCATGGGGCGCCGACATCGACGCGTCCGGCAAGACTGTCTGGTTCGCCCCCGCGGCCGAGATCGACGAAGGTGACGGTGTCGAGGGCGTGATCACCGGGCCCTCCGGCGCACCACCGAAGCCCGAGCGTCTCGGCCCGGAGGCGGTCGAGGTCAGCATCCTCGGCGTGCCCCTCGCCCTCTACAAGGGCTTCCAGCAGCACTTCCGGGAGCTGCGGCGCGAAGTACGCCTGCTCTCGCTCGCCCACGCCAACGACTACCCCCTCGCCGCCAGCCTCTCGGCCCTGTTCGGCTCGCTGGAGCGCCAGCTCCTCGACGGCCTCGGCCACGGCCAGCTCTCCGGGGTGATCGGATCGAGCTCGGGCCGCGACCGGGAGACGGCAGACCTGCACGTACGCATGCCGCGGTCCGCGGCCGACACGATGCGCCGCTTCCTCGACATGCTCGACCTCATCGACGAGTTCTGCCGCCAGGAGCGGCTGCTCGTCCTGGCCCGCTCCCCCGAGCAGGTCACCTTCCAGCGCTGGTTCCTCGGTGAGTACCTCACCCAGGCCGCCGGCGGCCGCCCGACCAGGTGGAGCGCGGCCCAGATGACCGGCCCGCTCCGCTAGAACCCGTACGCTGACCGCGTGCTTCGTGAGCATGGCGACCTGCTCGCCCCCATCGCCGCCGGTGGAGCGCTCGGCTCACTGGCCCGCTGGGGCCTCACGACGGCCCTCCCCCACGGCGGCCACTCCTGGCCGTGGGCGACCTTCCTCACCAACCTCTCCGGCTGCCTGCTGCTGGGCGTGCTGATGGCTTTCGTCCTGGGCCCGTGGTCCACTGTCCCGTTCTGGGGCCGCTACCTGCGCCCGTTCCTCGGGGTCGGCGTGCTCGGCGGCTACACGACGTTCTCGACCTACGAGCTCGAGACGTACGTCCTGGGCGGGCACATGCCCGCGATCGCGATGCTCTACCTGCTCGCCTCGGTGGCCTGCGGGATCGGCGCCGCCTGGCTCGGGCTGACGCTCGGCCGGGTGGTCGTGCTCGACAGCGGCCGAGAGGTCGTGGTCGGCGGCATCGACCCTGACCTCGACCCCGACCCCGGCGCTGCCCCGGATCCGGGCCGAGGAGCGGAGCGGTGACCGCGCTCCTGGTCGTGCTCGGCGGCGCGATCGGTGCCCCGGCGCGCTACCTGTCCGACCTCTACGTCCGGCGATGGACCGGCGCGGACTTCCCGTGGGGGACGATGGCGGTCAACGCCGTCGGCTCGCTCGTGCTCGGTCTGCTGGCGGGGGCGGCCGCGAGCGGCGTACTTCCCGGGTGGGTGCTCACCCTGGTCGGCACCGGCTTCTGCGGGGCCCTGACGACGTTCTCGACCTTCTCCTACGAGACCGTCCGCCTAGCCGAGGACGGCCGATGGCGGTCAGCCGCACTGAACGTCCTCGGCTCCCTCGCCGTGGGGAGCGCCGCGGTCAGCCTCGGCTGGCTGATCGGGTCGACCGTCTAGGCCCTAGGCCCAGCCGAGCTGGTGGAGCTTGTCGTCGTCGATGCCGAAGTGGTGGGCGATCTCGTGGACGACGGTGATGCGGATCTCGGCGGCCAGGTCGGCCTCGTCCACGCACATCTGCTGGAGAGGCTGGCGGAAGATGAAGATCCGGTCCGGCAGGGTGAGGCCGTAGAGGTCGTTGCGGTCGGTCAGCGCGACGCCGTCGTAGAGCCCGAGGGTGTCCCGGGGCTCGCCCTCGGGCGGCCACTCCTCGACGAGCACGACGAGGTTGTGCACCTGGGCGGCGAGCTCATCCGGAATGGCGTCGAGCGCCTGGTCCACGAGTTCGTCGAAGCGCTCTGGGCTGATCTCAATCCCCACAGTGGACATTCTGCCGGGTGACAGATACGACTACGCAACTGCTTCCGAAGTATTTTTCCGAAGGTTTGCGCGAGCCTGGCGCTCCAGGTCCCGCTGGTGGAGCTCTCCGTTGCGCGGGCGGCCGCGGGTGCGCTTGCGCGCGACGACGATTCCCTCGTAGAAGACCTCGCCTCCCCACACGCCGTGCGGCTCCTGCCGGGCGATCGCTCCCTGCAGACAGGAACGCTGCAGCGGACACGTACGACACAGCTCCTTGGCGCGGTCCGCGTCGGCGCTCGTCGCGGCGAACCACAGGTCCGCGTCCTCGATCGCGCACGGGAGCTCGCTCCAGTGCACGCCGGTCGTCTCTCTAGCCGTCGCCACAGGCGAACCAGTCATCACAGCCCCATCCCCTCGCCGATCCCCGTCGTCAGGGATACCCACTGAAGAGGGTGGTCGGATGGCCTGTCAGTTTTCTGTCAAGAGGCAGGTGTGTGGAGCCGTCATGCAGAGTTGAGATGTCATCTACATCAGGGGATTCCACAACATCGCGACCCTGCTGGTACAAACTGTCCACACTAGTGGGAGGAAGGGCTAGGGTTTGCGAACATGCGCTCAATGAGAAGGGCCTCGGCGTCCATCACCGTAGGCCACCGACCCGTGGAGGATTTCCACCGACGGATGGCGCATGATCCCAACAGCCGAGCCATCGCCTCGGAGACCCGTGACTGGCTCCTGGTGAAGTCGTTGCTGCAGCCCGGTGAGGTCCAGTGGGCCCGGGTCGCGGTCAAGTTCCCCCATGAGGGGAACGCCTCGGGTCACGCCTTTCTGACCGACCGCCGGGTGATGTTCGAGTTCCACGAGCGCGTCTTCTCCGTCAACCTGGCCGTGCTCACCTTCATCGGTGTTCCTCCGCCGCCCAGCCTGGGCGACTTCATCATCGAGGCGCTGGTCCCCGGTTCGTCCTACTCGACGACGATGAAGATCCGGGACAAGGACGCCTTCCACGACTTCTTCCCGACCCTCGACTACGCCGCGCGAGCCGCCGGCGCGCAGGTGAACGTCGACACCAGCTGGGGCGGTGAGTACGGCACGGGCAACGCCTACGGCCAGCCCACCCCCACCAGCTACGGTGTCGCGCCGGCACCGGGGTCCTACCCGAACCCGGGGTCTTACCCGAACACCGGCTCCTACTACCCCAACCAGGGCTCGTACGGCACCAACACCGGCGCCCAGCGCACCGTCGGCAGCGCCTACGGCGGTCAGGCGGGAGCCCAGCAGCGCGCCCGCGAGGAGGCCGCGCTGATCGAGGCCAACCTCGCCCACGCGCTCCCCGCCTTCCTGCACGAGGGCGAGTCGATCGTCGCCGGGGCCGACATGATCCAGAACATGACCGACGTCGAGATGAAGGTGATGGCCACCGAGTCGCGCCTGATCGTCGTCGAGGGCAACATCGTGTGGGCCTCGCCGCTGGACCACACCCACGTCATCTACGCCGGTGGCGAGCGCAGCCACCTGCGCCTGCTGGCCGAGCGGGTCACCGAGACCATGGCGCTGACCCCGGGACCGCCGACGGCCAACCCGTCCGACCGGCGCCGCCTCGTACTTCGTACGCTGCGTGACGCCGCTGCCGGTGAGCAGCTGCACAACCACCTGACCACCAACGGTGGCCAGGTCTTCGACGCCTGGCCCGAGTAGTCGGCCGCCGCGTACGACCTTCCTCCTCGAATACGACGAGAGCCCCAGCCGATCGGCTGGGGCTCTCGTGTTGGTCGTGGATCAATCCTGCGGGTTGAAGAACAGGCCGAGCGCGACGGCCCAGACGACGTGCCACAGGTAGACACCCAGGACGGTGCCCCAGCCGAGGTTGATCGAGAAGAAGCCCGGGTCGATGCCGATGACGTCCTCCGGGTGGAGGGCCGGGATCCACCAACCGCAGGACGCGGTGGCGAGGAACATACCCATGCCGAGCGAACGCGCGAGGTTGCTCGAGGTGGTGTGGGTCTTGCCGAGCCACGGGAAGATCACCAGGGCGTAGGCGAGCGCGAAGACCATGCCGTTGAAGTAGTGGAAGCCCATACCGGCGAACCACTGCGAGACGGCGAAGCCGGCCTCGTTGGCGGTGGCGTTCGGCGTCAGGATGACGCCGTTGAAGAACGCGAAGTCCAGCGGGCCCTCCATGATGCCGAGGCCGTAGATCCAGTAGCCGAACATCGTGGCGAGCTGGGTGGCACCGAAGCCGGCGATGAGCGCGCCGATGAGACGGTTGTTGTTGACGAACTGCGGCCAGTGCGTACCGGTCGTCTGCGCCATCACGGCCGGCTGCTGGATCGCCGGCTCCTGGTATTGCGGCTGGGCCTGGGACTGCTGCGGACGCTGGTCCCAACCAAGGGCGGGGGGCTGCTGCTGCGACGGAGCGGCCGGGGTGCGGTAGGCACCGTTCGTCTGCATCCGTGACGCAAGCTCGTCCGCACTCGCCGCATGGGGCGGCCGATGCGGGTAGTACGACGACATGGTGGTGTTGCCTCCTGAATACCGAACGTCTTAGTCGTTCCCCCGTGCCCTGCCGAGTTGCGACGTCGGCACAAGCGGCAGAATCCTCTCACGAGAGGACAGCAGCCCGCACGTTACCGTCAAATCGGCTTATATCCCACACGGTCGAACGGCCCGAACCGGGGGTGAGATCGAGGGATCTCCGGCCCGAGACTCCTGCCGAAGCAGGACGACCACCCTCCCACGCTCGAGGCCCGTCGCGCTCGCCACAGCCCGGCGTGTCCCGCCGTCCCGGAACAACACCCGACCCACAAGTCACACCAACGGAAACAAGACCCTCCAGCCACACCAAACAGGGGCAAATGGCGAGACCATCGAGCGCATCACGAACCGTGTTGGTCTCGACACGCCTCCGCCTATCGGCTCCGGCGGCTCGACCAGCGAAACGACCGCCCAACCCAGCGAACGCTCGACCCCGAGGAACTAAGGGGTGCGGGGTATCCCCGCCGCGCGCGGAGCGCGCCATATAAATCGAGAAACGACGTGGGCTGCTTTGCAGCCACACGTCGTCTTCGTTTCGAGCGACCCTGACGAGACTTGAACTCGCGACCTCCGCCGTGACAGGGCGGCGCGCTAACCAACTGCGCTACAGGGCCTTGTTTGTTTCCGCTGTGTGCGGCAACGGGAAAAACATAGCCCATGGGTGCGGGGGATTCACAATCGGGGACGCGTCCTACTCCTCGAAGGGTTCATCGCCCTTGGGCTCCTCGTCGGTGAGGCCTTCCACGAGCCGGTTCTTGACCATGTAGGCCATGGCCCGTTCGGCCGCGCGGGCCTTGCGCCGGAGGGCTTCGACGCCGGGGGCCTTCTCGTCGCTGTAGGCGGCCAGCCGAGCGACCTCGCGCCCGGTCTGACGCTGGATCTCGGACATCGCGAGCCAGACCCCCAGATCCTGTTCGAGGCCTTCGCGGGCGCGCAGGATCGCGGCGGTGAGGAGCTGGATGACGGTGACCTCGACGTCCTCGGCGGTGGACGAGCTGGAGACGAGGGTGGCGGCGATGGTGCCGGCGCCGGTGGTGGTGATCGCACCGGCGGTGACGAGCCCGCCGACCATCCCGCCGGGCCCGAAGGCGGAGAGCGCGCCGACGATCGCCGCTCCTCCGGCCAGTCCGGCGGGGGCGGCTAGGGCGAGCCCGATCGGCCCCGCGACCAGCACCGCGGCGCCGATCCCGATGCCGACCCACAGCTTCCACTGGTCGACCGGGTAGACGGCCTTCGACGCGGACTGCATCGCGATGTGCAGGTTCTCGCCGAGTCCTCCCCCGAGCCCCATCCAGACCGTCAGGTCGTGGAATGCCTGGCGGCGTACGTCGTCGGGGACGTCGATCTCATAGGGCCGCACCGGGTTGGCGGTCGCCAGCGCGACCAGGGCGAGGACGGCCTCCTCCTTGGAGAGCTGGGTCAGCGGCTTGGGCCGGGGCAGGTCCCGGACCCCCGGGCCCTCCGAGAACGGCACTGTCGGCGAGACGCGGAGGTCGAGGAGCTGCTGCGGGATGCGTACGCCATCGGTCCGGTAGTTCTCGATCAGCCGCTCCAGGACCTCGTGCTGGACGACACGGAGAGCGGCGCCGAAGCGTTCCTGGGTGGCGCCCTTGAGGTGGTCCCGGAGGAACTGGGCGTAGGCGAGCCACAGCGCCAGGCGCACCTCGAGGGAGTTCAGCGAGACGTCGGGGGTGCCCTCGACGACCGCCACTTCTTTGCTGAGGGAGCCGAACAGGCCGCGCCCGATCGCGTTGGCGACCGGCTTGGAACGGAGGTAGGTGGTGGTGCGGTGGTCGAGGCCGAGGCCGACCTGGAGGTCGAGCGCCCAGGGGAAGTGCCGCCAGATGCCGCGCAGGCCCGTCACCGCGTCGCCGTTGCTCCACACATTGACCCACCAGCCGACGTGGTCGACCGGCGCCTTCATCTCGAGGCGGTCGGAGTCCTCGTGGAGGTTCGGGTGCGCGGCCGGGCTGCCGATGGTGACCAGCCCGGTGACAGTCAGCTTCGGCGGGAGCCGGCGGAGCAGGTCGATCGCAATGATCGAGCCGAGGCTGTGGCCGACGATGACGATCTCCCCCTCCTCGGGGAGCTCGTCGAGAACCATGCGAAGTGTCCGTGCCCGGATGCCGGGCTTGGTCACGTAGTTGTGGGCCTGCCGGAGCACCCGCAGCACGATCGGAGCCAACGAGTCGGTCACGCCGACCGGCGAGGCGGGCACGGGTTCACCCAGGACCGACTCGAGCTCCGCGGTCGCACGCTCGACCCGGCGGCGTACGTCCCGCTGCTCCTCGGCGCTCAGCTTCGGAGCCGTGATCGGCGGGATCTTGATGGTCTTGTCCCCGTCGGCGGTGCGGAGCACGTCGGGATACTTCGGCGCGATCACCTCGACCTCGTCGAGCCCCGGGTAGCCGGCGTCCTGCAGCGAGCTGTCCAGCGCGCGGCGCCAGGCGTCGCGGGGGTCGCCGTTGCCGACGCCGTGAAGATAGAGAAGCGAGACCACCCCTCGATTCTCTCGCATGACTCGGCCGGCTGATTGTTTCTCGGGATTGGTGTGGGCCGCCGACCCGTTCTCGATGGTTTCTCGACCTGCCCCGGAGTCGAGAAACATCTGGCTGACTATCGGGCCACCCCACCCGACCGACGGCGGCAGGCACCCACCACAAGAGCACCGCCCCGTACGCCCAGGGAAGAGACTCAGTCGGCATCCAGCCCCTGCTCGATGGCGTAGCGCGTGAGCTCGACGCGGTTGTGCATCTGGAGCTTGCGCAACGTGTTCTGTACGTGGTTCTGGACCGTGCGGTGGGAGAGCACGAGGCGGTCGGCGATCTGGCGGTAGCTCAGACCCTTGGCGACGAGCTTGAGGATCTCGGTCTCGCGGTCGGTGAGCATGGGTTTGTCGCCGCGCACCTCGGTGGCGGCGCTGTGCTGGAACTCGCCCAGGACCATGCCGGCGAGGCCGGGGGTGAAGACCGGGTCGCCGTCCGCGACGCGGCGTACGGCCTCCAGGAGCTCGTCGCGGGAGGCGGACTTGACCAGGTAGCCGGTCGCGCCGGCCTTGACCGCGGCGAGCACGTCGTTCTGCTCGCCCGAGGCGGAGAGGATGAGGACCTTGGTCGTGGGGTGCAGGGCGATGACCTCGGTGGTGACCTGGACGCCGTCGGGCTCGGGGATCTGCAGATCGAGCACCACGACCTCCGGCCGGGTCGCGGCGAACCGGGTGATCGCCTCGCGGCCGGTGCTGGCGGTGGCGACGACCTCGAAGCCCGCACCGGTCAGGTCCCGCTCGACCGCGTCGCGCCACATCGGGTGGTCGTCGACGACCATCACTGTGCTCATCCATCCACTCCTGTTCGGGGGACCGTGAGCTCCCACTCGGTCCCGGTTGCTCCGGTGATCAGCTCTGCCTTGCCGCCGAGGTCCTCGATCCGTCCACGGACCGAGCCGACGATGCCCAGCCTGCCGTCGCGTTCGGCCTGCGCGACCCGACCGTCCGCGATGCCCGGCCCCTCGTCGCGCACCGAGACCTCGACATGATCGGGGAACGCCTGCAGGAGCACCCAGGCGCGGGCGTCCTCACCGACGTGGCGGCGTACGTTGTCCAGGGCCGCGCGGGTCGCGGCGAGGATCTCGCCGACCCGGCGTGCGGGCATCTCGACGGCGTTGGCGGGGCCGGACACGGTCACGGTGCCGGTCTCGAGCTCGGCGAGAGCGGCGGCGAGGTCGGCCATCCCCTGAGCCGGTCCGACCGCCGAGCCCTGGCCGGGCTGCTCACCGCGGATCAGCAACCGCAGCTCCCGCTCCTGCTCCCCCGCCAGCCTGCCCAGCTCGGCGGCGTCACCGCCCAACTCGCCCCCGCGCCGCTGGACCAGGGCGAGGACCTGGAGCACCCCGTCGTGTACCGCCCGGGCGAGCCGTGCCCGCTCCTCCGCCCGCGCGGCCGCACGCTGCGCCTCGTCGCGCTCGAGCGCCATCCGCTGGACCGACTCGCACATGTAGCCGACCACCGGGCCCGCAATGACCAGCAGGAACGCGTTGCCGTAGATCGACTGGTCGATCTCCTGACGGAGCACGAGATCGGCGGCCGCCAGCGCGACGCCCGCCAGCAGGCCACCGATCCAGCGATAGTGGATCGCGCACGCGAGCAGCGCGCCGCTGACCCAGAACCCAGGCACGCTCGCCTGGAACCCCGGGCCCTTGACCAGCGGGGTCACGAGCAGTAGGCCGAGGGCGACCGCCAGGTCGGCGCCGATGAGCACCGCCGTGCGACGGCTCGGCTCTGCGTACGCCCAGAGGACGAAGACGGTCCAGCCGATCATGACGAGCGCACAGACCAGCGCGGCCGTGGGCGAGACGAAGTTGCCGGCCCGGTAGACGGTCAGCCCGACGGCGTTGATGAGCACCACCACGCGCAACACGGCGAGAGCCCGGAAGAGCCTGCTCTCGACCTCGATCGCCGCCGGCGACGTCCATGCACTCACGCTGGCACCCATGCTGGGAAGTGTGGCATCCGCGCGACCCCGTGCGTCGTGGATATGAGTATCCGTGCGGATGCCGGTGGGCCTGGCCCGCGGCGAGACTCGAGACATGGAAAGACTGTGTACCCCCTACCGGATTCGAACCGGCGCTACCGCCGTGAAAGGGCGGGGTCCTGGGCCGCTAGACGAAGGGGGCCTGCCGGGACATCCTAGAGGCCTGCGTCCGAGGCCGCCAAAGCGAGGCCGCACGTCCGGTTTCGGGTCCCGATTCGGAACGTCGCGGTCGCTTCCGGTAATGTTTCACCTCGCTTGGGCAGGTAGCTCAGTTGGTACGAGCGATCGCCTGAAAAGTGATAGGTCGGCGGTTCGACCCCGCCCCTGCCCACAAGCAACAACCGGCTTCGACCTGCAGTTATGGGTCGAAGCCGGTTGTCATTCGGGATCAAGTCTCAGCGCACACCCTGCGTTTCCCGCACGCGCATCGGCGGATCTACGCAAGGATGGTTGGCTGTGAAGTACGCCGATCCTGGTCGCTGCCCCGACTGCCGCGAGGCCTTCGAGCCCGGCACCAGCCCCTGCCCGCACTGTGGGCTGCCGCTGGAGAACGCCGTCGCGCAAGAGCTCTACGGCACCCTGCTGCGGGCCGACGTACTCATGACGCGGTTGCGTTCGATCCGGGAGGAGGCGAACCGGGCCGCGCGACGGACCCCGCCGCCCGCTCCCCTGCCGGTCGGGGCGCCGCCCGCGGCACCGCCGCAGATCCAGCCCGAGCCCGACGCCACACCCCTCCCGGCGCCGGCCCCGGCGCCGGCCGTCGCCATGGCCGGACCGGCGCCGTTCCCCGGCGCCCCGGTCGCCCGGCGAGCGCCGATCACGGTGCCGCTGATCCTGGTCGGCGTCGGCGTGCTCTTCCTGCTGGTCGCGGGCGTCATCTTCCTCGCGGTCGCCTGGGCCACGATGGGCGTCGGCGGCCGCACCACGATGCTGCTCGTCTTCACCGCGCTCTTCACGATCGGGGGCGCGGTGCTGATGCATCTCGAGCTGCGCGCCGGCACCGAGGGCGTCTGGACGCTCGCGCTCGGTCTGCTCGCCCTGGACGTAGCCGGGATGAAGTACGCCGGTTGGCTCGGTGGAGCCGACTGGGACCGTGGCTTCCTGGTCGTCGTCGGCGTGGTCGTCTTCCTGGCCGGCACCACGATGTCCCTGATCGGCGCGCGCAGCGAGAAGCTCGACTCGGTGATCGGACCGCAGGTGGCGGCCGCTGCCGGTGTCCTCACCGCCCTGATCGGTCTCGAGCTCATCTCCGACCTCATCTGGTTCCCGCTGGTCGCCGCGGTCATCGCCCTCCTCGTGGTGATCGTGGCGAGCAAGACCGACCTGCAGGCGCTGACCATCGGCGCGATGGTCGTGATGGCGGGCTTCTGGCTGATGCTGATCGTCCGCGGCCTGGCCGACCCGGCGCTGACCGGTTCCGAGCTCCTGACCGGAGGCACTCTGCCACTGCTGCTCGGCGCCGCCGCGGTGCTGACGGTCGTGGCGCTGCTGTTCCCGCTGCCCAAGGACGCGAAGGTCGCGATGGTCGGGGTCTCGCTCCTCATCGCCGCCTACACCTTCACCCAGCCCGCTCTCGATGACGGCGCGGTCACCCTGACAGTGGTGGCCGTGGTGGTCACCCTGGTCGCCGCCGGCGCGCTCCTGGCGCTCCCCCGGCCCTGGCGCTGGGCCGCCACCGCGTTGACGCCGTACGCCGCGGGCCTGGGCATCACCGTCCTGATCCTGGCGGTCTCGGCCGCCGTCCGGCTCGCGGCCGTGCCGTGGACCGAGTCCGCGTTCTCCCCGGTGACCGGTCCGGAGCCGTTGCTGCCGGGCTGGCTGACGCTGCCGGCACTGCTCGCGATCCTCGCCCTCGGCACCGCCTGGTTCTTCCGGTTCAACCCGCCCGCGTTCCGCACCTACCGACCCACGATCGGCTGGATCACCCTCGCAGGCGGCGTCACCGGGTTCGCAATCACGGCCGCCTGCTACGGCGCCCCGCTGCTGTTCCCGGCGCTGCTGCTGCTCGGTGTCGCCGTCTCGCTGGCCTGGTGGGCGGAGCGGTGGCCGCGACTGCTCGCCGCCGGCATCTTCGGGCTGGTCGCGCTCGCCGCCGCGCTGCCCAGCGACCTGCTCACCGTGGTCGTCGCGCTCGCGCTGGCGGCCGTGGCTGCGTACGCGGGTCAGGGTCTGCTCGGCACCGAGCGCGAGGTCGCCGCCAGCTACTCGGTCACGACCCTCACCCTCGGCCTGTGGTCGCTCGCGCCGCTGATCGACGTGGAGCGGCAGTGGGCCGCGTGCGTGATCGTGACGGTCCTCGGACTGATCACGCTCTTCCGCTTCCGAGGGTCGGGCTGGTGGGCGACCGTGGCCTGCGCCGCGATCTCGATCGGGATCGGCGCGGTCGACGTCACCTGGGCGGCGATCCTGCTGACCATCGCCACCATTCTCGCCGCAGCCATCGGCGTGCACCACCGCCAGCCTCCCGCGCTGGCCGTGGCGGGCACCGTGGGGCTCGGCGCGGCCACGGCCGCGGTCCTCTCCAACGACGTGCTCGCGCTGGCGGTGACCCTCATCCTCACCGCCCTGGGCATCATCGTCGACCGCGTCCAGTCCGGCACGACCAGGGAGGTCGCGACCGCCTACTGGATCCTCGCGCTGACCGCCACCGTGTGGCAGGCGGCCCGGCTGGCCGACGTCGACCGTCCCTACACCGCAGTGGTGGTCGTCGTGGCGATGGGCGTCATCGTGCTCGTACGCCGCAGTCCCGCCATCGAGGCCGCGGCCGCCACCGGCGCCGCCGTGTCGATCGGTCTGGGCTCCTTCGGCGAGGCCGGCGTGTTCGACACCGACTGGCTGTCGATCCTGCTGCTGATCGCCGGTGTCATGTGTATCGCGACGATCCTGCGCCACGAGCCACAGCAGTCCGGACCACGGCTCACGGTCGCCGGCCTGCTCGGCCTGGGATCGCTCGGCGCCGCCTTCGGCAACGAGTTGCTCGCCCTGGTGGTGGCCGGCGTCCTCACCGCCGCCGCGGTCGCCGTGGACCGCCTCACCCAGGAGCTGCAGACCAAGGCCGTCACCGCCCCGTACTGGATCGTCACGCTGACAGCCTTCTGCTGGATGTTCGCCTCCCTCACCGACATCGCCGAGCCGCACACCGCGGCCGGGATCATCGTGATCCTGGCCCTCGTGACCATCTTCCGGCTGCTGCCCTCGGCCGAGATCACCGCCGCCGTCGCCGCGGTCGTCTCGATCGTCGTCGGCACCGTCAGCTTCGGCCCCACGATCGTGCTGACCCCGGACGGGCCGACCGCGGTCGGATCGAGCGGAGACGATCTCCCCTGGCTGAGCATCCTGATGATCCTGCTCGCCGCCGCCGTCTCCGCGCACGCGATCGCCCACCACGAGCGGCGCTGGCTGGGTTGGGTCGGCGCCGGCCTGGCTACCGTTGCGCTCTGGATCCGGCTGGCCGACACGTCGGTCACGACCTGGGAGTCCTACACCCTGCCGCCCGCGATCGCGCTGCTCGTCTTCGGCGTCGTCAAGCTCCGCCTCGACCGCGAGGTCGCCTCGCTGCCGGTGCTCGGGCCGGGCGTCTTCCTCGCCCTGGTCCCGTCCGTCCCGGCAGCCCTCCAGGACCCGGTCTCCATGCGGACCGCCGTGCTCGGCATCGCCTGCCTCGCCTTCATCATCGGCGGTGCCTGGCTGCGCTGGTCGGCACCGCTGGTCGGTGGCGCCCTGGTCGCCTCCGTCCTGGCCCTCGCCCAGATGCCGTCGGCCCACAGCCTGCAGCAGTGGTGGGTGCTCGGCGCGGCCGGACTCCTGCTGCTCTTCCTCGGCATCACGTGGGAGGCGCGGCTCCACGATCTGCGTCGGGCCACGGCCTATGTCCGGGGGTTGCGTTAGGGCGGGGCCCACGCGCCCGGAAGACTGGAGCCGATGTTTCCCGAATTCGAGGTCGTACGCCGCCAGCGCCCCGTCACGATCGCGGTCGAGTCCACCGGCTTCCCCCGGCCAGCGGCCAACGCCGCGATCGAGGCTGCCTGTGACGGTCCGGTCTCACTGACCTTCGCCTCGGGCGGGGACGTGCTCACCGGGACCTACGACGGGCGGCGGGTGTGGCTCGCGGTGACGACCGGGTCACGGCGTACGTCTCATGCGAGCCGGCGCCACGGCAGGGCCGGGCGCGGGGTCGGCCGGTTCGCGCTCACGCTGACCGGGACGATGCTGACCGCGCTGACCCGTGAGGCGAGCGGAGCGTGGGTGGCCCGAGCGCGGGTGGATCTCACCGAGGTCGGGATCGAGCCGCGTGAGGAGTCGTGGCTCAGCGGCCTGACCGCGGACCACGACGGCTCTGCCGACGACGTGCGCGCGGGCGCCTTCGGTCAGCTGGGCCTGCGCGACATCCGGGTGGTGACGTACGCCGACGGCTCCCCGTTCCGCGAGGAGGACGGCACCCTGCTGCTGACCGCCACCAGCGCCGGACCGGGCTTCTTCCCCACGGCGCACACCTCGGTGTGGTCGCTCGACCCGGTGACGTACGACCTCGTCCATCGTGGCGCGCTCTACTTCCGCCGCAGCGCCGATCGGCCCGGGCTCCGCTCCGGCAAGCAGGTGGTCTACGGCGACCACGCGACCCACCTGGTGCGCGACGGCGCGGAGTGGCTGGTCACGACGAGCACGTGGGGAGGGTTCAAGGCCCCGGACGAGAGGCAGCCGTCCCGGCCCTGGAGCCCGGTCGGTGTCGTCATGGCACGCACCGACGCCGACCTGACCCGAGGGGAGCACGTCCTGGACGCGACCCCGTTGGCGCTGCCGACCGACGGGCTCACGTCCGTCGGAGTCTGGGATCCGCACCTCGTGCGCCGCGACGGCGAGTGGCTCGTCGGCTACGTCAGCGCCGAGAGGTACTTCGACTTCCATCCCGTGCTCGCCAGCGGGCCGAGCCTGGACGCGCTCACCCTGCGGGCAGCGCGAACCGACCGCACAGCCACCGAGGGCACCACGCTCGTCCCGCTGGACGGCACAGTCGTCGTCGGCGCCAGCGACGGACGCGACAATCCGCGTCGCGTCCGTGCTCGCTACCCGATCTTCGACCTGGACCTCAACGAGGTCGCAGAACTCCGGTCGGCGTACGTCTCGAACCTTCCGTGGCCCACTCTGATCCCACTGGGGGACGAGTGGTTGCACGTCGCCTTCGACGGCACGCCTCACGGCGGCCGGCTACCCGGCTACGGCACTCACGGGGAGGTTGTCCTGAGCCGATCGACCCGGGGCCGATCGGTCTGAGGGATGTCGACCAAAGACGTTGCCGCCGTTGGCCGACAAGCCCTAGTCGCGCGAGGATCCCGCGTCGTAGTCCGACCAGTCGTCGTAGTCGTCCGGCTTCTGATCGGACTTCTGACTGGTGTCTTCATCACCGTGAAGTTCGCGCGCAAGGGCCCCGAAGTCCGTCTCATAGGTCCGGTACTTCAGGTCGCGTGCGACCTTCGTCTGCTTGGCTTTCGCTCGGCCGCGCCCCATAGGGTCCAGCCCCCTCGTCGCACTTGGCCGGGATTGTCCCGGGCTGTTCACAGGTTTCTCGTAGGGATAACGCTACCGGTTCATGCCAAGAAACCGCACGCCGGGGTGTCGAAAATCCGTTCGCTAGCAGCGAATGTTACTGAGGTCACACGAATCTGAGCCTGACGACTCGTCATTCGCCGTTCACCCGGACGACAGATTGAGGGGCCGGACGGTTGTCTCGCCGCGCATAGCCTCCCTTCCGATTCTTGGGAGACCTGACACAACGCGTCTTGAACGGAAATGCAGTGACCGAACTGAGCGACATCCAGACCGACACCGCCTGCCCCTCGTGCAGCGACGAAGGTGCCCCCGCCGTCACGGACGGCCGCCGCACCATGCTGTCGCTGCTGCCCATGAGTGGCCACACGCGCGGCAAGCGCAGCGCCGTGACCTGTGCCCTCAAGTGCGACAGCGCGTGCGCCAAGCCCGTGCCCAACACCTCCGACAACGAGTACTTCCGCGACATCGCGGGCTCGGTGTTCAGCCGCCGCAAGATGCTGGGGTTCGCGGGCATCAGCGCGGGGGCGATCGCCCTGGGCGCCACCTCGCCCGCCGCCGCGGCCGCTGTGGCTGGTCCGGCCGCCTCGGGCGGCCTCCAGGCCAAGGGCCACGGTGGCCGGCCCGGCAACCTCCCCTTCGCACCCATCTCGCCGGTCGACGCCACGGTCGACGAGCTCGTCGTGCCGCGCGGCTACACGTGGGAGCCGATTCTGCGCTGGGGCGACCCGATCCTGGCCGGCGGCGAGCCCTTCGACGCGTCCGCGCAGACCGCCGCGAAGCAGGAGCTGGCCTTCGGCTACAACTCCGACTACCTCGACATCATCGTGACCAACAGCGCCGGCACCAAGGCGCTGCTCTGCAACAACCACGAGTACGTCAACGCCGGCATCATGTTCCCGCCGGACCTCGACGCGACCGAGAAGGTCAAGATCGCCATGGCCGCCCATGGCTTCTCGATCGTGGAGCTGAAGCGCGCCGGCAAGGGCAAGAAGTGGGCGTACGTCCAGGGTGCCCCCAAGAACCGCCGGATCACGGCCACCACGACGTTCACCGCCACCGGACCCGCAGCCGGGTCCGACCTGCTCAAGACGGCCGCCGACCCCACCGGCAAGAAGATCTCCGGCATGGTCGGCAACTGCTCCGGCGGGACCACCCCGTGGGGCACGATCCTCACCGGCGAGGAGAACTTCAACGGCTACTTCCTGACCGCCGGGACCAGCGCGAGCGACAAGCGCTACGGCCTCGCGAACGGGACGAAGACGACGTACGGCTTCGAGACCGTCGAGGACCGCTGGGACGCCCGCAAGCCGGGCTACGAGAACGAGCCGAACCGGTTCGGCTACATCGTGGAGATCGACCCCACCGACCCGACCTCGACGCCGCGCAAGCACACCAACCTCGGTCGCTTCAAGCACGAGGGTGCCAACGTCACGATCTCCACGTCCGGCCACGCCGTCGCCTACATGGGCGACGACGAGCGGTTCGACTACCTCTACAAGTTCGTCTCCAAGGGCAAGTACGACCCGAACGACCGGGCCGCGAACCTCGACCTGCTCACCGAGGGCGACCTCTACGTCGCACGTCTCTTCGGCGACTCGGCCCCCGCCGAGATCGACGGGTCGGGCACGCTGCCGGCCGACGGCAAGTTCGACGGCTACGGCCAGTGGGTGCCGCTGGTGCTGAACGGTGCGAGCCGGATCCCGGGCATGACCGTGGCCGACGTGCTCGTCTACACCCGCCTGGCCGCCGATCAGGTCAACGCGACCAAGATGGACCGCTGCGAGGACGTACAGCCGTCGCCGAAGACCGGCAAGGTGTACGTCGCGTGCACGAACAACACCGACCGCGGCAAGACGGGCAAGGAGTCGGCCACCGAGCCCAACCCGCGCAACACCAACCGCGACGGCCACATCGTCGAGATCACCGAGGCCCGCAACGACGCGGCCGCGGGCACGTTCACGTGGTCGCTGCTCCTGGTCGCCGGTGACCCGGCGACCAACAAGTCGACCTACTTCGCCGGCTACCCCACCGACAAGGTCTCGCCGATCTCCTGCCCCGACAACGTCGCCTTCGACTCCGAGGGCAACCTGTGGATCTCCACCGACGGCGCACCGAGCACCATCCAGAAGTGCGACGGTCTCTTCAAGGTCCCGCTGGAGGGACGCGAGCGCGGCCACGTCCAGCAGTTCCTGTCGGTCCCGCGCGAGAGCGAGACCTGCGGGCCGGTCATCCACGACAAGGACGGCTCGGTCTTCGTCGCTGTCCAGCACCCCGGCGAGGACGGCTCCTGGGCCGACCAGCACTCCTTCTTCCCCGACTACGTGAAGGGTGAGGCCGCCGAGGGCGAGTTCGCGGGTCCGCGGCCGTCGGTCGTGCAGGTCTTCAAGAGGTAGGACCGCTGGTCGAGCCCGCGAGCGCCAGCGAGCGGTGTCGAGACCAACACAGTCCCGTCGGCACCCGATGGACCGTGTTGGTCTCGACACGCCTTCGCCTGGCGGCTCCGGCGGCTCGACCAGCGGGGCATCACCAGCCGGCGTACGCCCCGGTGAGCTCGACCTTGCCGCCAGGGGTGTCGGTGACCTCACCGGCGGCCCAGGCGCGGATGTCGTAACCGGCGAGGATGCGTACGGCCTCGTCGACGTCCTCGGGGTCGATCAGCGCGACCATGCCGACGCCGCAGTTGAGGGTCATCTCCAGGTCCTCCAGCGCGATCGAGCCGGTGCGGCGGACGAGGTCGAAGACGGGCGCCGGGGTCCAGGTGGCGCGGTCGATGCGCGCGGAGAGCTCCGGCGGCATGACCCGCTCCAGGTTGGCGGCCAGGCCGCCCCCGGTGACGTGGGACATGGCGTGGGTCCTGGTGCCACGGGCCAGCTCCAGGCACGCCTTGGCGTAGACGCGGGTCGGGGTGAGGAGCTCCTCGCCGAGCGTACGGCCGAACTCGGCGACCTGCGCGTCGAGCGTGTAGGCGCCGGAGTTGAGCAGGACGTGGCGGACCAGGGAGAAGCCGTTGGAGTGCAGGCCGGAGGCCTCCATCGCGAGGACGACGTCGCCCGCCTTCACCAGGTTGGCACCGAGAAGGTTGTCGGCCTCGACGACGCCCGTGGCCGCACCGGCCACGTCGTACTCGTCGGCGGCCAGCAGCCCCGGGTGCTCCGCGGTCTCGCCACCGACCAGCGCGCAGCCGGCCTCGACACAGGCCTCAGCGATGCCCTTGACGATCGCCGCGACCCGCTCCGGGATGACCTTCCCCGTGGCGATGTAGTCGGTCATGAACAGTGGCTCGGCGCCACAGACGACCAGGTCGTCGACGACCATTCCGACCAGGTCGAACCCGATCGTGTCGTGCTTGTCCAGCGCCTGCGCGATCGCGACCTTGGTGCCGACACCGTCGGTCGAGGTGGCCAGCAGCGGCCGCTCGTACGCCTTCAGGGCGCTCGCGTCGAAGAGACCGGCGAAGCCACCGACCCCGCCGAGCACCTCGGGGCGCCGGGACTTCTCGATCCAGACCTTCATCAGATCCACGGCGCGGTCGCCGGCGTGGATGTCGACACCTGCTGCGGCGTACGCGTTCTGGCTCTGAGTCACTGGTGGATCTCCGATCACGGGTTGTTCAGGACCGGAAGGGCCTTGCCCTCGGTCGGGGACTGCAGCGAGACCTCGAGGAGGTGCTTGCCGAGCATGCTCTCGTCGGGCAGCTCTACGGGGTATTCGCCGGTGAAGCACGCCGTGCACAGCGCGGTGCGCTCCTGGCGGGTCGCCGAGATCATCCCGTCGAGGGAGATGTAGCCGAGCGAGTCGGCACCGACCGAGGCGGCGATCTCGTCGACGGAGAGACCGTTGGCGATCAGCTCGGCGCGGGTGGCGAAGTCGATGCCGTAGAAGCAGGGCCACTTGACCGGCGGCGACGAGATCCGCACGTGGACCTCCAAGGCGCCCGCCTCACGCAGCATCCGCACCTGGGCGCGCTGGGTGTTGCCGCGCACGATCGAGTCGTCGACCACGACGACCTTCTTGCCGCGCACCATGTGCTCGAGCACGTTCAGCTTGAGCCGGATGCCGAGCTGGCGCAGGGTCTGGGAGGGCTGGATGAAGGTGCGCCCGACGTAGCCGTTCTTCACGAACGCCTGGCCGAAGGGCAGGCCGCTCTCCAGCGCGTAGCCGGTCGCGGCGGGGATGCCGGACTCGGGCACCGGGATGACCAGGTCGGCGTCGACCGGGAACTCGCGAGCCAGCTCGCGGCCCATCTCGACGCGGGACTCGTGGACGTTGCGGCCGGCGATGTTGGCGTCGGGGCGGGCCAGGTAGACGTACTCGAAGACGCAGCCCTTGCGGTCGGGCTCGGCGAACTTCACCGAGCGCAGGCCGGACTCGTCGATGATGATCATCTCGCCGGGCTCGACCTCGCGGACCACGCTCGCGCCGACGGTGGCCAGCGCGGCGTCCTCGGAGGCGATCACCCAGCCGCGGTCGAGGCGGCCGAGCACCAGCGGGCGGATGCCCTGCGGGTCACGCGCGGCGAACAGGGTGTCCTCGTTCATCCACACCAGCGAGAAGGCACCGCTGATCGTCGGCAGCACCTCCAGCGCGCGCGCCTCCAGGGAGGAGTCGGGGTGGTAGGCGAGCAGCTCGGTGAGCAGCGAGGTGTCGTTGGTCGACACCGGGGCGTGGCGGCCCTCGGAGTGCTCGGGCAGCGCCTCGACGGCCGAGCGCATCTCGGCGACGTTGATCAGGTTGCCGTTGTGGCCGAGGGCGACGGAGCCGTCCGGCGTCGGCTTGAAGATCGGCTGGGCGTTCTCCCACACCGAGGCGCCGGTGGTGGAATAGCGGGCGTGGCCGATGGCGACGTGACCCTTGAGCGACTCCAGGGTCGGCTCGTCGAAGACCTGGCTGACCAGGCCCATGTCCTTGTAGACCAAGATCTGGCGCCCGTTGCTGACCGCGATACCCGCCGACTCCTGGCCGCGGTGCTGCAGCGCGTACAGGCCGAAGTACGTCAGCTTCGCGACATCCTCGCCCGGCGCCCACACACCGAAGACCCCGCAGTGGTCCTGAGGACCTTGGTCGTGGGGGTCGAGGGCGGCGGTGAGCCGGCCGTCGCCACCCTTGCGTCGGGACACGTGCCTACCTGAGCTGGTGAGGTTGACCACGGCATCGAGTGTAAGGCCGTACACAGGCGATCAGCGAACCCTTGACAGTCCTGTAAGGGTGGTCACATGAACGTCTCGGAATCATGAATGTAAAGAACGATCCACGTCTGCCCTACCGCCCGGGACCGACATCCCGGATAATCGATCCGATGACTTCTCCACCGCCCACGCCCGCCGGCGGTCACCGACTGACGGTGCCGCCGGGATTCGCCCCACCCCCGTTGGGCGGGAAGCGCGCCAGAAGCGACCTGACCACGACGATGACCACGATCACGACCGATCTGGCCGAGATCGGTGGTCTCCTCACCCCTGGCGAGGATCTCTCCGACCTCCAGCTGATCGCCGACAGCCTGACCGCGCTGGCAGGCTTCGAGATGGCCACGATCAGCGTCGCGCGGGCCGACGGCCACCTCCACATGGTGGTGGTCTCGGGCCAGGACTCCGCCCGCGCCGACCTGCTCGGCACGGTGACCCCGATCGAGCGGCTCGAGGCCGAGCTGGCTCGGGCCGACGACTGGGGCATCTTCAAGTTCGTGCCGGCGGAGCGGCTCGACCCGACCGCCGATGTGTACGGCTGGATCCCGACGATGACCACGATCGACGCCGCAGGGGCCTGGAACCCGCTCGACCTGCTGGTCGCGCCGCTGCGCGACGACGCCGGCAGGCTCCGCGGGACCCTGATCGTCGACGTACCGACCGACGGGCTCCGCCCGAACCCGGAGAAGCGCGCCGTGCTCGGCCGCCACGCGGTGCAGGCGCAGCGTGCCATCCTGCTCGCCCTCGAGCGTGAGGAGCTGTCCGAGCAGGTACGCCTCGCCGAGGCCGCCCGCGACGTGATCCGCCGCGCCGGGCGCGAGCTCGACCCGGACGAGATCCTCAACTCGCTGAGCACGGGGCTGGTCGACGTGCTCGACCTGACCGACTTCTGGCTGCACATGTCCAAGCCGGGCGGCCGCGGCATCCGCACCAAGGTCTACCGGGAGGACTTCAAGCTCCCGATAGACGACCTGACCAGCCCGTTCATGGTCGACTACGGGCAATACCTCTGGGATCAGCGCAGCATCACCGTGCAGACCCCCGACGGCGCCGAGCGGCTGCCCCACCCCGACCCGGAGGCGCAGCGGCTGATCACCGAGTGGATCCGCCACTACAAGGTCGGCTCGATCGTCGGGGTCCCGATCGGCTCCGGCCAGACCTGGTACGGCGCGATGCTCCTGGGCCGCGGTCCCGACAAGCCCCACTGGAGCGAGCTCGAGCTGATCACCGCCGCCGACCTCGGCCGCGACTTCGGCCGCGTGGTCCACAACTCCAGGGCGTACCTGCGCCAGAAGGCGGCGGTCGACTCCCTGCGCGAACTGGAGGCCCACAAGAGCCGGCTGATCGCGACGGTCGCCCACGAGCTGAAGAACCCCCTCTCCGCGTTCCGGTGGAACATCGAGTCGCTGCCCTACGCGGAGTCGGAGGAGGAGTACGCCGAGGTGCTGACCGCACTGACGCGCAACCGGGACCGCACCGAGAAGATCGTGGCCGACCTGGCGATGCTGTCGAAGGTCTCCGACCCCGACCACCTGCCGACCACGGTGCCCATCCAGGTCGCGCCCGTGCTCGCGGAGGTCCACAGCCAGCTCAGCGCCGAGATGCCCACCAGTGACGCCCACGACCTCGTCTTCGAGATGCCGTCCGACGACGTCTACGTGACCCTCGCACCGGGCGATCTGGACCGGGTGGTGATCAACCTGGTCACCAACGCGATCAAGTACAGTCCCGAGGGCGGTCAGGTCATCGTGAGCACGCGCACCAGCCCCGGCTGGTTCGAGCTCCGGGTGACCGACCACGGCCTCGGGATCTCGCCGGAGGATCAGGACCGGCTCTTCACCGAGTTCTTCCGTTCGACCAACCCCACAGCGCTCAAACAGCCAGGAACCGGCCTCGGTCTGACGATCGTGTCTCGAATCGTCAGTCGCCGCGGCGGACTGATATCCGTCGACTCGACCCCTGGCGCGGGAAGCACATTCCGTGTGACGCTGCCCATTGTTTAACCTTACGCAACGGTAACGGGTTGCATTTCCATCTCGGCGGAGAACTCCATGACCAGTACGCCCTCAGAGGGTCCGGACGCGCCAGCCGGCGCCTCCGAGGCGTACCCGTCCCCGGACCCGGGTCTGCAGCTGATCGCGGAGGGTGTCACCGAGCTCGTCGGCTTCGGCGCCGCCGTCATCAACATCCGCCGAGGTGACGAGTTCGAGATCGTCGCCGCCTACGGCGACGAGACCGGTCACACCGTCGAGGGCGAGATGACCGTGGCTGAGATGCTCGGCACCCGGTTCCCGGTCTCGGTGGTCACCGACCTGCTGGACATGTCCGTGGACTGGGGCGACATCAAGTTCATCCCCCACGAGAAGAACACCATCGGCGAGGCGGAGGGCTACTGGGTCCCCGACACCGACGAGGACGTCCTGAAGGACCCGCAGTCCTGGCACAAGCTCGACGAGCTCCTGGCCCCCTTCTACGACGAGAACGGTGAGCTCGTCGGCGTACTGTCGATCGACCGTCCGACCAACGGCCGCAGGCCCGGCCGGCGGCAGCAGCGGATCCTCAACCGGTTCGCCCGCCAGGCGCGGCGGACGGTGCTGCTGACCCTGCAGCGCGAGTACCTCGAGGAGCGGGCCAACAACCTGCTCGAGGCCCAGAGCTTCCTGCGCGAGGCCAACTCCCAGCTCGGCCTCACCGGGGTGCTCGAGGCCACCCAGGAGGCGATGAGCCGCGGTCTCGACGCCGACGGTCTCTACGTACAGGCCCAGGACGGCGACGGCGGATCCGTGGTCTACGCCTCCCCCGATCTCGGCTGGAAGCCCGGCGACAGCAACAACATCGCCGCGGGGCAGGCCTACCAGGCCACCCGGCTGTGGCACGACGGCCAGCACGCCATCGTCAACCGGGAACTGCTCCTCCACGCCCTGCGCCACGTCGATGCCGAGCGGAAGAAGTTCGCCAGGCTCGGCATCGATTTCCTCGATACGGTCGGGGCCGACTCGCTCCTGGTCGTGCCGATCGGCGTGGAGACGACGGCGCTGGGCCACCTCGTGCTGGTGCGTGGCGCCGGCCGCCCACGATGGACCGACGCCGAGGGACGGCTGGCGATGGAGTTCGGTCGCGACTTCGGTCGCATCGTGCTCACCTCCAACGCCTACACCCAGGAGCGCGACCTGGCCCAGCGGCTCGCCACCGCCGACAAGGTGCACAGCCGGCTCATCGAGTCCGTCGCGCAGGAGCTGCACAGCCCGCTCACCGCCCTCACCACCGGCATCGACGCGATGCGTCACGAGGACCGCGGCTCGCCGACCTGGTTCCAGCAGGTCGGCAACCTGATCAGCCGGTCCGACCAGCTGGTCGCGATGGTCGACGACCTGCTGCTGTTCTCCCGCTTCTCCGACCCCATGTCGCGGCCGACGCTGACCCACGTCGACCTGACTTCGCTCCTGCAGGAGATCTTCGAGCAGAGGACGTACGAGTCCGAGAAGCGTGGGATCGAGGTGAGCATCGATGTGCCGCCCCGCGGCGTCTACATCCTGGGCGACCGCAGCGAGATCAAGGCGGCGATCCTCCGGCTGGTCGACAACGCGCTGGTCTACACCCACCGCGGCGGCCACGTGCGGCTCTACATCGTGGAGAGCGCGAGCGAGGCGGCCATCTCGGTGACCGACAACGGCGTCGGCATCCCTGCGGTGGAGCAGATCCAGGTCTTCACCGAGTTCTACCGCGGGTCCAGCCAGGCGATCGGCGGCAGGAAGGGCGTCGGCCTCGGGCTCAGCATTGTCGACCGGGTCGCGCGCCGCCACGACGGCCGCGTCACGCTGCGCTCGGAGCCCGGCACCGGCACTCGTGTCTCCCTCGTCCTTCCGTTGGCCATCGACGCCACCTCACTGGGTTAACCAAACGTCACAATCTGGTCGAGACCGACGCCTGCGGCTGCACAGGGCGCGCGTTTCGTGCAACACTCCGTGGTGCCCAGGTCCTCAGGACTGCCACGCTGTTGCAACACCTGCCTGACCGACCTACCCGAGAGCAAGGATGCCCCCACCACAGTCAGTCGATGCCATCGACGTGCCTGCGAGCACGCCGAGCAGGACGTCGCTGCCGGTGGCGGATCCCGCGCTCCAGATGATCTCCGAGGGCATCTGCGAGCTGCTCGGCTTCGGCATCTCCGCGATCAACGTGGTCGGCGGCGACGAGCTCGAGGTGGTCGCGGTCCACGGCTTCATCAGCGGCCTGAACGCGCACGGCCGACGGGAGACGGCCGAGGAGATCCTCGGCACCCGGTGGGCGCTCTCCGACCTGCGCGACAACCTCTCCCGCGGCGAGAACTGGGGCGCCTGGCGGTTCATTCCCCATGAGCGGGTGAACCTTCACGAGGGCAGCTGGGTCTCCACCACGAACATGATCGACGCCGCCGACGCGTGGCACCCCCACGACATGCTGATCGCGCCGATCCTCGGCGACGACGGCTCCATCCAGGGCTGCCTCTCGGTCGACATGCCGGTCAGCGGCCGCCGGCCCGACTTCACCCAGCGCCGGGTTCTCAACCGGTTCGCGAAGCGTGCCCAGCGGGTCGTCCGCGGCTACCTGGAGCGCGAGCGCCTCTACGAGCGCGCCGCGAACCTCGAGACCGCCAAGGAGCTCCTGCGCGACGCCAGCTCCAAGCTCAGCCTCGCCGACGTGCTCGACGCCAGCCACGACGCACTGATCCGCGGTCTGGGCGCCGACGGCATCTGGATGGCGACCAAAGGCCCCCGCCACGAGATGGTCGTGCACGCGACCCCGGGCCTCGAGTGGGACCCCGACCCGGGCCTGGCCGCGCTCACCTCGCGGAACACCTCCCGCTACTGGGTGGAGGGCACCTACTCGATCCTGTGCCGCGAGCGGCTCACGGACTCCTCGGAGTGGAGCGAGCAGGCCGTCGTGGCCAACAAGTTCTTCGAGAGCCTGGGCGCCGAGAGCGCACTGGTCGTGCCGGTCGGCGCCGACCACGAGTGGCTCGGCCACATCGTCCTGCTCCGCTCCCCCGGGCGGCCCACCTGGACCGACGCGGAGGGCCGGCTGGCGATGGAGCTGGGCCGCGACTTCGGGCGCATCGTGCTCACCGCCAACGCCTACACGCAGGAGCGCGACCTCGCCCAGCAGCTCGCCCACGCCGACCGCGAACGCAACCGGCTGATCGAGGCCGTCGCCCGCGAGCTGCGGATCCCGGTGAACGCGCTCGGCACGTCGCTGAACGCCTTGGCCGGCGAGCAGGCCAACACCCTGCCGTGGATCGTCCAGGTGGAGACGCTGACCGTACGCAGCGCCCAGATCGAGGGCATCGTCAGCGACCTGCTGCTCCTGTCCCGGATCCGCGACCCTGCCAACGCCCCCGGCGAGACCACCATCGAGGTCTCCGAGATGCTCGACGACGTGCTCGACGAGCTCGATCCCGACGCCGCCCAGAAGGACATCGAGTGCGTCCTGACAACCCCGACCGGGCCTGCGTACGTCGTCGGTGACCCTCGTGAGCTGCGCGCCGCGTTCCTGCACCTGGTGAAGAACGCGCTGACCTACAGCTACCGTGGCTCGCGGGTGCAGTTGATGCTCTACAGCGCCGGCAGCGAGGTCACGATCATCTTCGCCGACGCCGGTGTCGGCATCGCCTACGAAGAGCAACCGGAGGTCTTCGACCCGTTCTACCGAGGCTCCAACTCCGCGCTGGGTGGATCGCGCGGAGCTGGGCTCGGGCTGACCCTGGTCGAGCAGATCACCAGGCGCCACCACGGGTTGGTCGAGCTCGACTCACGCCCTGGTGAAGGCACCCGGGTGGCGCTGACGCTGCCGGGGGTCTAGGTCGCGGCTGCGGATGTTCACCGAGGTATCTCGGTGAGCGCGCACTGCCTTCGCGGAGCTCCACGAAGGCAGTGCCACTCGACCGAGGTGACTCGGTGAACGGTCAGCGGCTACCCAGCTTCTGGAGCAGCAGCGCCTCGGCGACGACGACCTTCCGGAACTCGGCGAGGTGGAGTCCCTCGTTGGCGCCGTGGGCACGGGTGTCGGGGTCCTCGACGCCCGTGACCAGCACGCTGGCCTGCGGGAACGCCTCGAGGAACTCCGCGATGAACGGGATCGAGCCGCCCACGCCCATGTCGATCGGGGCGGTGCCGTCCCAGGCCTCGGTGAAGGCGGCTCGGGCGGCGTCGTAGGCCGGGCCGGTCGCGTCCAGGGCGATCGGCTCACCGGTGTCGACGACCTTCGTGGTCAGCTCGGCGCCCCACGGGACGTGCTTCTCCAGGTGCTTGGTGAGGGCGGCGACGGCGTTCTCACCGGAGTCGCCCGGGGCGATCCGGATGGTGACCTTCGCGCGTGCGCTCGGGGAGAGCGTGTTGGAGGCGCCGTCGACCTTGGGGGCGTCCAGACCGGTGATCGTGATCGCCGGCTGCGTCCACATCCGCTCGACGGCGCTGCCCTTGCCGACCCACTGCAGGCCGGCGATGGCCCCGGACTCGGCGCGGAGCCGCTCCTCGGGGTAGTCGACGTCGGCCGCCTTCCCGGAGACCAGCCCCTCCACCGCGGGAGCGCCGTCCTCGTCCCAGAGGGTGTTGAGGAGACGTACGAGGGCCATGATCGCGTCGGGGGCGAGGCCGCCCCACATGCCGGAGTGGACGGCGTGACCCAGGGTGCGGAGCTGGACGTCGACGCGGATGAGGCCGCGCAGCGACGTCGTCAGCGCCGGGACGCCGATGTCCCAGTTGCCGGAGTCGGCGATGACGATGACGTCGGCCTTCAGCTTGTCCTGGTACTTCTCGAGCAGCTGGGGCAGCGTCGCCGAGGCGACCTCCTCCTCGCCCTCGATGAAGAGGCGCACGGTGACGGGAAGCTCACCGCGCTCGTCCAGGCTGGCAAGAGCCCGGACGGCGCCGATGTGGGCCGCGATGCCGGCCTTGTCGTCGGCCGCACCACGACCGTAGAGCCGGTCGCCGACCTCGGTCGGCTCGAACGGCGGGGTGTCCCAGTCGCTGTGGTCGTTCTCCGGCTGGACGTCGTGGTGGGCGTACAGCAGCACCGTCGGGGCACCCTCGGGGCCCTTCTTCTCACCGACGATGGCCGGCGGGGCGCCGTCGAAGGCGCGCACGATCTCCACGTCGAAGCCCTCGGCCGCGAAGAGGTCGCGGGTCTTCTCCGCGCTCTTCTCGACCTCGCTCAGACGCTCGGGGTCCGCGCTGACGGACTCGATCCGCACCAGGTCCTCGAGGTCCTTGCGGATCCCGGGGAACAGGTCGTCTACACGGGCCTTGATGTCTTCGGTGGAGTGGCTCATAGAGTGAGATTATCTGGGAGGGGGATGGCGGTGTAGGCGGGGTATCCGGGGTAGTCCGGTAGCGAACTGCCTATTACCGGCGAGTACTTAGGCAGTTCACTACCGGACTACCCCGACGCTCGGCACCTACGCGGCACGACGCCCCAGGAATCGCCCTCGTTCTGCAGCGCTCAAGGCACGGCGCTGTTCCACGGTGTGAGTGGGGATCCACCATCTCGGCTGATCGATCGTCCAGCGGCGGTCGGCAACCGGGAGCCGGCGAGCCCTGGACCTCGCCTCCAACGTCCGACGAAGGAATCCGCTCGGCTCGAAGCGATCTCGGGAGACCATGGTGACGTACTCGAGCCCCGATGCACGGAAGCGAGCTTCTCGCTTGATGTCGGTGGCGCGCTGCTTTCCTTGCAGATGGGCCTTTCCGTCGTACTCCCCGACTACGCCGGCCTCGAGATCGAGCACGTCAGGCGTACCGATGTGCCGACCATCAAGATCGAACACCGGACGATTGCAGACGATGTTCTCGAGCTGTAGATCCAGCCGCCAGCAGAGCCGCAGGTCGACCTCGGTCGGCGACCAGACGTTCTCGTCCGAGAGGACGATCGCATCCCGAGCGACCTGGACGCCGGTCCAGCCATTCAACGTCGAGACGTACGCCGCCGCTTCCACCCGACTGACGTGATCGCTCGCCAACGCCAGATCAAGCCAACGAACGGCCTCGCGTACGTCCGGCGCATACCTCATCTCGAAGACGACCGACCTCGCCGGGTTCGTGATCGGGATCCCGTCCACCCAGCAGCGCTCCTGGGGAGGCATCCGTTCGGCCGAGATCTCCACCCCGGGCCGTTTGGCGATCTTGTGCCCGTAGGTCGACAACGTGATCGCCCGCCGTTCGCCCATCCCGGCGAACCATTTCGCCCCTGCCCACGCATACGCCGCCCATCCGGTGACGGCTCCGGTGTTGGGCAGCAGCGTCGCCGCCTCCAGCACGCGCTGCTGCGCGTCGTCCTGATCGACGCTCGCCGGAACGTATAGCCCGCGCCACACCCGCCTCCACCCGCGACCACGTGCCTGTCGCGTGGTCGGCCCCGTCCGCCCGGTGTGATCCAGCGGCACCGGCATCACCACCTGGGGCCGCTCCTCCGACCATGGCCGTGGCCTGAAATGCTCCGCATGCATCACCATGGCCCCAGGATGAACGCCATCCCCGAAACTCTCACTGCCTTATCGTCGAGGCTGTGGATAACGGCGATCGTCGGGCTAGTCCGGTAGCGAACTGCCTATTACCTGCGAGTATTTAGGCAGTTCGCTACCGGACTACCCCGCCGTCGCGCCCAACGGCAGGTACGCCGATAGGTCGGTGCGTTCTCCAGAGGCCCTGACCCGGGCCTGATCGACGGCATCCGACCAGGTCATCGCGCCGGTGGCGAGGGCGATCCAGGTGACCGCGTCGGTCTCGATCACCGCCGGCGGGGTGCCGCGGGTGTGGCGTACGCCTTCGATGACCTGCGCCGCGGCGAAGGGCGGGACGCGCACCTCGACGCTCTTGCCCGGCGCGCGCTGCTCGAGCAGGGCGAGGAAGTGCTTGGTCAGCAGTCGTAGGTCGGCCTTCTCCGGCGATCCCGTCAACCGCCCCAGTGCTGCGGAGACCTCTGCGGCCGGGGCGGGCTTGAGTCGTGCGGGCACAGCGGCGAGCCTACCGCCGCGGCCACCAGGGACCGGGCGGTAGGCGACGTACGTCAGGGACGGCGCGTCAGGCGCAGGTCCGCAGCGAGGAGCGCTTGTAGTCACGCACCTTCGTGGTGGACTTGTAGTGCGCGGGGTCGAGGTAACCGACCCAGACGCCGAGCTTCCGCGCGTTGAAGCTGGTCTCCCGGCTGTCGAAGGTGAACCGCTTGATCGTGTTCTTCGTGGTGGTCCTGTCGGCGTAGTAGGTGCCGCCGGTGACCTTGTACTCCCACTGGGCGTGCTTGCCGGTGTTGTTCCACAGCGAGAAGTGCATCTCGGTGGAGCTCTTCCTGCAGGCGAACAGGATGCCCCCGGCAACCCACCCGACGGCGGTGCCGTAGCGGTTGAGCTTTCCCCAGGTCTTCTTGCCCACGACCCCGTCGGCGGAGAGTCCGGTATCGGCCTGGAAGGAACGTACGCGGTTCCGGGTGCCGGTGCCGAAGACACCGTCGGCGCTCAGCGCACCCAGGCGCCGCTGCAGCTCCTTGACGCAGGTGCCCTTGCTGCCGAGCTTCACGGTCTTGGTCGAGCAGCTCGCCGCTTGCGCCTCGGGAGCAGTGGCGACGGAGACGCCGACGGCCGAGGAGACGGCGACGGCCAGGCCCGCGGCGACGACGGCGATACGCCGGACGATCGGGGTGCGCGCGGCGGTGGTCATGGTGGGTTTCATCGTGGAGCTGCTTCCTGTCCGTGGAGCTTCGGTGCGGCCGTGCCGGCTCCTCGGCCGACCGCAGAACGTCAAGGGCCACCGGTGTCTGTGAACTCCCGTACCTTTCCCGTACCGAGCCGATAGGGTCCGACCGTGGGACTGGAGAGACTCGAGTCGGAGATGGTGCTGACGACCGTCGAGACGCTGCACGGACGGATCGCGGCCCGCTTCCCCGACCGGGGCCTGGTGAAGGTCGCCGAGGAGCTGGCCGGCCTGATCAGGGAGTCCTCCGGCCCCGGGGACCGGCTCCGGCGACGGTTGCTGTGGACGCGCGCGGTCTCTCGCGTGCTGATCCTGGTCGTCCTCGCGCTGACGCTGGCCGCCATCGTCTGGGGTCTCGCGACGGCGTTCGGCGACGAGACGCTCACCGGCGTGCAGTGGCTGCCGCTGATGGAGAGCACCGTCAACGACCTCATCTTCGCCGCGGTCGCGATCTTCTTCCTCTACACGATCCCGGAGCGGCTGCTGAGGTCGCGCGCGCTGAAGCTCCTGCACCGGCTGCGCTCGCTGGCCCACATCATCGACATGCACCAGCTCACCAAGGACCCCGAGCGGCTGCGTAGCGGGTTCAAGGAGACCTCGGCCAGCGTCAAGCTCACCCTCGACGCCGACCAGCTGATCCACTACCTGGAGTACTGCTCCGAGCTGCTCAGCCTCGTCGGCAAGACGGCCGCGCTGTGTGCCGAGGACTCCCAGGACAACGTCGTCCTGGACACGGTCAGCACCGTCGAGGGCCTCACCGTCGACCTCTCCCGCAAGATCTGGCAGAAGATCCAGGTCGTCGGCGAGCTGCGTGAGGACCAGTCCTCCAGCCCTGTCTAGGCTCCATGGCATGAGTTCACGGACGGAGTGGTCGATCCTGGCGGTCGACACCGGCTCCGGTGAGACCCTCGTCGAGTCCGCCTCGGACCTGCTGCTGCCGACCGCCAGCGTCGCCAAGATCTTCCTGCTGCACCACCTCGCCGAGCTGCTCGACGAGGACCCGTCGCTGGGGCCGCTGATGCTGCGCAAGGACAGCGTCGAGCCGGTCGGCGACAGCGGCCTGTGGCAACACCTCGACGTCCCCGCGCTGACCCTGAACGACTGCGCCCGGCTGATCGGCGCGGTCTCGGACAACCTGGCCACCAACGTGCTCCTCGGCCACGTCGGTCTCGCTCCGGTCCAGGCCGTCGCCCGGCGGCTGGCCGCGGGCGGGTCGATGCTGAACGACTCGGTCCGGGACGTACGCGAGCCCGAGCACCCGCCGACGCTCTCCATCGGCTGCGCCGCCGACTGGGTCGCGTACTTCCGTACGCCGCACCCCACCGTGCTGTCCTGGCTGGCGCCGTCCGCGGACCTGTCGATGGTCTCCGCCGCCTTCGGCCTGGACCCGCTCGCCCACACCGATCCTTCCCCGACCGATCCGACCGACGCCCTGCGGGTGTGGAGCAAGACCGGCACCGACGACGGTGTCCGCGCCGAGGTCGGGCTGCTCGACGTCGGCGGTCGGCAGGCGGCCTACGCGGTCATCTGCCGTTTCCAGGGTGAGGTCGTCCCGGTGCTCGCTCAGATGCGGGCGTACGGCACGCTGATCCTGGAGGCGTTGCAGGACGGCTACGCTCCAGGTCCCGGTCCGGCACGGTAGGAGATCAGTTGTTCAGCATTGACCTCGGGAACGGCGCGGAGATGGTCCTGCGTGACCGATCGACCGACTTCGCCGTCCACCGGCTCATCAACGCCAACCTCGACCACCTCCGCGAGTGGGAGCCGTGGGCGCACGGCAACCAGACCATGCTGAGCGTCGCCGGCTTCGGCACCTACCTGCTCAACCAGTGGGTCAAGGGCGAGGCGGTCCCGTGCATCATCCGCCAGGACGGCCAGGTCGCCGGCGCCACGACAGCGCGGATCAACCTCTACGAGAAGTCGGCCACGATCGGCTACTGGCTGGGCGAGGCGTACGAGGGCCGCGGCCTGGTCACCAGGGCCGTCTCGGCGCTGCTGGACACGCTCTTCAACGAGTACGACATCGCCCGGGCGATCATCGACACCTCGGTCATGAACAAGCGCAGCCGTGCGGTCGCCGAGCGGCTCGGATTCACCCACGAGGGCACCATGCGCGGCGCGCAGGCCTATCCGGGCGAGCGCCGGGACCTCGTGGTCTACGGGCTCCTGCGCGAGGAGTGGCTGGCCCGGTCAGACAGATGAGCGGACGAACCGCTCCCCCGCCTGCTTGACCAGCTCGGCCAGCTCGGTGGGCTGCTCGACCGTGAAGTCGGCGTCGACGCCGGCGAGGATCATCATCGGCCAGCTCAGATCGTCGACCTGCATGTGCAGCCGGCAGCCACCCTCGGCGGGCTCGACCTCGCCCCAGCGTCCCACCTGCTGCGCGACCACCTCGGGTTCGACGCCGAAGTGGACGCAGACCTCGTGGACGGCTGGACGGGAGCGGATCCCCGCCTGCACGTACGTCGCCGCGTCCCCGCCCGGGATCTCCCGCGGTCGGAACATCTGGCCGGTCGTCATCGGGTCGCTGACCCGGTCGACGCGGAAGGAGCGCCAGTCCTGGCGGACCCGGTCGTAGGCGAGGAGGTACCAGCGGTTGCCGAGCGTCACCAGCCGGTGTGGCTCCACGCGGCGCCGGGTCGGCTCGGCCTCGGGCGCCTGGTAGGTGAACGTCAGCGCCTCGTCGTCGCGGCAGGCCTGCGCCAGGATCCCGAGCACACCCGCGTCCAGCGGGACCCGGCCTCCCCAGGGCAGAGAGTCGGTCTGCGAGGTGACCGCGTCCATCCGCCGCCGCAGCCGCGGCGGCATCAGCGCGACGACCTTCCCCAACGCCTGGGCGGAGGTGTCCCCCATCCCCGCGACCATGCCGGCAGCGGCGGTGCGCAGCCCGACGGCGATCGCGACCGCCTCCTCGTCGTCGAGCAGCAACGGTGGCAGCGCGTTGCCGGCCCGGAGCTGGTAGCCGCCGGCCACCCCGCGGGTGGCGTCCACGTCGTAGCCGAGATCGCGCAGCCGCTCGATGTCGCGCCGCAGCGTACGGTCGCTGACCTCGAGGCGTACGGACAGCTCCGTGCCGGGCCAGAAACGGTGGGTCTGCAGCAGCGAGAGGAGCTGCAGCATCCGGGCGCTCGTACTCATGACATCGACCTTAGGCTTCATTGCGGTCAGTTCGTGGCCTGATTACCCGCGAACCTGGATCACGCCCGCACGCCGGTCGGCTCGCCCCCTCCTCGAGCCGACCGACGCCGCGCCCTCCCCCTCATACCCGCTCCTCGGACTTCTAAACCCGATCTCGGAAGAAATTTTCGAAAGCGGACAGAACCTGGCCGGATGACCTCAGAGGGTGGAGACATGACGAACCACAGCAACCAGCGGCCGGTGATCCGCACTCAGGCGCTGACCAGGCACTTCACCCGTAGCAAGAAGACCGTCGAGGCCGTACGCGGGCTCGATCTCGAGATCCACCAAGGTGAGCTCGTCGCCTTCCTCGGTCCCAACGGAGCCGGCAAGTCGACCACCTTGCGGATGCTGACCACCCTCATCCCGCCCACCTCCGGCACCGCCGAGGTCGCCGGCCACGACGTCCTCCGCTCACGCGCGGCCGTCCGGCGCTCGATCGGCTACGTCGGCCAGGGCAACGCCGCGGCGTTCGTGCAGCGCGGCCGCGACGAGATGATGTCCCAGGCCCGCGCCCACGGCATCCCGCGCACCGCAGCCAAGGCGCGCATCGAGGAGCTCCTCGTGGCCTTCGACCTCCAGGAGTACGCCGACCGCCCGGTCCAGACGCTCAGCGGGGGCCAGCGGCGACGGCTCGACATCGCCATCGGGCTGCTCAACCACCCCGAGGTCCTGTTCCTCGACGAGCCGTCGACCGGCCTCGACCCGCAGAACCGCGCGAACCTGCAGGAGCAGATCCGCCGGCTCCACCAGGACGGCACCACGATCGTGCTCACCACCCACTACCTCGAGGAGGCCGACGCTCTCGCCGGACGCGTGATCGTCGTCGACCACGGGGTGGTGATCGCCGACGACACCGCGATCCGGCTCAAGGAGAGGCTCGGCGATCTGGTGCTCCTCGGCTTCGGCAGCGAGACGGATGCCACGGCTGCCGCATCCCGCGCCGAGTCGGTGCTGTCCGGTCCGACCCTCATCGAGCGCGACGGTACGCAGGTCTCGATCCGCACTCCGCGCGGTGCCGACAGCGCGCCGGCGATGGCCATCGACCTCGCCGCCCACGGCACGCCGGCGATCCGGATGGAGGTCCGCACCCCCACCCTCGACGACGTCTTCCTCGACCTGACCGGCCGCAGCCTGCGCGAGTCGGCCGAGTCCACCACCACCCAGACCGAAGGAGCAGCAGCATGACCACCCTCACCGTCCCGACCGCACAGGTCCGGCACACCGACCGGGTGCCGAGCAATCCGACCGGATTCCTCACCGACACCTGGACCGTGCTGCTCCGCGAGCTCACCCCCAAGCTGCGCCAGCCCGCCTCGATGCTCTTCGCGATGATGCAGCCGCTGGTCTTCCTGGGCCTCTTCGCGCCGCTCCTGCCCGACGTCGAGAACGGCAGCGCGCTGCAGTGGTTCGTGCCGGGCATCGTCGTCATGACCGCGCTGATGGGTGCCTCGATGACCGGCGCGGACCTGACCGCCGAGATCCGCTCCGGCTCCCACGAGCGGCTGCTGGTCTCGCCCCTGTCGCGGCCGTCCCTGCTGGTCGGGCGGGCCCTGAAGGAGGTCGTGCCGGTGCTGTTCCAGACGGCCGTCATCCTCGCCGTGGTGACCCCGTTCAGCTTCGACCTCCACCTCGGCGGGGTCCTGGTCGGAGCCGTGATCGTCTCGCTCTTCGCGATCGGCCTGGGTGCGCTCAGCTTCGCCCTGGCCACCGCGGCGAAGGAGCAGGACTGGGTCTTCTGGACGGTCCAGCAGATGCTGATCTTCCCGCTGCTGCTCCTCTCCGGTGTCCTCCTCCCCCTCGACGGCGCGCCCGGCTGGCTGCGGTTCCTCAGCGACATCAACCCGATGACGTACGTCGTCGAGGCGGAGCGGGCGCTCTTCGCCGGTCAGTTCCCGGCCGATGTCGTCATCGGCGGCTTCGTCGCGGCGGCAGCGGTAGCGGCGCTCGGGGTGCTCGTCGGCGTACGGACCATGGAGAGGTCGAGCTGAGGTTCTGCTTCATGGGCCTTGACCTGAAGTTCACTTGAGCTTCCAGGCTGGGCACATGACGCCCAGCCCCCGCCCGGCCACGAGCCCGACGACGATCGTGCTCACCGTCATCACCGGAACGGTGATGATCCCGATCGACATCACGATCGTCGCGGTCGCGATCGCCCGTCTCTCCCAGGAGACGGGCGCTTCGCTGCCCGTGATCCAGTGGGTGGCCACCGGCTACACGCTCGCCCTGGCAACGGTCATCCCGGCCGCGGCGTGGGCGATCAGCCGGTTCGGCGCGCGCCAGGTCTTCCTGACCGCGATCGGCGTCTTCACCATCGGCTCCGGCCTGGTCGCGGCCTCGTGGAACGTCGAGTCGCTGATCGCGTTCCGGGTCCTGCAGGGGCTCGGCGGCGGCTTCGTGATGCCGGCCGCGATGACCCTGACGCTGCGCTCGGCCCCGCCCGAGGAGCGTGGCCGCCTGATGGCCCTGCTGGGCCTGCCGGTGCTGGTCGGTCCCGTCTTCGGACCGGTGCTCGGCGGCTGGCTGCTCGACACGATGTCGTGGCGGTGGATGTTCCTGATCAACCTGCCGCTGGGCCTGCTCGGTCTCGTCCTCGGGATGCGCAACCTTCCGCGCCTGGAGCGGGGTCCGAGCGCTCGCCTGGACGTACGCGGCCTGCTCCTGCTCCCTCCCGCGATGGCACTCCTCGTGCTGGGCACCTCGTTCGCCGAAGGCACCCTTCTCGACGCTCAGGTGCTGGTCCCGATCGGGGCGGGGATCCTCCTGGTGGCGCTCTTCGTCCGGCACGCGCTCCGCGCCGCGGCTCCTCTGCTGGACATCCGGCTCCTCGGCCGGCGCCTGACCGGCGGCAGCGCCGCAATGCTGGTCTGCTTCGCCGGCGGCTACTTCGGCTCGATGATCCTGGTGCCGCTCTACTGGCAGGTCGTACGCGGCGAGTCCGCCACCACGGCGGGACTGCTGATGGCTCCCGCCGGCATCGCGGCCGGGATCATGATCCAGGTCTCCGGGCGCCTCATCGACCGCTTCCCGCCGCTGCCGGTGATCGGCTCGGGCATCATCGTCTCCACCCTGGGCTTCGGCGCCCTCGCGCTCCAGCTGAGCGCCGATGCGCCGATGGCGACCCTGGCCGCCACGCATGCGATCGCGACCGCCGGCGCCGGGTTCGTGATGCTGCCGACGATGACCATCGCCACCCGCTACCTCGAGGACAGCGCCATCCCGGCCGGCTCGACGATGATCAACGTGATGAACCAGGTCGCCACCGCCCTGTGCACCGCCGGCGTCTCGGTGCTCCTGGCCGCCGCGCTCTCTGCTCGCCTCCCCGGGCTGGGCAGCGACGGCGTCGGAGCGCTCAGCTCCCTCTCCCCCACCGAGCGAGCGGCCGTCGCGCCGTTCGCCGCCGAGGCCCTGCAGGTCGCGTTCTGGCTGCCGGTCACGATGATGGCGATCTCGGCCGTGGTCGCGTTCCTCGTCTTCCGGCGTACGCCCTCGGCCCGGTCCGCGTCCTCCAGCACCGGCATGCGTGCCGAGTCGGCGCAGACTGACGAGAATGCGCGTCGAGTCGGCGCGTCTTGACGAGCCGACTCGGCAGCGGGTTCGGTCAGGACGAGCCGACTCGGCAGGTCATGGCAGGACTGCGTCCGACCAGGTCTCTACCAGGGGCGGCGGTCGCCGGGGTACGGGTGGGGGCGGCCCGGGTTGGGGCCGCCGGGGTTCGGGCGGCCGGGGTTCGGGCGGCCGGGGCTGAGATGACCGGGGATGGCGTGGCCGGGGCCGGGTCGGGCGGGAGGGACCTGGCCCCGATGGACCGGTCCGCCACCGGGGTACGGCCCGACGGGCCGGGCATGCCGCGGACCGCCCGGATCGCGCCGGGGTGGTTCGCGGCGGCGGCGCCGGGCCACGAGCAGAGCGATGAGCAGCCCCAGGCCAGATAGCCCGAGCACGGCGACGGCGATCTCGACGAAGCCGATCCCGAACAGCCCACTCGAGGCAGGAGCCGGACCGTCCGAGGCGTCGGCGAACGTCACCGGGCCTGCCGTCTCGGAGTCGCCCACAGGCGCGGCCGAGGTGGATTCCGACTCCGACGGTGACGCCGAGGGCGATGTCGACGGGGATGCGGAGGCAGAAGGCGTACGCGACGGGGTCGGCGAGGCCGACGCGGACTTCTTGGGCTTGGTGGTCTGGCGAGGGGTCGGAGCCCTGGTCGACGCCGGCGCGGTCGGCGCCGGCGCGGCGGTGGCCTTCGGCTTCTCGGTCGGCCGCACGCCCGGCGGGTACTTCGCGAAGACCTGGACGCCCCAGCTGCTGCCGTCGACCTTGACGAAGGCGATCCCGATGTGGGTGTAGTCACCCAGGATGTTGGCCCGGTGGCCGTCGGAGCTCATCCAGCCCCGGTGCATCGCCGCGCCGGTCGGGTAGCCCATGGCGACGTTCTCCCCGACTCCCTGCCACCCCTCCGGCACCTGTTCGGCGAGGTCGGGGTTGTGTGAGAGCGCCCCGTCGGCGGCGATCTTGTAGGCCCACTTCCGGGCCAGCCCGTCGAGGGCGGAGTCGCGCGTGAGCGGGTCCAGACCGGCGTCGGCACGCGCGGAGTTCGCGAGCCGCTTGATGGTGCCGCCCTCCCCTGCGGAGGCAGGAGATGCGCCGAGGAGCAGCGCTCCGGCAGCGAGCAGCAGGGCGAGGACGTAGGACACGGGGCGATGCAGGTGGGGGAACATCCCCGCCAGGGTATCGACCTTTACTCTGCGGCGTCGCGCTCGAGGTGGCGCTCGATGTGGGCCTCGATCCCGGCCATCAGCAGGCGCTGCCCGAAGGCAGAAGGATCGTCCGAGTCGGACACCTCGCCGGACTCGGCCGGCTGCCAGGTGGCCATCGACGCCATCAGGTTCGGGAACCGCTCCGGATCCGCGTACGTCACGAGCATCTGCTCGAACGACGCGTAGGGGTTCTCGGCGAGCCGAGCGGCCTCGACCTCGATCCGCGCCTCACCCAGGCCGTACTGCGAGATGATGCCCAGGATCGCCAGCTTCTCGTCGGCGGGCAGCGCCACCTCGCGCAGGTAGTGGAACCCCAGGTCGAGCCAGGCGAGCCGGTTCGGCCCCGGCAGCGAGGCGCCGAGCGGCAGGTCCAGGAACCACGGCTTGCTCAGCGCCAGGTCGACCTGCGCGCGCATCCAGGCAGCCAGGCCCTCGCGCCAGCCGAGGTCCCGCGACGGCTCCGGCAGCTCGGCACTGAGACGGTCGGCGAGCAGGATGAGGAGCTCGTCCTTGTTCTTCACGTGCCGGTAGAGCGCCATCGGCGAGCAGCCGACCGCCTCGGCGACCCTGGCCATCGAGACGGCAGCAAGGCCCTGCTCATCAGCGATGAAGTAGGCGGCCTCGACGATCTGGGCGGCGCTCAGCGCCGGCTTCGGGCCACGCCGGCCGGCCGGAGGCTTGCCCCACAGACGAGGGATCAGGTCGGAGCTCATCGCCTCCATCATGCCCTGCTCCCTCCGGAAACTGGTTGACCGCCCCATCGTTCTGCGTATTCTATAAACAGTTAATGCCATACGCTATTAGATCGGACGGCTACATGAGCGCATCGACAAGACCTCTGGCGAGGCAGTGGTGGGTCTTCCCGCTGGCCGCGGCGACGGTGATCTTCCTGATGACGGCGCTACCGCGGTACGTCGGCCTGGACCCGTCGCAGTCGCTCGTCCCGACCGACCGCGGGCCGGCCTTCTACCCCGCGCTGGTGACGCACATCTTCTTCGGCTCGGTGATGCTCTGCTGCGGCGTACTCCAGCTGTGGCCGTGGCTGCGCGCCAACCACCCGAAGGTGCACCGCTGGACCGGGCGCACCTATGTCGCCACCGCGATCCCGACCGGCGTGGCGGCGCTGGTCACCAGCCAGTTCCCCGCCGCCGGGCCGTCGCAGCAGGTCGGCAACACCTTCTTGGCCGTGCTGTTCCTGCTGTTCACCGTGCAGGGCTACCGCGCCGCCCGGCAGCGGCGCTTCAAGGACCACCGGGAGTGGATGTACCGCAGCTACGCGATGGCGTTCTCGATCGTCGCCAACCGGTTCTGGGGCATGGTGATGATCATGATCTTCGTGCCCGAGGTCATGAGCGGCGCCAACATCGGCACCGAGGACCCCACGCTCGCCAGCGCGGCCGCGGCGTCCGCCTGGGTCAGCTGGGTGGTGAACCTGCTGATCGCCGAGTGGATCATCCACCGCAGGCCGCGCCGACGCGCGGACCGCGCCGACCGTCAGGCCAGCGCGTCGCGCAGCGTCGAGCGCCAGACGCCGGTGAGCTCCTCGAGCGGGATCTCGACGGTGCCGCCGTCATAGGCGATCGAGTAGGCAGCGCCACCCGTCACCCCGAGCTTCGTCGCGGCGACCCCGTGGCGCTCGGCCAGCGAGATGAGCCGCTCGACGTCGTCGGCCTTCACGGTGACGATCGCGCGGGCGACCGACTCCGAGAAGAGCGCGACGAACGGGTCGCCGGCCAGCGTGACCGAGACACCGATCCCCGAGGACATCGCCGGCTCGGCCAGCGCCTGCATCAGGCCACCGTCGGAGAGGTCGTGGGCGGAGGTCACGAAGCGCGCCTCCAGCAGCAGTTCGGCGAGCGCCTTCTCGGCACCGAGGTTCACCTTCGGCGGCAGCCCGCCGAGGTGGCCGTGCACGACATGGGCCCACTCCGAGCCGGAGAGCTCCTCGTGGGTCTCACCGAGCAGGACGACGACCTCGTCGGCCGCCTGGAAGTCCGAAGGCGTACGCGTGGTGACGTCCTCGATCACACCGAGCGTCGCGACCACCGGCGTGGGGTGGATGGCGACCTCGCCGGTCTGGTTGTAGAGGGAGACGTTGCCGCCGGTGACCGGGATGCCGAGCTCGAGGCAGGCGTCCTTCAGGCCCCGGGTGGCCTCGGCGAACTGCCACATCACGTCGGGGTCCTCCGGGGAGCCGAAGTTGAGGCAGTCGGAGATGGCCAGCGGCTTGGCGCCGACGGAGGCGACGTTGCGGTAGGACTCGGAGAGCGCGAGCTGGGCACCGGCGTACGGGTCCAGCTTGGCGAAGCGACCGTTCGCGTCGGTGGCGAGCGCGACGCCGAGGTTGGTCGACTCGTCGACGCGGATCATGCCGCCGTCGGCTGGCTGGGAGAGGACGGTGTTGCCGCGCACGTAGCGGTCGTACTGCTCGGTGATCCAGGACTTGTCGCACAGGTTCTCCGAGGCCACCAGCGTCAGGATGGTCGAGCGGAGCTCGTCGGTCGAGGCCGCGCGCGGGAGCTTCTCGGCCACGTCGGCCTGCAGCGTGTCCTGCCAGGACGGGCGGGCGTAGGGGCGCTCGTAGACCGGTCCGTCGTGGGCGACGGTGCGCGGGTCGACGTCGACGATCGGCTCGCCGTGCCAGTCGACGCGGAGCCGGCCCTCGCCGGTGACGGTGCCGATCGTGGCGGCTTCGACGTCCCACTTGTCGCAGATGGCCATGAAGGTGGCCTCGTCCTCGGGCGCGATGACGGCCATCATCCGCTCCTGGGACTCGCTCATCAGGATCTCCTCCGGCGCGAGCGTCGAGTCGCGCAGCGGGACCTTGGTCAGCTCGACGTGCATGCCACCGTCACCGGCGGCGGCGAGCTCGGAGGTGGCGCACGAGATGCCGGCCGCGCCGAAGTCCTGGATGCCGCGGACGATGCCTGCGGCGAAGAGCTCGAGGGTGCACTCGATCAGCAGCTTCTCCATGAACGGGTCGCCGACCTGGACGCTCGGCCGCTTGGCCGGGCCGTCCTCGTCGAACTCGACCGACGCCAGGATGGAGGCGCCGCCGATGCCGTCGCCGCCGGTGCGCGCGCCGTACATGATCACCAGGTTGCCGGCGCCCGACGCCTTGGCCAGGTGGAGGTCCTCGTGGCGCAGCACGCCGACGCAGAGGGCGTTGACCAGCGGGTTGCCGAGGTAGGAGGCGTCGAAGACGGCCTCGCCGCCGATGTTCGGCAGACCCAGGCAGTTGCCGTAGTGGCCGACCCCGGAGACGATCCCGGGCAGCACCCGGTGGGTGTCCGGCTCCGAGAGCGGGCCGAAGCGCAGCGGGTCCATGACCGCGACCGGCCGGGCGCCCATCGCGAGGATGTCGCGGACGATGCCGCCGACACCGGTCGCGGCGCCCTGGTGGGGCTCGACGTAGGAGGGGTGGTTGTGCGACTCCACCTTGAAGGTGACCGCGTAGCCCTGGCCGACGTCGAGCACGCCCGCGTTCTCACCGATGCCGGCCAGCATCTTGCCGGCCGGGGTCTCCTGCGGGATCTCGCCGAACTGCTTCAGGTGGACCTTGGAGGACTTGTAGGAGCAGTGCTCCGACCACATCACCGAGTACATCGCCAGCTCGGCACCGGTCGGGCGGCGCCCGAGGATGCGGCGGATCTCGGCGTACTCGTCCTCCTTCAGGCCGAGCTCGGCCCAGGGCTGGTCTCGGTCGGGGTCACCGGCAGCGTGGTGCACGGTGTCCAGGAGCGGAAGATCGGACGCAACGGCAGCGGACGAAGTCTCGGTCACGGGCAGAAATCTACGTCAGAAGTGCCCAATCCCCTTAGTCGTCAGCGGGGCAGCCCGCGCCACTCCCGCAGGTCGCGGATCTCACCGAACTCCTCGAGCGCGGCCCTGGCGACCTCGCCGTCGCCGGCGTAGGCGGCGACGCTCCAGCCCCGACCCTCCACCATCTCGGCGGTGACCCAGGAAGCCTCGCCGTGCGGCGTGGGCAACCGGCGCGGGCGCCAGAAGAGCGACATCGCGCCGTCGGGGCGCTGCTCGATCCTCGGGGTCGACCCGATGGCGGCGTACTTCCGCTGGCCGGTCCGCCACTCGCCCCAATAGGCGTAGTGGAGGTAGACCGGGGTGCCGCGCCACGACATCGAGCACTCCACGAAGAGATCGCGGGGGCCGGTCTCGCCGTGGGCGCACTCGCCGCTCCGGGCCGCCTCCTGGTAGCCCGGGAAGACCCACTTCATGCCGTCCTCGCCGCGCGGGTCCGGGCACCGGGTCAGCGAGCCGGCGCCGTTGCCGTCCCAGCAGACGTAAGGGGTGTTGGCCTGCTTGGTGGTCGAGCTGACCTGGTCGGCGACCGCGAACGGTCCGGTCACCTCGCCGCCGTGCGCGACGTGGATGATCCCGGCGACCGTCAGCGCGAGCATGACCGTGATCGCGAAGAGGACCGGCGTCACCCGATCACGTCGCTGCTGCACAGGTCCCCACCCCCTTGGCGATCCGTTCCTTTACCAAGGTAACGCCGCCGCGCGGCTTTGGTTAGGGCCCTTCTGCCACGGGACCAATGTCCCGTCGCGTCCGCGACCCGAGACCCCCGCCCACAGGACGGACCACCATCTAGTCTTCTATTCATAGTTATTCACTAAAGAAAGGCTATACGGTGTCCTTCCCCAGCACGTTCAGCCGACGCAGCCTCCTCGCCACCGGGGCCGGCGCGGTCGCCGCCACCGGCCTCGCAGCCCCCGCCAACGCAGCGACCGAGGCGCCGTTCAAGGCCCGTAAGGTCAACCGGCCCAAGCGCAAGCCCAACCTCCTGGTCATCCTGGGCGACGACCTCGGTTGGGCCGACCTGTCCGCCTACGGCTCCCCGGACATCGAGACGCCCAACCTGGACCGGCTCGCCGCCTCGGGCGTGCGGTTCACCGATACGTACTCCGCCTCCTCGGTCTGCTCCCCCACCCGCTTCGGCCTCTACACCGGGCGCTACCCCGGCCGCCTCGCCGGCGGACTGCCGGAGCCGATCTCGTCGCCGAACGAGCTCCACGGCATCCCCCTCGACCACCCGACGCTCGCCTCGCTGCTGAAGGAGCAGGGCTACGCGACCGCGCTCTTCGGCAAGTGGCACTGCGGCTACCTCCCTTGGTACAGCCCGACCCGGGTCGGCTGGGACGAGTTCTTCGGCAACTTCTCCGGTGGCCTCGACTACTTCTCGAAGATCAACCACAACGGCGATCACGACCTCTACGAGGACGAGGTGGAGGTCGAGGACCTTCGCTACTACACCGAGATCGTCACCGAGAAGGCCGTCAGCTTCATCGAGCGCGACCACGACGCCCCCTGGCTCCTGAACCTCAACTTCACCACCCCGCACTGGCCCTGGGAGGGCCCCGAGGACAAGGCGGTGAGCGATGAGCTGACGGCCCGGATCGAGGACGGCGAGAAGGGCGTCCTCTTCCACAACGACGGCGGCTCGCTGGCGACGTACAAGACGATGGTCGAGGACCTCGACCAGTCGATCGGCCAGGTCATCAGGGCCCTCGACCGCACCGGCCAGCTCCGCGACACCGTCGTCTTCTTCGCCAGCGACAACGGCGGCGAGCGGTTCTCCAACGTGTGGCCGTTCACCGGGGCCAAGTCCAGCCTCAACGAGGGCGGCATCCGGGTGCCCACCATTCTGAGCTGGCCCGGCACGCTGCCCGGCCGTCAGGTCAGCGACGAGCCCGCGGTCACGACCGACTGGACCGCGACCTTCCTGGAGCTCGCCGGCGCGACGCCGGCGAAGGACTACCCGCTGGACGGCACCAGCCTCGTCCCGCTCCTCTTCGGCGGCCGGCCGCGCGAGACCCAGGACCTCTTCTGGCGTATGCGCGGACAGCGGGCGCTGCGCCGCGGCTCGCTGAAGTACCTCCAGCTCGACGGCACCGACCACCTCTACGACCTGAGCGGGGACGTACGCGAGCAGGCCGACCTGGCCCGGAAGCGGCCCGAGGACCTGGCGGAGCTGCGCGCGGCCTGGGAGAAGATCGACGAGACGCTGCTGGCGTACTCCTGACGTACGCCGGGCGAGTCCACTGGTAACTAAGTGACGGTTGTGACTACCGTGACGAAATATGGGGGACTTCACCAGGCTCAAGTACGTCAGACGGGCACTCGGCGCAAGCCTGATCTCCGGCGTCGTCGGCGTCGCGGGGCTGGCCACGCCCAGCCCCGCGGCCGCCGCGAACCCGGTCACGCCGGGCAACTTCACCGGCTATGGCTTCGACCAGTGCCAGGCGCCGTCGCAGGCGGCGATGGACCGCTGGTGGCAGCACTCCAACTTCGGCGCGGTCGGCATCTACATCGCCGGCAACTCCCGCGGCTGCCGCAACCAGACCAACCTCAGCGCGACCTGGGTGCGCAAGCAGCAGGCCCGGGGCTGGCGGCTACTACCGATCACGCTCGGGCCGCAGGCCTCGTGCAACCCGCACTTTCCGCGCTACCGCGACGACCCGCGGATCAGCGCCCGCTCGACCGACCAGTACGCCACGGCCAAGCGCCAGGGCATCAACCAGGCCAACGCGACCGTCGACGCCGCGAAGCGCTACGGCATCGCTGCCGGCAGCACGATGTTCTACGACCTCGAGGGGTTCGACATCGGCAACAAGCGCTGCCGTGAGTCGGCGATGTGGTTCGTCTCGGCCTGGAGCTACCGGATCAAGAAGCTCGGCTACCGCCCGGGGCTGTACTCGAGCGCGTCCTCGGGGATCAAGGCGATGCAGGCCGTCTGGCACGCTCAGCCGCGCGGCTTCGTCTACCCCGCGGACCTGTGGATCGCCGACTGGGACGGCCGCGCCGGCACCTCGACCAGGTACATCCCCGAGAAGCCGTGGAGCCCGCACCGCCGCGTCAAGCAGTACCGCGGCCCGCACAAGGAGACCCACGGCGGCACCACCATCGAGATCGACTCCAACTTCGTCGACCTCGGCCGGGGCTCCTACGCGCGGCCGGTGACGCACTGTGGCGGCGTGCCGGTCAGCTTCACCAGCTATCCCGCCCTCAAACCGCGCACCAGCTCCTACACTCCCTCGCCGATCTACACCAAGGCGCTCGAGTGCATGCTCCGCGAGCGCGGCGACTTCGGCGGCCCGATCGACGGGACGTACGACGCGGGTCTGGTGCGCTCGATCAACGCCTGGCAGCGCTCGCACGGGCTGACGGTGGGCAAGACCTGGACCCAGGGCGCCTGGAAGACGCTGTGGGCGGCCAACAGCCGCCCGCTCCTGAAGCGTGGCTCCGCCGGCGAGAGCGTCCGCGACCTCCAGCGTGCCCTCAGTGCCACCTCCGCACCCGAGCGCCCGAAGATCACCGGCGTCATGGACTGGAACACCCAGGTGGCCCTCGTCGCCTACCAGAAGCGCCTCGGCCGCAGTGCGACCGGCATGGCCACCGAGGTCACCTGGTACGACCTGGCCCACGGCCGCTGATCGCGAGTTGTGAAGCTGAGCGTGGCCCACGGGCCACGCTCAGCTTCACAACTTCTCGGACTCCGAGCAGAAGATCTGCTGGGACTCGGCGGCCGAGTCGGAGTGGGCGAGGCCGGTCACCTCGGCCGGGACGCCCTCGGGATAGAGGTCGCGGAGGTCGAGGACACCGACACAGAAGATGACCTCCTCGACCGGGTCCGGGAGCTCTGGGACCGAGTCGTCGTCGAACGGGCGATACTCCTCGAGCGGCAGCGGCACGCGTACGTCTCGCTCCATCTCCTCGCCCGCTGCGAGCCTGACCCAACCGACCGCCGGCATCTGGGCGAACGTCTTGTCGTCCGGCAGCGGGAAGACCCGCTTGCTCGCCTCGGCACGGCTCCCACCGCTGCCCAGGACGTAGACCGTGTCCGCCGACGGCGGCTGGAGAGCCCCGTTGGCGTACGTCGGCACCGAGTCGACCACGTAGACGTCGGTGTCCGCATCGTTGACCACCCGATAGCTGATCTCCAGCCCGTCACCGGCCGCGGCGATCTTCGACTCGAACCGGACCCCCTCGATCTCTCGCTTCCCTTCGGGAACGTTCGCGCAACCGCTCATCACCAGACCTCCCGCCGTCAGCAGCGATGCCAGCATCATCGACCTAGTAGTGGTCACGGTGCGGTGCTCCCATCTCGTCGCGGAGCCCGTTCTCGGTGTAGACGTAGGGATGGTCCGGGTCGATCTGCTCCGGCGTGCTCGGATCGTTGTCGTGGTCGACGGGCAGGCCCGCAGCCTCGCGCTCACGGTTGTTCGTCCCCTGGTTCTCGGGGTCGTCGCCGTGGTACTCGCCGGGTTCGAGCGTGCCGTGCATGTAGTCGTAGACGTGCGCCATCTCGTGGTAGAGCACCGCGACAGGAGGGCCGTCGACGGGCGTCTGGGGATAACGGTTGCCGGTGTTCATCGTGTCGATGTCCGGCATGTACTCGATCTCGTTGCCGCCCATCGGCCCGTCCGATGCCGAGCTGTTCGGGGTGTCACCGACGTACTCGCGGATGGTCAGGTTCTCCTGCCCGATCCCAAACACACCCGAATCGTCGTGTCGCCGATCCAGCGCAGCGAGCATCTGCTGTCCCGTCGGCGAAGCGGCCAGCATCTCGAGGTCCGCACGGGTCCGGGCGACGAACTCCGGCGAACCCTCGATCTTGATCCACTCCGGGACCTCGGTGATCTGGACCGTCACGTGCTGCTCGACGCCTTCGTCGGTGTCGCCGGACTCGCTGTGAGCCTTGTCGTCGCCCGAGCCGCCGTAGGTGGTGTCGGTCCCTCGTCCGGCGTAGCTCACGTCGTCGCCGGCACCACCGTGGATCCGGTCGTTGCCGTCGCCGCCGGACGCGATGTCGTTGCCATCGCCTCCGACGAGCACGTCGTCGCCGTCGGCCCCCTCGAGATAGTCCTGGCCGCGGCCGCCGCTGATCCGATCGTTCCCAGCCATGCCGTAGACGGTGTCGTCCCCGCCCGCTCCGGTGGCGAGATCGTTACCGCCCTGGGCGTCGATGTAGTCGCGGTCCGTGCCGCCCGAGATCCGGTCGTCACCGTCGCCGGCGAAGATGTGGTCGCGGCCCTGGCCACCGAGGATGCGGTCGCTCCCGCTGCCGCCGTTGAGCCGGTCGTCACCTCTGCCGCCGAGCAGCGAGAGGTTGACGTTGGTGCCCTGCGGGACGTTGATCTCGTCGTTGCCCTCGCCGGCGCGGATGACGATCTCGTTGCCGGGAGGTACGTCATACATCTGGCCGTTGACGGTGACGACCTGCTTCCCGGTCAACGGGTTGATCCCGACGGTGACCACGTCGTCACCGCTGCCGGTGTTGATGTAGGTCTTTCCGTCGACGTTGATCATGCCGACCGAGTCGACGTCGGCAGGGAGGTGGAACGGGTCCTGTCCCGACTCGGCGATCGCCGCCATGCTCCTCGACAGCCCCTGCCAGGCAGCGGTGGTGTCGACCAGCACCTGGCGGTCGGCGTTGAGGTCGCGGTCGAGGCCCGACCGGATCTCGGAAGCGCGGGCGATGGCGTCGGTGACGAGCTTGCTGTCCTCGGGGGTCTCGGGCTCGAACCGGATGTCGCCCGAGGGGCTGCCCTGGTGCGGAACGTGGGCCACGGTGGCCCAGGACTGGTCGAGGTGACCTTGGGCGATGCGTACAGTGCCGGCGATCCGGGCTGTCGCCGAGGAGGCCTTGTCGGCGAGCTCGCGCGCCTTGTCGAGGTCGGTCAGGAGCGTCTTGCGATGCCCCTCGTAGGACTCGGCGGACTGGCCCTCCCAGTCGGCGACCACGTCCTTGGAGCCGCTGATGAACGACTCGGTGACGCTGTCGAGCGCCTTCGCGATCGAGGTCCAGCCTCTCGACGCGTCGTCGATCGAGGCCGCGTCGTCCCACAGCTTCCAGGTGCCTTCGGACATCTCGTGCTCCTCAGCGCGGAGTCGGGGTGGGGCCCGGGGACGGGCTCGGCGTGGGCGACGGCGGCTTCGGTCCCGGAGTCGGCTCCGGGGGCCGCGGCGTCGGCCCGGGAGGCAGCGAGTTGCTGGACCGGGCGGCCCGCGCGACCTCCTCGTCGGTCGCGGAGATGTCGAACGCGCACAGCATGAGAGCGTCGGCGTCGGCTTCGAAGACCGACGCGAACGACTCGAGGGCGCTGGACGCGGCTTCTACCAGCGGCCCGTGGGCAGCGGTGGTGTCGTAGCCGCCCTGGGTGTTGCCGGCATCACGCGAGGCGACCTGGAGGGCGCCGGCGTTGTCCGTGGTCGCAGCGGTCAGGTCCATCGCCCGGTCGATGCAGCGGTCGGCGAGCCTGACGAGATCGTCGGGACGTACGTTGATCTGAGATGACATCGGGGCCTCCCTCTCCATCGGAGTTCTTCCCCGGAACACGCGCGACTACACGCGAACGCCGCGCCTATCTCATCATCCGAGACGGACGCGGCGGTCGGGCGCTCAGGAGAAGGGGTTGGGGAGGGCGCCTGGGAGGTCGGCGAGGAGCTCGCGGGCGCGCGCGGCGACCTTGTGCTCGACCAGGACCTCGTACTTCGTCGGCACGATGACCTTGACGCTCGAGAAGTCGCGGGTGCCGCGGGTGGCGGCGTAGCCGATCAGCGACCAGATGAGGCCGAAGACGACACCCAGCAGCACCGTCGACAGCAGGATGAACAGGAAGTTCTCGTTGCCGAAGAGGGACATGATCAGGCCGACGAAGACACCCAGCCAGGCACCGGACAGGACGCCGGCGAGGGCGACCTTGCTCCAGGTGAGGCGGCCGGTGATCCGCTCGATCTGCTTCAGCTCCGTGCCGACGATCATGCAGTTCTCGACCGGGAACTCGTGGTCGGCGAGGAAGTCGACCGTCTTCTGCGCAGCCGCGTAGTCGTCATAGGTGGCGAGCGACTGGGGAAACTCCAGCTTCAGCGGGCTCTGCGGGCCGCTTACCGGCGAGTTGAAGGACATACGTCCAGTCTGCCCCAGATGGGGTCAGGATTTAAGGACGCCGTTCGCGATGACGTCAAGCATGGGACGTACGTCCTTGGGCTCGAGCGAGGACTGGTCGGCCATGGTCGCGACCCCGCCGAGGAGGCGGCAGACGTCAAGGTTGTCGACACCCTCGCGCAGCACGCCTTGGTCGGACATCTCCGTCAGGACACTCTCGTTGGCGTCGGCGTAGGTCTGGCACTTGGTGCGCAGCGGAGAGTCCTGACAGCCCAGGGAGGCCGTGATCTTGGCGGCGGCACCCTGGTGGCGGGTCAGCAGCGAGACGTACTCCTCGAACCAGGCGAGGAGCTTCTCCCGGCAACCGCCCTCGGTCGCCATCGCCTTCTCGACGTGGGCGGAGACCTCCTCGATCCAGGTCGCCATGATCGCCTCGTGGAGCGCTTCGCGCGTGGGGAAGTGACGGTAGAGGGTGCCGGGACCGACACCCGCGCGCCGAGCCACCTCGTCCAGAGGTGCGTCGAGACCGCGCTCCTTGAACACCGCATGGGCGACCTCGATCAGCCGCTCGCGGTTGCGCTTCGCGTCGGCTCTCATCCAGACCTCCTCAGTGACTCCCGCCGCTCTGCGGGGACCCCAGTTAACAGCAAGCACCGCCATCGCATCTAAATGCGTTGCTAAGCGGAGACACCCTCCGGTAGTGTCGTGAAACGGAGGCTCCCTCCGCTTCACTGTACTCCTCTTCCGTCTCCAACAGGAGCTCTCGAATGACATCCACCGTGGCACCACCCAAGCCACCCGCGGCCGCCAAGGCCGCCGGCGCCGGGATCGCCCTGGTCCTGGTCGCCCAGCTGATGATCGTGCTCGACTCGGCGGTCGTGAACGTCGCACTCCCCCGCATCGCCGACGACCTCGAGTTCACCCCGGCGGCACTCACCTGGGTGCTCAACGGCTACACCGTCGCCTTCGGCGGCCTGCTGCTGCTCGGCGGCCGGCTCGGCGACGTCTTCGGCAGGCGGCGTACGTTCGTCGCCGGCCTCTCCGTCTTCACCCTCTTCTCGCTGGCCGGCGGGCTCGCGCCGACCGACGACCTGCTCGTCATCGCCCGCGCCCTGCAGGGCTTCGGTGCCGCGATCGCCGCACCTCAGGTGCTCGCGCTGCTGACCACGTCTGCGAAGGACGAGGCAGGCCGCGCCCGGGCGATCGCCCTCTTCGCGGCCGTCTCCTCCAGCGGTGCCTCGATCGGGCTGATCCTCGGCGGGATCCTGACCGACGTCGCGTCGTGGCGCTGGACCCTGTTCATCAACGTACCGATCGGGCTCGTCGTGCTCGCCCTCGTCGGCCGCCTCGTCGCCGAGACCGCCCCACGACCGGGGCGCTTCGACATCGTCGGCGCCGTGACCGCCACCGGCGGTGCGGCCGCGATCGTCTGGTCGCTGATCGGCGCACCGGAGCACGGCTGGACCTCCGCGCGCACCATCGGCGGGATCGCCGTCGGCCTGCTCCTGCTGGTCGCCCTCGTGCTCACCGAGCGCCGGGTCGCCCACCCGCTGCTGCAGCTCCACCTCTTCAACAGCCACCGCCGCGTCGCCGCGTTCATCGCCGCGGTCGGGCTGGTCGGAGCCCAGTTCGCGACGTTCTACCTGACCGTGATCTACCTGCAGGGCGTGCTCGGCATGGGGCCGCTCGCCTCCGGACTGGCGTTCCTGCCGCTCACCCTGATGATCTTCGCGATGTCCCGGGTGGCGCCTCGCATCGCAGCCCGGATCGGGATGCCGCGGGTGCTGGTCTTGGGCGCCACCGGCCTGACGGCGTCGTTCCTGTGGCTGAGCACGCTGACGGAGTCGAGCACGTACGCCGGCGCCGTCCTGGCTCCGTTCCTCCTCAACGGCGCCTTCGCCTCGCTCGTCTTCACCTCCACCACGGCCCTCGGCCTCGAGGGCGTCGACGCCGCCCACGCCGGCTCCGCCTCGGGCCTGGTGCAGACCATGCAGCAGCTCGGTGGCTCGATCGGCCTGGCCGTGATCGCCTCGGTCTACGTCGCCAACGGCACCCCTGGCGAGGTCGTCCCGGGGATGCGCGAGGCCTTCTACGCCGCTGCCGCCCTCGGCGCGCTCGGGATCATCGCCTCGTTGAGCGTCGTGCTCCGGCGACCCTCCGGGTCGCGTGCGTACGTCCCCGGCCGGGTCGCTCCCGGGATGGACTGAGCGTTCCTCCAGCAAGACGGAGGAACAGACCCAGACGACGATCGGCCCGGTTCGCGATTCGCGAGCCGGGCCGATTCGTGTGCCAGAGGTCAGGCGAAGGCCTTCTCGGCCAGCGAGGTGAAGAAGCCGAGGCCGTCGGTGCCGGACCCGGTGAGGGTCTCCACTGCGTGCTCGGGGTGGGGCATCAGGCCGACGACGTTGCCGGCCTCGTTGGTGATGCCGGCGATGTCGTTGACCGAGCCGTTGGGGTTGACGTCGAGGTAGCGCGCGACGACGCGGCCCTCGTCCTCGAGCCGCTTGATGGTGTCGGCGTCGGCGACGTACTGCCCCTCGCCGTTCTTCAGCGGGACCACGATCTCCTGGCCCTGGCCGAACGCGGAGGTCCAGGCGGTCGAGGCGTTCTCGATGCGCAGCTTCTGGTCGCGGCAGATGAACTTGAGGTGGTCGTTGCGCAGCAGGCCGCCGGGAAGCAGGTGGGACTCCACCAGCATCTGGAAGCCGTTGCAGATGCCGAGCACCGGAAGACCCTTCTGGGCGCCCTCGATGACCTCGGTCATGATCGGCGCGAAGCGGGAGATGGCACCGCAGCGCAGGTAGTCACCGTAGGAGAAGCCACCGGGCAGGATCACCGCGTCGACGCCCTGCAGGTCGTGGTCGCCGTGCCACAGGGCAACTGCCTCGTTGCCGCCGACACGGACGGCGCGCTGCGCGTCGACGTCGTCGAGCGTGCCCGGGAAGGTGATGACGCCGATCTTCACTGCTCGACCCGAACGACGAAGTTCTCGATCACCGTGTTGGCCAGGAAGGTCTCGGCCAGCTTCTCGATCTGGGCGAGCGCGTCGTCGGTGACCTCAGGGATCTCCAGCTCGAACCGCTTGCCCTGACGGACCTCGGTGACCCCGGTGAACCCGAGCCGCGGCAGGGCGCCGAGAACGGCCTTCCCCTGCGGGTCGAGAATCTCGGGCTTGGGCATGACGTCGACGACAACGCGAGGCATGGCTGCAGTCTAGGTGGGCCAGGGGCCGCTCACCTAAACCGTTGGCTCCCCCTCCGACCAGGTCTTTACGATCGCTCCTCGTGCGCCATCTGCTGATCGACATCACCCCGTTGCGTACGTCTCCTGCTTTCCGCCGGTTCTTCATCGGGCGGGCGGTGTCGGGGCTCGGCGGGCAGATCTCGATCGTCGCGGTGATGTACCAGGTCTGGGAGGCGACCCACAGCCCGTTCTGGTCCGGCAGCGTCGCGCTCGCGCGGCTCGTCCCGATGCTCGCGATCGGGCTCTGGGGCGGCGTGGTGGCCGACCGCGCCGACCGGCGCTCGATCCTGCTGGCCACCAACCTCGCCCAGCTCGTGCTGGCACTGCTGCTGATGGCACAGGCCCTCTGGTTGAGCACCTCGCCGTCCTCGCTCGGACTCGTCCTCGTGCTGGTCGCGCTCATGGCTGCCGCCGGCTCGGTCGCTGCCCCGGCGAGCATGAGCGTGATCCCGCGGCTCCTCCCCACCGACCGGGTAGCCCCCGGGCTCGCCCTCAACCGGCTGAGCTTCCAGGGGTCGATGCTCCTCGGCCCCGCGCTGGGCGGGCTGATCATCGGCTACGCCGGCCTCGAGATCGCGTACGCCGTCGACGCGCTCTCCTTCGCCGCCGGGTTCATCGGGGTCGCCGGCCTCCCCGCCCTCGCACCCGCGAGGAGGACGAGCCGCGGCGGAGTCCTCGAAGGCCTGCGTTTCGCGGCCACCCAGCCGGTCGTACGCGGTGTGCTCCTCGTCGACCTGGCAGCCACCGTGCTGGCCATGCCGGTGAGCCTGTTCCCGCTGGTCAACGAGACCCGGTTCGGCGGCGACCCACGTACGCTCGGGCTGTTCCTGACCGCGATCGCGGTCGGCGGGGTCGCGGCCTCCCTCTTCTCCGGCTCGTTCACCCGGCACAGCCGGCCGGGGGTGATCACCATCGGAGCCGCCGCCGTGTGGGGCCTCAGCCTCGGTGCCGTCGGACTGGTCACCTCGCCATGGCTGTGCCTCTGCCTGCTCGCCGTCGCCGGGGCCGCCGACTCGGTCAGCGTGGTCACCCGCGGCACCCTGATCCAGCTCGCCGTGCCCGACGACCTGCGCGGCCGGACAGCCGCGATCGAGATGATCGTCGGCGCCGGCGGGCCCGAGATCGGCAACCTCCGCGGCGGCGCTGTCGCCCAGCTGTCCTCCGGCTCGTTCGCCCTGGTCAGCGGGGGCATCACCTGCCTGCTCGCCCTCGCCGCGGTCGGCGCCACCTCCCGGCCGATGCTCGCCTTCAGGACCGGCCAGACGCCGCTGGGAACGGCCTCACGGTCGCCCAGCGGCTGACGTGATGTCCCAAGGTCGAAGTTCACAGCCACCCGGTGACTGCGATCTTCGACCTTACGCATCACACACCGAGCACGAGCGAACCTGACCCTCCCAACCGCCGAGCCGCAGCAGATCGCCGATCCGGGCGGCAGTCCGGCACGGATCACCGAGCACCTGCCCATACGTGATCCGGACGGTCCGCAGGCCGCGCGCGGCCGCGGCATCCAGGTCGCGAGCGTGATCGGCATCCCGAGCAGCGGCGCTTCCGTGGAACGCGCGACCGTCGAGCTCCACGACCAGGCCGTACGCGGCATAGGTGACGTCGCGCTCGACGGAGACACCCGCGACCGAGTCGGCGACCTGCCGCTCCCCCGTCGGCAGGCCGTGGGCGCGCTCGACGCGCCTGAGGTATTCGCGCTCGAGCACCGAGCACGCGCCTTCCTTGAGATCCTCGAGCAGTTCGCCGAGGAGCTGCCGATCACGCATCCGTCGGCGATGGTCCAGGGCCTCGACGAGCGCCCCCGCCCGCAGCGCCTTGCTCTGGACCAGGTCGGCGAGCATCGAGAACGCCTCGTTGAGGTCGGAGGCATCCGCGGCCGCATCGATCGCCGCTTCAGCGATCAGCTGCCGCGGCGGATAGGCGGCCCAGTCGACGTACCCCTCGAAGCGGGCCCGCCGTCGGACGATCACACCGTCGGGTGCTCGCACCGTGCGGCCGATCGGCACCATCACCTCGATCGGCGCGCGCTCGGGCGGCTTCGGCAGCGCCGACCTTCCGGTCAGCGCCGCCGGCCAGCACGCGAGCACCGCCGCCCAGGCACGCTGACCCCAGGTCGGGTTGCCGGTGTGACTGACGTAGACGCCCGGATGGACCGCGGTGAGCTCACGGTTGCGTACGAGGCGACGGATGTCGTGGTCCTGGGCATGCAGCTCGCGTAGCTGCCTCCTCGAGATGACCCCGCCTTGGACCTCATCGCGCAGCCGCTCCATCCCGTCATGGTCGAACGGCTGCTTCGCGTCCCCCGAGTCGCCCATATGACAGTCCTATCCCGAGAACGCCCGGCCCAACCCACAAACTCGAAGATCGCAGCCACCACGTGACTGCGATCTTCGAGCTACGGCTGCTGCCGGCGTACGGAATCGGTTACTTGAGCTCGCGCTTGAGGATCTTGCCGGTGGCGGTCATCGGCAGGGCGTCGACGATCTCGACGATGCGCGGGTACTTGTAGGCCGCCATCTGCTCCTTCGACCAGGCCACGATCTCCTCGGAGGTCGCGGAGGCGCCGGGCTTGAGCACGAGGACCGCCTTGATCTCCTCGCCGTGGGAGTCGTGCGGGACACCGATCACGGCGGCCAGCGAGACCGCCGGGTGGGTCAGCAGGACCTCTTCGATCTCGCGCGGGTAGACGTTGAAGCCGCCGCGGATGATGAGCTCCTTGGCGCGGTCGACGATGTAGTACCACCCGTCCTCGTCCCGCTTGGCGAGGTCACCCGACCGGAACCAGCCGTCCGAGGTGAGCACCTCGGCGGTGGCCTCGGGGCGGTTGTAGTAGCCCTTGAAGATGTTGTGGCCCTTGATCGCGATCTCGCCGATCGCGTCGGGGGTCCACTCGACGTCGTCCCACGAGGCTGGGTCGATCAGGCGCATCTCGACACCGGGGATCGGGACGCCGATCGAGCCCGGACGCACCGGCTGGCCGTAGAGCGAGAACGACGCCACCGGCGAGGTCTCGGAGAGGCCGTAGCCCTCGAGGATGGTCACGCCGAAGCGCTTCTCGAACTCCTTGTGGATCTCGACCGGGAGGGCCGAGCCACCGGCGGCGGCGACGCGCAGGTTCTTGGCGAGGGTGGCCACGTCGATGTCCTCGGAGAGGGCACCGAGGAGGCCCCAGTACATCGTCGGCACACCGGCGAAGAAGCTCACGCTCTCCTTGAGCATCGTCGCCAGCGCGGCCGCGGCGTCGAAGCGGGGCAGCAGCACGATGGTGCCGCCGAAGGCGATCGCGCCGTTCTGCACCACGGTCTGGCCGAACGCATGGAAGAGCGGCAGCACGGCGAGGTAGGTGTCGGGCCGCTCGGCCGAGGCACCGAAGAGCTCGGCGCCGGCGAGCGCGTTGTCGCGCATGTTGCGGTGGCGCAGCTCGGCGCCCTTGGGCTGCCCGGTGGTGCCGGAGGTGTAGAGGATGACCGCGGTGTCGTCCTCGTCGGTGGCCACGGTGTCGAACGTCGGCGGCTGGGTCCCGATGCCCTGGCCGAGCGTGGTCACGCCCTCGATCGGCGACGCGGCGGTCGGGTCGGCGGTGATCAGGAAGAGGTTCTCGACCCCGGCCTCCTTCGCGCCCGCGTGCGCCTCGGCACCGATGGCGAGCTCCGGGGTGCCCTCGAAGGCGAAGAGGGCCTTCGCGTCGGAGTCCTTGAGGTGGTAGGCCACCTCGCGCCCCTTGAGCAGCACGTTGAGCGGAACGACGGTGGCGCCGGCCTTGAGGATGCCGTAGTAGACCATCGTGAAGTAGGGCAGGTTCGGGCTCATCAGGGCGACCCGGTCACCCGCACCGACGCCCTTGCTCGCCAGCAGGTTCGCGACCTGGTTGGCGGCACCGTTGATCTGGGCGTAGTTCAGACGGATGTCGCCGAGGACGATCGCGGTGCGCTCGGGATAGTTCGCCGCGGAGTCTTCGAGCAGCGAAGCGAGGTTGTACGTGGACACATGGCCTCCAGTCGTGTGCGTGTTACGCGTCACAACTTACCCGCAGGTAGCCACCCACGAAACAAGGTCCACGTTTTTACTGCGACACGTGTCTCAGAAGCGGTGGCCGGTGAGCTTCTCGTACGCCTCGACGTACTTCGCCCGCGTGCGCTCGACGATCTCCTCGGGCAGCTCCGGCGGCGGACCACCGGCGGCGCGGTCCCAGCCGGACTCGGGCGAGAGCAGCCAGCGGCGGATCACGTCCTTGTCGAAGCTGGGGATCGCCGCACCGGGGTGCCATTGCGCCGCGTCCCAGTAGCGGGACGAGTCGGGCGTGAGCACCTCGTCGGCGAGCACGATCGTGCGGATGCCGAGGTCGTCCTGGCGTACGCCGAACTCGAACTTGGTGTCGGCGAGGATGAGGCCGCGGCCGCGGGCGATCTCGTCGGCGCGCTGGTAGACCGCCAGGGTGAGCCGGCGCACCGCGGCGGCGTCGTCCTCGCCGATCAGCTTGGAGATGTACTCGTAGGTGACGTTCTCGTCGTGGTCGCCGAGCTCTGCCTTCGTGGCCGGCGTGAAGATCGGCGGGGTGAGCCGGGAGCCGTCGACCAGACCGGCCGGCAGCCGGATGCCGCAGACCTCGCCGGTGGCCTCGTACTCACGCAGGCCCGAGCCGGTCAGGTAGCCCCGCGCGACGCACTCGACGGGCAGCATGTGGAGCTTCTGAGCCACCACCGCACGGCCTTCGACGGCCGCGGGGACGTCGGTCGAGAGCACATGGGTCGGCACCAGGTCCTCGAACTGCTCGAACCACCACAGCGACAGCCGGGTGAGGATCTCGCCCTTGTCCGGGATGACGGTGTCGAAGACGTGGTCGAAGGCCGAGATGCGGTCGCTGGCGACCATCAGGAGCTGGCCGGCGTACGGCCCCTCCTCCAGCTCGTAGAGGTCGCGCACCTTGCCGGAGTGGAGGTGCTTCGCGCCCGGGATCGCCGGCGCCGGGGGGATGTTGAGGTCAGCCACGGGATCAGCCTAAGAGATACCGCTGCCAAACCGTTTCTCGCTTAAGTAGACTGTTTCGAGCGATTTAGGCGGGAGGCCCGCGCATGGAACGACGACCACAGCCAGACTTCTTGATCATCGGCGCACCGAAGGCCGGGACCACGGCACTGCACTCGGCGCTGGCGAGGCACCCACAGGCGTTCGCCACGACACCGAAGGAGCCGAAGTACTGGCTGTGCGACGACGCTCCCCCGCCGCACTGGCGTGGGCCCACGACGGCTGGGCGCCGTTCTGGCGCTACCGCGAGCTCGGGCTCTACGGCCGCCAGCTCGACCACCTCTACGAGCTGGTCGGCCAGGACCGTGTGCTGGTGGTGCGCTACCGCGACATCGTCGACGAGCCCGCCGCGACCGTTGACCGAGCCTGCCGCTTCCTCGGCATCGAGCAGGGCCGCGTCGACCACATCCCGAAGGACAACAGCAGGACGTACGTCGAACCCGGCTGGCGCCCGAAGGTGCTCGGGCCCGTGATCAGGAGCGGTGCCTGGCTCGCCCAGTTCGCGCCGCCGGAGGCGTGGCGCAAGAGCTATCCGCCGTTGCTTCGCCAGCTCTCCGGGCCGGGCGACCACCACCGGCCCCGGCTGACGCCGGAGCAGCGCGAGCAGCTCCTGCCCGCCTTCGCCGAGGACATCGAGCTGCTCACCAAGGTGAGCGGACAGGACTTCTCCGACTGGCTCTCCACCTCGAGACGGGGTTCGTTCCAGGAGCGCGCGAGACTCGCCCAGGACCTCAGCGAACCAGCGTGATCAGGTCGTGGGCGCCGTCCTCGCGGGCGGCCTCCACGTAGTAGCGGATCCGGCCGTCGGGCAGCGCCACGGCACTGGCGTAGCGGAAGGCGCCGTCGGAGTGAGGGCTCGCGATCGGGGCCGCGTCGGCATCGGCGACCAGCCGGGAGCCGTCCCAGCGGGCGATGCCGGTGGTCTCGTACCAGTTGGACTCAGCGTCGGCTCGGCCGTCGTAGAGGACGACGAGCGGGTCGTGCGAGACGACCGTGGTGACCCGGGCCCCGCGGGCGTCCCACCGGCCCGGACGACCGGCGAGGACCTCGCCGTCGTCTTGCCATTCCAGGCCGTCGGTGGAGGTGAGGTAGCGGGTCGTCATCCGGTCCTCGTGGCCGGGCTCGGCGAGCGGGTGGCAGCACAGCCACATCTGCCAGGTCTGGGTCACCGGGTCGATCGCGATCACCGGGTCCTTGACCGCGACGGTGTCGCTGCCGGCGTGGACGACCTGGCGGCGCCCCTCGGGGAGGCCCTCGACGGTGTCGGCGGTGAGGCTGTCGACCCACCAGTGCTTGGAGTCCCAGGTGGCGCAGGAGAGGTAGAGCCGCCAACCGCCCTCGGGCAGCGGCACCAACACCGGCCGCTCCAGCGACTCGCAGCCGAACTGGTCGCGGTGGACCTCGGTCACCGTCTCGAACCGCACGCCATCGGTCGACCGAGCGACGCTGACCGTGACGCCGCGTCCGTCGGAGAGCGGACGCCGGTTGCGCCAGGTCAGCCAGAAGACGCCGTCGGCCAGGACCGCGCTCGCCGCGCCGGCCCAGTTGCCCGGGCCCTCGCCGGGTGCCGGGATGACGAGCTCGGCACCGTCGTAGGACGGCAGGGACGGAAGCAAACCGGTGGTCATGGAGGCATCTTAGTCAAGTCACTCACTCGACTAAGAAACCACGCCGCGCGGACGCACCGGATATGGCATGGTTTCGAGCCATGGCCGAGACAGCTGATCAGATCTATGCCCGCGTCCAGGCCGGCGGCGACCTGCCCGCTCCGAGCGTGACCGAGTGGGACGTCTTCCCGTGGGTCGTCCGCGAGGGCGAGATCGCACCCAAGCCGCTCGCTCCCCCTGCCCCCGAGGAGCCGCGCAGCGGTGAGGACGGGGTGGACTGCAACCTGTGCGGCACCGATCTGCCCGGCGTGATCTGGCAGGACGAGAGCTGGCGGGTGAAGCACCTGGCGCAGTCCGGTCTCCCGCTCGTACTGATCCTCGAGCCGCTCGAGCACTACGACCTGCCCGATCTCGACGAGCACCAGGCGGCCGAGTTCGGTGTCCTCACCGTGCGGCTCGCCCGGATCGTGGAGAGCCTGCCCAACATCGCCCGCTGCCACGCGATGCGGATCGGCGACGGCGCCGAGCACCTGCACATGTGGTTCCTGGCCCGCTCGAAGGACCTGCTCTCCGTACGCGGCAGCTTCTCGCCCGACTGGGACGACATCCTCCCGCCGGGCCCCGAGGAGGTCTGGCGCGCCGACCTCGCCGAGGTCGCCCGCAAGCTCGCCACCCACGGCGGCGAAGCGCTGGTCTGATGGATCTGACCGACGAGGCGGACGTACGCCGCCTGCTGGACGTGATCGAGCAGGAGATCGTCCCGCTGACCCGTGTCGGCGTGGCCGCGGGCAACAAGATCTTCGGCGCCGCGATCGTGCGCCGCGCGGACCTGTCGACGGTGGTCGCCGAGACCAACAACGAGACCGAGAACCCGCTGTGGCACGGCGAGATCCACGCCATCAAGCGCTTCTTCGAGCTGCCGGCCGAGGAGCGGCCCGCGCCCGCCGACTGCCTGCTGCTGGCGACCCATGAGCCGTGCTCGCTGTGTCTGTCGGGGATCGCCTGGTCCGGGTTCCCCGAGTTCGCCTATCTCTTCAGCCACCAGGACTCGGCCGACTCCTTCGCGATCCCCTACGACCTGGCGATCCTCAAGGGTGTCTATGCCGTCCCGGATCCCGACCGCGACGACGTCGCCCCGGGGCGCGACCTCTACAACCGCACCAACGCCTACTTCGTCAGCACCGGGCTCGCCCCGCTCGCCGACCCCGAGCAGCTCGCCCGGATCACCGCGACCTACGACGAGCTCTCGGCGACGTACCAGGAGAGAAAGGGTGGCGGCGCGATCGCGCACCCCTGACGAGGCTCTGGTCAGTCGTCGCTGCGCCAGCGCAGCAGGCCGGCCGCCGCCGAGAGCACCACGACGACGGCACCGTAGACGTAGGTCGTGGTCGCGAGACCGATCTGCGGCGTCAGCAACCCGGCGACGACGGCCGGGACCCCGAAGGCCAGGTAGGACACGATGAAGATCACCGCGAAGACCTCCGCCCGCTCATGGGCGGGCAGGAGCGGCATGATCGAGCGCAGGATGCCGAAGAAGGCGGTCCCGAAGCCGGAGCCGGCGACGACCACGGCGTCGAGGTACGCCACCACCGACCCGGTCGGGAGGGCGAGCAGGCTCAGCACCGTGCCGCCGGCCAGCGCGGCGGTGCCGTAGAGGGTCGTCGCCCGGGCCGAGCGGTGGCGGAAGACGTACGCCGCCACCGCTCCGGATCCGGCGAGGGCACCGATCGCCAGCCCCTGCAGGACGTGGCTGTCGGCACCCAGCTCGGTGCGTACGATCGCGGCGCCGAGGGAGAGGAACAGCCCACCGGTCGCCCAGCCGGCGAAGATCGCCGGCGCACTGCGGGCGAGCAGACCCCGGATGGCCGGTGGCACGGCGACCCGCGGACGCAGCGAGGCGAGCAGTCCCTCATGACGAGGCGCGGTCTCCGGGACCAGCCACACCCCGGCCGCGAGGAGCAGGGACAGCACGACGAGGGCATCGAACACGATGACCCGTGGGTCCGCCGACACCTGCAGGACCATGCCGGCGACGACGGCGCCGACCGCCAGGCCGACCATCGGCGCGACCGCGTTGGCCACGGCGGCGGAGCCCGGCCGCGAGGGCCGCTCGAAGTCGGCCACGGCTGCCGACAGGGTCGAGAGCAGCAGGCCGCTCGCTACCCCCTGCAGGATCCGTGCCTCGAAGAGGACGGCCGCGGTGTCGGCACCCTGGAAGAGCGCGAAGCTGGCAGCGAGCAGGAGGAACCCGACGGTCACCACCGGACGCCGGCCGACGTGGTCGGAGACCGAGCCGAACACGAGCAGGGTGGCCAGCAGAGCGACGGCATAGACGGCGAAGTCACACCTGATGAAGGTCCTGCGGACGGCGGGCGTGGTCCGCAACGAGGCCAACGGCCGCGCCCGGCGCCTCTCGCTGCGCCGCGAGGATCTCGACGCGCGGTTCCCCGGACTCCTCGACGCCGTGCTCTCCGCCGAGGGCGGTAACCCGAAGCCCTAGCGACGCCAGGGCGCCGGGCGGCCGTGCAGGAACCACTCCATGTTGCGGGTGATCCACGGCAGCCCGAAGTACGTCATGAACGGCAGCGTCACGACCATCACTCCCAGCACCTTCAGCGGCAGCGCCCAGTCCCCGACGACCGGCCCGAGCGCCCAGTTGGCGAGCAGGCTGACCGGGAAGAACATCAGGAAGATCGTGATCGTCTGCTTCCACCGCGGCGGGGCGGTCGCGACCCCGGAGACCTGCTCGACGTCGTAGGTGCTCGGCGGGTCGAACCAGCCCTCGATGCCGGTACGCCGCTCGATCCGGGTCTCCTCCACGAACGGCTCGCCCGCGCCCAGCCACCAGCCGCGCTGGCGGCTGGTGTCCCAGCTCCCCAGGGTCTCGTGGGAGTCGAAGCGGTAGAGCAGGTGCCACTGGTCGGAGTCCGGTGACGGCCGCACCCAGCCCGCTCCCAGGAAGCCGGGGAACTCGCTGGCCAGCCGGATCCCCGCCTGCATCCAGGCGACCATCTCGTCGCGGCGCTCCACGGAGACTCGGCGGGCGATGGTGACGGTAACCGGATCGGACATGCCGTCCATCGTCGCAGGCAGGTACGCCGCGTCCCCAGCCCTCGCATAGGTTTGCGGCATGTCTGTGGTGAAGATCAATGCAATCCAGGTTCCGGAGGGCGCGGGCGCCGAGCTCGAGAAGCGGTTCGCGGCCCGGGCCGGGACGGTCGACAAGTCGCCGGGCTTCCTGGGCTTCCAGCTGCTGCGCCCGGTGGCCGGCGACGACCGCTACTTCGTCGTCACCCACTGGGACTCCGAGGAGTCCTTCGCGGCCTGGCGCGACGGGGACGCACGAGCCGCCCACGCGACCCCGCCGGGCGAGGCGCCGCGCAAGCCGGTCGCCACCGGAGCCGACCTGCTGGAGTTCGAGGTCGTGCTGGACGTCAAGCCTGCCTGAAGTCAGGCCGAGGTGACGTCCGAGACGCCGGGGATGCTGACGCCGCCCCGGCGCACCAACGACTGCTCGCCCCGCTGGACTACCTTGTAGAAGTGCTCGCTCCGCCCGCGCAGCAGCGGTGTGGGTCCCAGGAGCGAGAGGCGGCCGTGAACGAGGCGACTGGCGGTGCGTACGGCCCGCCATCTCGTCTCGGCCGCGGCCGACCACGGGATGTCGTAGTGCTCGCGGACGAGCGCCGGGAGGCTGCCCTGGACGACGGTCCGCAGCGTCTCGGAGGTCGGCGACCCACCGGGGAGGTGGTAGCCGGCGGAGCCGGCGATGTGGCGTCCGACCAGACGGGCCTCGTCCACGAGATACGGCTCGTCGGAGTGGAGCCAGGCGTCGAAGCGGCGGCGGAAGTCGGGATAGGAGGCCGGCGCGGCCGAGGCCGGCATACCGAAGAGGCCGGCCCAGGTCACGAACCCGTCGAAGAGCTCCTCGCGCTCGTCCGGGCGCAGGGGGCGGACCAGGGCGTCGTACATGAACTCGACCGAGTCGAGCGCGAACGCCGCCGTCCACCACATCAGGCCGGGATCCGCGGCGGAGTAGTGCGCACCCGCCGGGTGCGCTGCGCCGCCGGGGACCTCCATCGTCCCCTCGACGGGCACATGCCGCTTCGCCGTGAAGGCGAGCGCCCGGTCGGCCTCCTCCTGGGTTCCGAGGAAGACCGTCTCCATCAGCCGGGCGGTCAGGGCGAGCCGGGTGTAGGGCGTCGCCCGGTGGGCCGTGTGCTGGGCGGTGCCGACGAAGAGCCGCGGGTGCAGACCGCCGATCACCAGCGCCCGCTGCCCCCAGGTCAGCCCGACGGCCCGCTGACGCATCGCACGGACGACCATGGAGTCTGCGGCGAAGTACCCGGACATGCCGACAGTCTCCCACCGTGCCGTGGGGTGCCGCCGAGGATCAGACGGGCTCGAGGGCGGGGACCACGTACTCCCGGGTCAGGGGCGCGAAGTCGGCTCCCTCGGTGATCTCGGTCAGGCTCGCCCAGCGCAGCTCCGCGATCTCGGCGGCGGCTGCCGGCGTGACCTCGCCGGCCCAGGTGAACACCGTCGAGCGGACCAGGTGACCCGGCTCGTTGGCGGCGTCCGCCTCGAACTCGCCGAGCAGCGCGAGGTCTTCGACCTGAAGCCGTACGCCGAGCTCCTCGCTCACCTCGCGGACGGCCGCCGCGGCGGCCGACTCCCCCGGCTCCAGCTTCCCGCCGGGCAGCATGAAACTCGCGGTGCCGTTCTTGCGGACGGTCAGCAGCCGCCCCTCACCGTCGCGAAAGACGACCGCCGCGACGGTGATGACGGGACTCAGAGGATCTCCCCCGGCGTGTACGCGGCGGCCTCGGGATGGCGGGCGGTGACAGCCTCCACGCGGCGTACGACCTCCTGGACCTGCGCGACGGCGGCACCGGTGAACTCGATCGGCGCCGCGACCAGCGAGGTGATCTGCTCCTCGGTCAGGCCGAGGCGGGGGTCGGCGCCGAGCTTGGCGAAGACGTCGTTCTCGGCCTGCCCCTTGCGCATCGACAGCGCGGTGCCGACGGCAGCCTCCTTGATCGCCTCGTGCGCCTCCTCGCGGCCGACACCGTTGCGGACGGCGGCCATCAGCACCTTGGTGGTCGCCAGGAACGGCAGGTAGCGGTCGAGCTCGCGCTGGATCACGGCCGGGAAGGCGCCGAACTCGTCGAGCACGGTCAGGAAGGTCTGGAAGAGGCCGTCGGCGGCGAAGAACGCGTCCGGGAGCGCGACCCGGCGCACGACGGAGTCGGAGACGTCGCCCTCGTTCCACTGGTCGCCGGCCAGCTCGGAGATCATCGAGAGGTAACCGCGCAGCACCACCGAGAGTCCGTTGACCCGCTCGGTGGAGCGCGAGTTCATCTTGTGCGGCATCGCGCTCGAGCCGACCTGGCCCTCCTTGAAGCCCTCGGTGACCAGCTCGTTGCCGGCCATCAGCCGGATCGTGGTCGAGAGGTTGGAGGGACCGGAGACCAGCTGGACCAGCGCCGAGACGGCGTCGAAGTCGAGGGAGCGCGGGTAGACCTGGCCGACGCTGGTGAAGACGTTCTCGAAGCCGAGGTGGGTCGCGACCCGCTCCTCGAGCGCGGCCAGCTTGCCGGCGTCGCCGTCGAGCAGGTCGAGCATGTCCTGGGCGGTGCCCATCGGACCCTTGATCCCACGCAGCGGGTAGCGGGCGATGAGCTCCTCGAGCCGCTGGAGCCCGACCAGCATCTCGTCGGCGACGGTCGCGAACCGCTTGCCGAGCGTCGTCGCCTGCGCCGCGACGTTGTGGCTGCGGCCGGCCATGACCGTGGTCTCGTGCTCGGTCGCGAGCCGCGCCAGGCGCGCCAGCGTCGCGACGGCACGGTCGCGGATCAGCTTCAGCGACGAGAGCACCTGGAGCTGCTCGACGTTCTCGGTGAGGTCCCGCGAGGTCATGCCCTTGTGGATGTGCTCGTGCCCGGCCAGCGCGGCGAACTCCTCGATCCGCGCCTTCACGTCGTGGCGGGTCACCCGCTCCCGGGCCGCGATCGACTCGAGGTCGACGCCGGCCTCACCTTGGGCGACAACCTTCTCGTACGCCTCCACCACCCCGTCGGGGACGTCGATGCCGAGATCCTTCTGAGCCTTGAGCACCGCGATCCAGAGCTGGCGCTCCAGCACGATCTTGTGCTCGGGACTCCAGATCCCGGCGAGGTCGGCCGCGGCATAGCGGTTGGCGAGAACGTTGGGCACCACAGTCACGGCGGACATTCTCCCATGTCCGCTGCCCCACCCCACTAACGTGGCGGTATGGCCCTGCGGATCCTCGCCAGCCGGCCCGACCCGGCGATCTACACCTTGCCCTGGTCACTCCCCCTGGAGGAGTGGCCGGATGACGTCGTGGTCCCGCTGACCCGCGGGCTGAGCCGCCACGTCGTACGCATCGTGCGGGTGCGCAACAACGTCTACGCGGTCAAGGAGACCCAGGCCGACATCGCCCGGCGCGAGTACGACATGCTGCGCGAGCTGCAGCGCCTCGGCCTGCCGACCGTGGTCGCGAAGAGCGTCGTCACCGGTCGCAAGGACCGCGACGGCAACGACCTCAACGCCGCGCTGATGACCGAGCACCTCACCTACTCGCTCCCCTACCGCGCCCTGTTCGAGCGGGGCCTGGCCGCCGACCGGCTCCCCAGCCTGATCGACGCCCTCGTCGTCCTGCTCGTACGCCTCCACCTGGCCGGCTTCTACTGGGGCGACGTGTCCCTCTCGAACGTCCTGTTCGTACGCGACGCGGCCGGGTTCGCCGCCTACCTGGTCGATGCCGAGACCGGGGAGCTGAAGCCGGAGCTCTCCGACCGGCTGCGGGAGTACGACCTCGAGGTCGCCTACCAGAACATCTACGGCGAGCTGCTCGACCTGCAGGCGAGCGAGTCGCTGCCGGAGGCCTTCCCGATCGACGCGATCGTCGAGCGGCTGCAGGACCGCTACAACGCGCTGTGGCGCGAGCTCACCGAGGAGCAGGTCTTCTCCGCTGAGGAGATGTGGCACATCGAGCAGCGCATCGAGCGCCTCCACGACCTCGGCTTCGACGTCGAGGAGCTCGACATCACCACCAGCGAGGACGGCGACACGGTGGCACTGCGCCCGCGGGTGGTCGAGCTCGGCCACCACCGCCGCGAGCTGCGTACGCTGACCGGGCTGGACGTCCAGGACGCCCAGGCCCGGCGGATCCTCAACGACATCTCCGCCTTCCGCGCCACCCGGGAGCTCGGCGACCTGCCGATCGAGGTCGCGGCGAGCCGCTGGCTGCGCGAGGTCTACGAGCCCATCGTCGCCATGCGCCCTCCCGGCGCGGCCGCGAAGCTCACCCCGGCGCAGATGTTCCACGAGATCCTCGAGCACCGCTGGGTGCTCTCCCAGTTCGCCGGCGAGTGGGTCAAGCTCATCAACGCCGCCGAGTCCTACTACGAGGACGTCATCCAGCACCGCCCCGACGAGGCCGTCACCCCACCTTCTGCCGAGTTGTGAAGCGGAGCCTGACCTAGGGACCACGCTCGGGTTCACCACCTCGTCGCAGCATAAGGTGGGCCCGTGAGGATCCTTGTCGCTGGCACTGGTGGTCGTGAGCACGCGCTCGCTCTGAAGCTCTCCCAGGAGGGGAACGAGGTGTATGCCGCACCCGGGAACCCCGGGATCGCGGAGTTCGCCACGCTCCGGGACGTGGACATCATGTCCGGTCCCGCGATCGCGTCCCTGGCGGGCGAGCTGGAGGTCGACCTCGTCATCGTCGGGCCGGAGGCGCCGCTGGTGGCCGGGGTCGCCGACGCGGTGCGCAGGGCGGGGATCGCGGTCTTCGGGCCGTCGGAGGCGGCTGCGCAGCTGGAGGGGTCGAAGGCGTTCTCCAAGGATGTGATGTCCGCGGCCGGCGTACCGACCGCGGGCTCGCGCGTGGCGACCACGCCCGAGGAGGCGGCCGCCGCGCTGGACGAGTTCGGCGCTCCGTACGTCGTCAAGGACGACGCTCTGGCCGCGGGCAAGGGCGTCGTCGTGACGCGTGACCGCGAGGAGGCGCTGGCCCACGCGGCCGCGTGCGAGCGGGTCGTCATCGAGGAGTTCCTCGACGGTCCCGAGGTCTCGCTGTTCGCGATCTGCGACGGGACGCGAGCCTACGCGCTGCAGCCGGCGCAGGACTTCAAGCGGATCTTCGACGGCGGCAAGGGCGGCAACACCGGCGGGATGGGTGCCTACTCGCCGCTGCCGTGGGCGCAGCCGGACCTGGCCGAGGTCGTGCTGGCGACCGTCGTCGAGCCGACCCTGGTCGAGATGGAGAAGCGCGGCGCCCCGTTCGTCGGGTGCCTCTACGTCGGGCTCTCGCTGACCGCCAAGGGCCCGAAGGTGATCGAGTTCAACTGCCGCTTCGGTGACCCCGACATCCAGCCGGTTCTCGCTCTTCTGGAGTCCTCTCTCGGCGACGTGCTCCTCGCGGCGGCCACGGGTGCGCTGGACACCGTCGAGGCGCCGACCTTCTCCGACGGTGCCTCGGTGACGGTCGTGCTGGCCTCGGCCGGCTACCCGGAGTCCTCCTCCAAGGGCGACGTCATCACCGGCGCCGGCAACGCCAACTCGATCAACGACGTCGACGTGATCCACGCGGGCACCGCGATCGTCGACGCCTCCACGCCCGAGGAGCCCGCCCACCGCCACCTGGTCACCGCGGGCGGCAGGGTGCTGGCGGTCCGAGCCAAGGGCTACGACATCGATGACGCACGCTCGCGGGCGTACGCCGCCGCCGACCTGATCAGCTTCGACGGTCTCCAGCGGCGCTCCGACATCGCGGCCGAGCCGCTCGGAGTCGTCGAGGGCGCCTCGCTGCTTTGAGCACCGGCGCAGTCTCCCGATCATGACCTGGGTCGTGTTCGGCGTCGCCGTCGTCGTCGTGCTCGGCCTGATGATCGCCGCCTGCGACAGGGCCCTGCGCTCCTCGCGCCGCGGCGTCTCCTCCGGGCTCGGCGACGGCCTCGGCACCTTCATCGACGTCTTCGACCCCGGCAACGCGCGCGCCGCGCGCGAGCTCGCGGATCAGGACAACATCGGTCACGTGATCCCCTCGCCCGACGGTGACGACCCGGCTCACGGGGTCGACCTGAAGGCCGGGCGCATCACGATCCGCCGCTAGGACGTCTCACGTCACTGGTGATCGCTGCGGACGACCGGAGTGGTGCTGGGAGTGACCCATAGGCCACTCCCAGCGTCACCACCTCAGATCAGCGAATTGAGGATCACCGTCTCGTCGCGTGCGGGGCCGACGCCGATGACCGACATCGGAGCGCCGGAGATCTCCTCGACGTACTTCACGTACGCCTGAGCGTTGGCCGGGAGGTCGTCGAACGACCGGGCGCCGGAGATGTCTTCCTTCCAGCCCGGCAGCGTCTCGAAGATGGGCTTGGCGTGGTGGAAGTCGGACTGGTTGACGGGCATCTCGTCGTGGCGGACACCGTCGACGTCGTACGCCACGCACACCGGGATCTCGTCGAGACCGCCGAGCACGTCGAGCTTGGTGAGGACGAAGTCGGTGACGCCGTTGACACGGGCGGCGTAGCGGGCGATCACCGCGTCGTACCAACCACAGCGGCGCGGGCGCCCGGTGGTCGTGCCGAACTCGTGGCCGTTGTCGCGCAGGTAGTCGCCGGACGCGTCGAAGAGCTCGGTCGGGAACGGACCCTCCCCCACCCGGGTGGTGTAGGCCTTCACGATCGCGACGACGCGGTCGATCCGGGTCGGCGGGATCCCCGAGCCGGTGCAGGCGCCGCCGGAGGTGGCGTTGGAGGAGGTCACGAACGGGTAGGTGCCGTGGTCTACGTCCAGCAGGGTCGCCTGGCCGCCCTCGAGCAGCACGGTCTCGCCCCGGTCGAGCGCCTGGTTGAGCAGCAGGCCGGTGTCGCAGACCATCGGCGCGATCCGGTCCGCGTAGGACAGCAGGTCCTCGACGACCGCGTCGACGGTGAAGCCACGGCGGTTGTAGACCTTCGAGAGCAGCTGGTTCTTCAGCTCCAGCGCGCCCTCGACCTTGCCGCGCAGGATCGACTCGTCGAAGAGGTCCTGGACGCGGATGCCGATGCGGTTGACCTTGTCGGCGTAGGTCGGGCCGATCCCACGGCCGGTGGTGCCGATCTTGCGCGAGCCGAGGAAGCGCTCGGTGACCTTGTCGAGCTGGCGGTTGTAGTCGGCGATGACGTGGGCGCTGGCGGACAGCTTCAGCTGGGAGATGTCGACGCCGCGCTGCTCCAAGCCGGTCAGCTCCTCGAAGAGGACCGCGAGGTCGACGACGACCCCGTTGCCGATCACCGGCGTCACGCCGGCGGTCAGGATGCCGCTGGGCAGCAGGTGGAGGGCGTACTTCTCGCTCTGCCCGTCCTCCTGGCGGATGACGACGGTGTGACCGGCGTTGTTGCCGCCGTTGAACTTGACGACGTAGTCGACGTGCTCACCGAGCAGGTCGGTCGCCTTGCCCTTGCCTTCGTCGCCCCATTGGGCACCGATGATCGTGATCGCGGGCATGTGTGTCGCTCCTTCGCTCCGGACGGAGTCCCTCCGGGCGTGCCCGGCTGCTCAACGCACCAATATCAAGTGTGTGCTGAATCCATCTACAAAATGCAAGAAACCCTGGCAAGACCAGGGCTCTTGCGACCACACGCTAGCAAATTCAGGCGCGTACGTCACAGCCAGGCTCGCCGCGCGGCCTCGACACCGGCCTCGAACCGTGAGGTCGCACCGAGCTCCTCGAGCAGTTCGGCGACCCGTCGCCGGACGGTACGCAGCGAGACACCGAGCCTCCGGGCGATCTGCTCGTCCTGGGCCCCGCTGGCCAGCTCGGCGAGCAGCAGGCGGCGCTCGGCGTTGGGCAGGTCGTCGAGCTCGGCCGCCGGGAGGGCGCGGCGCCACAGCTCCTCGAAGTAGCGGGTCACGACCTCGACGATGCCCCGCTGGCGTACGTTGATGATCGGCTGCTCCACCGGTCCGAGCGGGTCCGGGAACATCGCGTGCGTGGTGCCGACCACCATCAGGTGGGTGGCGACGCGGGGCAGGATGCGGACCTCCTCGCCGATCTCGACCCGCATCCGCAGCACGTCGGGCGAGTGCTTCAAGGCCGCCACCGGATAGATGCCACGGCACCGGCGACCCGACTTGATCGTGGACTCGATGACCGAGATGAACCGCATCTCCGAGGGATGCACGGTCACCGCGGGGCGCAGCCACATCATGTCGCCCGAGGTGGCCGAGACGAGCCGCTCGAAGGTCTCCGGGGTGAACTCGGTGGCGATCACCTCGCCGTCGATCGGATGCTCTTCGCCGACCGTGCCCGGGAGGCGAGCAGCGGTGCCGGCGACGTACGGCACCGACTGGGAGATCTTCAGCAGGTGGTCGTGGGCGTCCTGCGCCCGGGTCGCGGCCCGCTCCAGCATGTGTGCGACCACCGCGGTCGGGCTGAGCACCGTCAAGGTCTCGCCGACGCAGATCACGCCGCTCTCGATCAGCGGCGCGGCCTCCGCCTTCAGCTCCTCCTCGGAGCTCGACAGCGTCGCCGCCACGACCACCAGCGGCCAGCCGTTGAGCGGGAGGAGGCGGCTGTAGAGCTGCGCTGCGCCCGGGTCGAACCCGAGCGCGGTCATCAGTGTCTCCGACCGGCCGTTCTCCATATCGGCACCTTAGTCGTGTGTCGGTTCGTCAAGGTATGCAGGGAAACCGTCACATCCCGTGCGGAGTTCCGCGAGGGATGTGTCGGTTCGGCTGCATGCCTTGACGAACCGCCCGGCCCTCAGGCCTCGGGCTTGAGCAGGGGGAAGAGGATGGTCTCGCGGATGCCGGCGCCGGTGAAGAGCATGATCGCCCGGTCCAGGCCGAGGCCGAGACCACCCATCGGCGGGGCGCCGTACTCCAGCGCCCGCAGGAAGTCCTCGTCGAGCTGCATCGCCTCGGGGTCGCCGCCGGCGGCCAGGAGCGACTGCTGAGTGAGCACCTCACGCTGGACGACCGGGTCGATCAGCTCGGTGAACCCGGTGCCGCGCTCGACGCCGCCGATGATCAGGTCCCAGGCGAGCACCTTGCCCGGCTCCTCGTCGTTGATCCGCGCAAGCGGCTGGGCGATCGCCGGGAAGTCGCACAGGAAGGTCGGCTGGATCAGGTGGGGCTCCACCAGCTCGCCGCACAGCTCCATGACGATCTTGTCGGCGCCCCAGGCCGGGTCGAGCTCGACGTCGTGCTTGTCGGCGAGCGCCCTGAGCGTCTCGACGTCGGTGTCGGGGGTGACCTCGACGCCGACGGCCTCGGAGACGCCCTCGTAGACCGGCAGCCACTTCCACTCGCCGTCGAGGTCGATGACGCCGGCGTCCGTCTCCACCTGGCGCGAGCCCACCGCGTCGGCGGCGGCGAGGTACATCTGCCGCATCTCCTCGGCGATCGTGAACTGGTCGCCGTAGGCCTGGTAGGCCTCGATCATCGTGAACTCGGGGCTGTGGGTGGAGTCGACGCCCTCGTTGCGGAAGATCCGGCCGATCTCGTAGACCTTGTCGACGCCGCCGACGACGGCCTTCTTGAGGTTGAGCTCGAGCGCGATGCGCAGCGTCATCGGCTGGTCGAACGCGTTCATGTGGGTCTTGAACGGCCGCGCGTGCGCACCGCCGTGGATGAGCTGCAGAACCGGCGTCTCGACCTCGAGGTAGCCGTCGTCCTCGAGACGGCGGCGGATCGCCTGGGTGATCTTCGCGCGCGTACGCACCATGTCGCGCGCCTCCTGGCGCACGATCAGGTCGGCGTACCGCTGCCGAACCCGGGCCTCCTCGGAGAGGTCCTTGTGGAGCACCGGCAGCGGCCGCAGCGCCTTGGACGCCATCTCCCAGCTCGAGGCCATGATGGAGAGCTCGCCGCGCCGCGAGGAGATCACCCGGCCGGTCACGGCGACGTGGTCACCGAGGTCGACCAGGCTCTTCCACTCCGCGAGCGACTCCTCGCCCACCTCGGCGAGCGAGAGCATCACCTGGAGCCGGGTGCCGATGCCCTCCTGCAGCGTCGCGAACGCGAGCTTGCCGGTGTTGCGGACGAACATGACCCGACCGGCGACGGTGACCACGTCCTGGGTCTCCTCGCCGGCCTCGAGCTTGTCCTCGTAGGCCTCGCGCACCTCGGCGAGCGTGTGAGTGCGGCCGACCTCGATGGCGTACGCCTTCTTGCCCTCGGCCAGCAGGCGCTCACGCTTCTCGCGCCGAACGATCATCTGCTCGTTCAGGTCAAGCCCATCAGTAGGCTCGGTGGGCGCGTTGGTGGTCTGCTCAGTCACGGGTCAAGGCTAGGCGAAATCGCTGGTCCGACGCGATTCGGTAATTCAGCCCAGAAGCGTGTCGTACGCCGTGGGGCTGCTGTCGCGCAGGAACTCGCTGCAGCGCTCCCACTCCTCGGCCTCGCCGATCGCCTTGGCCTGCTCGGCGAGGAGGGCGAGGCTGGTCAGGAAGCCACGGTTGGGCTCGTGCTCCCACGGCACCGGGCCGTGGCCCTTCCAGCCGTTGCGGCGCAGCATGTCGAGCGAGCGGTGGTAGCCGACGCGGGCGTAGGCGTAGATGGTCACGTCCTCGGCGCCGGCCTCCTTGGCGGCCGTGGCGAGCGCGGCCCAGGCGGCGGGCGAGGCCGGGTGGCGGCGGACGACCTCGGCGGGCTCGGTCCCGGCGGTCAGCTCGTCGGTCGCGGGGTCGGCGGGGAGGTGGGTCGGCGGCGGGCTGGCCATCAGGTCCTGGTGGGTCATGCCCACCATTGTGCCCGCAGCCACCCACCGGCTTTCCCCGGGCGGACGGATCACGGAGATGTCGGCGAACAGGTGTTGACTGTGGCCATGACCCAGCCCGTGACACAGACGTCCGCCGCGCCGACGACCGAGCACCCGTGGCGGGCGCTGTTCGCGCTGTGCATCGGCTTCTTCATGCTGCTGGTCGACATGACGATCGTGACCGTCGCGACGCCGGACATCATGGCCGAGCTCGACGCGAGCGCCAACGCGGTGCTGTGGGTGACCAGCGCCTACCTGCTGACGTACGCCGTGCCGGTCCTGATCATGGGCAGGCTCGGTGACCGATTCGGGCCCAAGTGGGTCTACATCGCCGGTCTGGCGGTCTTCACGGCCTCGTCGCTGTGGTGCGGGCTCGCCGGCAGCATCGAGTCGCTGGTGGCGGCGCGGGCGGTGCAGGGCCTCGGCGCAGCGATGATGACGCCGCAGACGATGGCGACCATCACCAGGATCTTCCCGGCCGAGCGGCGCGGCTCGGCGATGGCGTTGTGGGGTGCGACCGCGGGCATCGCCACGCTCGTCGGCCCGCTCGCGGGCGGGGCGCTGGTCGCCGCCGGGGGCTGGGAGTGGATCTTCTTCGTCAACGTGCCGATCGGCATCGTCGCGATCGTCCTCAACTGGCTGATGGTTCCCGAGCTGGAGACCCATGCGCACGCCTTCGACTGGCTCGGCGTGGCACTCAGCGGCGTCGGGATGTTCTGCGTGGTCTTCGGCCTGCAGAACGGCGAGCAGAGGGGCTGGGACACCCTCACCTGGGCGCTCGTCGCGGGAGGCGTCGCGATCATGGCGCTCTTCGTCTGGTGGCAGGCGCGCAACCGGAACGAGCCCTTGGTGCCGCTGTCCATCTTCAGTGACCGCAACTTCTCGGTCTCCAGCCTGGCGATCTCCTGCATGGGCTTCGCGGCCGTCGCGCAGGGCTTCCCGCTGATGCTCTACGCCCAGCTCGTCCGCGGCTACACCGCGCTCGAGGCCTCGCTGCTGATGGTCCCGATGGCGCTGGTCTCCTTCGTCGCCGCGCCGCTGGTCGGACGACTGACCGACCGGGTGCACCCGCGGCTGCTCACCGGCGTGGCCTTCTTCCTCTGCGCCGCCTCGCTCTTCTGGCTCGCGGTGCCGATGACCGTCGACTCCGAGCTGTGGCAGCTGCTGGTGCCGATGGCCGTCTTCGGCCTCGGCTCGGCCGCCGTCTGGGCGCCCCTGGCGGCGACCGCGACACGAAACGTGCCGATGCGGCTGGCCGGCGCGGGGGCCGGGGTCTACAACGCCACCCGGCTGGTCGGGTCGGTGATCGGTTCCGCCGCCGTCGCCGTGCTCATCGACCTCCGCCTCAACGCCCACGGCCTCGGCGGATCGCTGGCGGGCGGCCACGAGACCGCAGCGGGCTCCTCGATCCCGCCCGAGGTGGCCACCGAGTTCGCCGCGGCGATGTCGGAGGTGATGCTGCTACCGGCGATCGCACTCACCGTCGGCTTCGTGGCGGTGCTCTTCTTCACCACCCCGCGCCACATGACGAAGCCGTCACCCTAGAGCGACGGAGAGCGGCAGCCCGCGGCACGGGATCATGTCCCGGGCGGTGGCGAGCGGCGCGCCGGTGGCCAGCTGCGGGTCGGCGGAGACGATCGCCTTGCCATGGCCGTTGACCAGCGTCGCGCCGACCTCCCGCAACCCGGGGAGCAGCATCGTCTCGAGCGTCTCGACCAGGGTGTCGGCCCCGGCGACACCGACCATGCGGCCCCCGGCGTAGACCGGCATCGTCGTGGTCATGACGTACTCGTCGGTGCAGACGAAGTCGACGTACGGCCCGACGAGGGTCAGCTCTCCCGTACGCTCCGGGCTGCGGTACCAGGGCTGGCGGGTGTAGTCGATCGCCTCTCCGGTGCCCGGCGCGTCGGCGTCACCGAGGAAGTCGCGCTCCTCGCCCTGCCACCAGACGAGGTAGAGCCGACGGTCGCTGAGCACACCCGGGGCCACGACGAAGCCGCCACCGATCAGGTCGGGGTTGCGCAGGAACTCCAGCGACCCGGGCTCGAGCCGCTCCCGCAGCGACGTGGTGGTGACCGGGCCGGCCTCGAAGAGGGCGGCCACCTCGCTGCGTACGCGTTCGAGCTCGGTCACGATCGGCCCGAAATGCTGCTCGACCTGAGTCACACAGTCGATGGGAGTCATCGTCTTGGTCATCGTCGCACCGCCTCATGGATCTCGGCCAAGCGTTCAAGGGAGTGGGCGACGTGCTCACGTACGCTCTCCCGGGCCCTGACGGCATCTCCTGCTGCGAGGGCTTCGACAAGCTCCTGATGCCGGGTCGCCGCGGCCTCCCGGAAGCCCGGCTCGCTGAGCGGGATCCGGAGCAGCGCACCGAAGTCGGCCTCCTGGCGGACCACCTCGCGGGTCATCCGGGCCGACTGGGTCAGCGCGGCCACCGACAGGTAGAGCTCGCTGTCGGCGCTGCGCCAGCGGGCCACGTCGCTGACGTTGAGGGGGATCAGCAGGTCGCGCAGGTCCTCGACCTCGTCGGGGTCCGTACGCTCCGCGGCGATCTCCGCACAGCCGGTGAGCACCACCAGGTAGACCGTGGCCCGGTCACGCAGCTCGACCCGCGACATCGCGGCGAGCCGGTGCTCGACGAGGTCGCCGCTCTCCGGAGCACGTACGAACGAGCCGCCCCCGCGCCCCCGGGTCGTCACCACCAGACCCTTGGCACGCAGCGCGACCAACGCCTCGCGCGCGGTGACCGTCGCGACGCCGAGCATCTGGGCGAGCTCAGGCTCGCTCGGGAGCCGCTCGCCGTGCGCGAGCACGCCGGAGCGGATCGCCTCCGCGAGCCGGTTCTCGACGCGGGCCGCCCGGCCCTCGTCGCCGATCGGGGCGAAGATGGCCGCGCGAGCTCGGGAGGTCATCACACGCACACCGAAATTCTAATGTATGGATCCAGATGATTCGGCCGCTCGCCGGTGTTCGAATCTGTTCGAATCGTCACAAGAAGTTCATGAATTTCGTCTTAACTATCTGGATCCATGGGCGTTTCTATGCCTAACCTGTGCGCACGACTGACGCAGACTTGGTGTCGGTCGCCCAAGATCGTCGGATGTCCAGGGCTTGTGGGGGGCGCTGGGCATCCGACTCCTTGGTTTTGGGGCGTCTGTACGAATGGATGCCGACCGAGTTACCTCGGTGAACGGGCACTCTCCGCGCGGAACTCCACGACGGGAGTGGCTGCCGACCGAGTTACCTCGGTGAACGGGCACCCTCCGCGCCCAGCTCCACGATGACCGCGACTGCCGACCGAGTTACCTCGGTGAACGGGCACCCTCCGCGCCCAACTCCACGATGACCGCGACTGCCGACCGAGTTACCTCGGCGAACGGACACACTCCGCGCCCAACTCCACGATGAGAGTGACTGCCGACCGAGTTACC